>JBEKBU010000057.1:0-17671 GCA_050015235.1 Methylomonas sp. | reverse complement strand
CCCCTTTAGCCGCGAATAATTTGACTAACGCGCTTGCCTCGCAACAAAACCAAAGCGCTCTCTCATCCGTTTGGATGTCCGGAAACGGCATATCGGCCGACGAATCGGGCTCGCTCTATTTTGTGACCGGAAACAGCGACATGCCTTATGACGGCGTCTACAATATCCAGGAGAGCGCTGTCAAGCTGTCATCCGATTTGACGGCTTTGCTGGATATTTTTACGCCCGCGGACGAGGCGATTCTGGATGAAAACGACTTGGATTTCGGGGCCGGCGGCATACTTTTGTTGCCTCCGCAATCCGGCAATGCGCCGAATCTTTCCGTCGCCGCCGGTAAGATGGGCGTGATGTACCTGATGGATAATAACAACCTGGGCGGCTTTGCCGGCGGCAATGGCGCGGATAACGTGCTAGGCGCATACCAAATCGGGAGTTGTTTTTGCGGCGAATCCTATTTTAACGATGTAAACGGCGTCACGCATGTTGTCAGCAGCGGCGGTCCAACGGTCAATAGCTGGAAAGTTCTAACTTCAGCGACTTCTCAACCTCAGCTTGCCTTTGAGAGCGGTTCGCAGATTATCGGCGACGGTTCGAATTCAGGGTTCTTTACCAGTATTTCTTCCGCCGGAGGCGCATCGCCCATAGTTTGGGCGGTTTCACGCCCCCAGTATATAACTTCGCCCGTCATGCTTTACGCATTGGATGCAACGAATAACTTGCAGACGCTGTTTTCGGCTAGCGCCGGAACCTGGCCTTACAGCGGTAATAGTAACTCTAATATCGCGCCGGTTATCGCTAACGGCAAAGTTTACGTCGCCAGTTATAAACAACTGGCTATATTTGGACTACAATGAGATGGCGGAGAATAACGACGCCGATCTTCTTAGCGACTAAACTTTCAAAGCTTGCCGATGGCTGACCACCTTGGCTCGGTAAATTTCCCATACCTGGCGCCGCCAGCCAATTTGAGACAAACGGCTCTTGGAGGCGTCTCAGCTTTACGGGGTTTATAACGAGACGCAATATTTTAAAATCTAGCGGGCAATGGAGGGGGCCGAATAGCTGGCGCCGGGTTTTTCCATTTCAAAGCTGCCAAAAATCGGATCGGGCGGACAAACGGAACCCACGGCGTTCCATAGCCCTTTGTAGTAAGTTTCGTCCTTAGCCAAATTCTGGTTATTTAAGGTATAACTTGCAGCCGCCGCGTACATATTCTTGATTGGCGGGGGCTTATACGCGCTTCCGGAAAACACCCGCGCAATTGATGTGCCCAGTGTAGCCACAAGTGTGGTCGACGCTAATATCGGATTCGTGACAATAGCCATGATAGAAGAAATTAAGCCATCGAAAGCGCTTGAAGCAGCATTTAACCCAAGACCCGCGCTATCGGAAAAACTCCCGGCATTATACATGTCTGAAGTCGTCGAAGCCGCGCCAATACAGCGGTCGACCGCCATTTGTACAATTGCCGCTTCGCAGGGCGTTTGCGGCACCCAAAGCGCGCCATCCTGTTTTATGGGATCCGCGGGCCGAGTGGCGCCGTTGTCAGCAGGGCACATGGCGTTGTGTATAGCGGAATCATAATGAGTCCGGAATGGCGTAGTACAACCCGATGCGGAAAGCGCGATACAAACCGCAATCAAGAAAGGCAAGTTTTTACGAATTCCGCTGTCCGGCATAAATATCAATTTTAATCGTTTTGTTTAAACCTACCCTATCACAATTTCTCAAATTTAGGCGTCAGAATAAAAAACCGCCCCGGAGATTTCATCAAGCCGGCCATTTCCCCCGCCTGATGACCTTTCCCCCAATAGACGTCGCCGCGTATCAAACCCTTGATCGCGCTGCCGGTATCTTGCGCCATCACCAGCCGTTGCAAGCCTTGTACGCCATTAGCCGGCTGCGTTTCCAGCCAGATGGGAACGCCCATGGGCAGATAATCATTATCAACCGCGATGCTGTAACCGGCGGTTAACGGCGTATTCATCGTCCCAGCCGGCCCTTCGTCGTCATTGGCGGCGGTCAACCGGAAAAACACCACGGACGGGTTTTTCAACATTAAATCCCGCCCTTCTTGCGGATGATCGATAATCCAGGCGCGGATGCTCTGCATGGAGATTTGCTCCAGCGGTATATAGCCCTGCTCCACCAACCAGCGGCCTATGGCGTAATAGGGCCGGCCGTTCTTACCTGCAAAGCCCAGCCCTTGCACGCGGCCATCTTCCAGAATAACCCGGCCCGAACCCTGTATTTCCATAAAAAACGCGTCAATTTCATTATCCACCCATAACAGTTCGGCGTTTTTGCCGGTCAAAGCGCCGGCATTGATAGCCGCCCGGTCATAATACGGCAACCATTGCCCGTTTTCGAGGCGGCCGATTTTATCGTCGCGCTTAATCAAATCCTTAGGCATGCCGTACACCGGCGCATGATAGCGGCGGCTTTGCTGGAAAGAGCCGTGCAATTCGGGCATATAATAGCCGGTAAACACGCCTTCAAAGCTATTGCCGTCGGCCACCGCATAAGGCTTGAACCAGGTTTCGAAAAACTGTTTTTCGCCGCCGGCCCCAGTTTCGATAGCGCATAATCGTTTCCAGTGGCTGAGCTTGCCTAGCGGCAATATGCCGCCCAGAGGCTTGCCGTCCGCTTGTTTGCGCCAACCGCGGCAGGAACGCTGAAAAGCGCGGTACGCCAGCGCGTGGTTATCGCTATCCCAGCCGCTTAAATATTTGAATTCGGTGGGATACAGCTTGACCGCGCCGTCGGCGCCGATGTTAACCGGCTCGCCGAGTTTTAGCCGGCCGGCGGCGGCGGACGGTTTAACCGGCGCCGGTTGCTTGCGGGTCGGCGCAGTACAGGCGGCGAATAGAATTGCGATGCAAATTAATATTAGTTTGAGCATGAAAATTGGCAAAACCGGAATTTGGCGACTAAGATATAAATAATGCCTAGGATTCTACATAAAAATTCGGGTAATTATTCAGCGAATTTTAAGTCAGCGTCAGCTACCCGGCTTTTGACGCCGGAGCCAAGGTGGTCAGCTATCGGCAAGCTTTTGAAAGTTTAGTTACAAGGTAAATAGTTAAAAACTCGGAATAATTGATGAAAATATTGGTATTAAACGCCGGCAGCTCCTCGGTCAAATATACGCTGTTCGATATGCAAAATCACAGCCAGCTGATCAGCGGACTGATCGATCGTATCGGCGAAGCCGGCTCCGCCCACCGTTATACGATAGGCGCGGCCGAACCGCAAGTTTGCCAGCTGCCTATTAGCGATCACCAGCAAGCGTTGAGTCTATTATTTACCACGTTGCGGGCGTCCGCGCTACTGGCTGATGACAGCGATTTATTCTGTATCGGCCATCGAGTGGTGCACGGCGGCGCACAGTTCCGGCAGCCGGTATTAATTGATCAGACGGTTTTAGATCAGATTGCCGCGCACATACCGCTGGCGCCTCTGCATAACCCCGCTAATTTGCTCGGTATTCAGGAAGCTATGCGGCAAATGGCGGATATTCCCCAAGTCGCGGTTTTCGATACCGCGTTTCATCAGAGTATGCCGGATTACGCCTATTATTACGCCTTGCCAGCCTATCTTTACACGGAGCACAAGGTGCGCCGCTACGGTTTCCACGGCGCTTCGCATCAATACGTCGCCAGGCAAGCCGCACAATATCTGGGTCAGCCTTTACATACGTGCAATTTGATCACGCTGCATTTAGGCAACGGCGCCAGCGCGGCCGCTATCGAAAATGGCCGGAGCGCGGATACGTCCATGGGCATGACGCCACTGGAAGGTTTGATGATGGGCAGCCGTTGCGGCGACATCGACCCGGCGATCATATTTTATTTAAGCCGTACTTTGCAGATGTCCAACGACCATATCGAAGCCATGTTGAACAAACAAAGCGGTAGCAAAGGCGTTTGCGGCGAAAACGACATGCGCGCCATTCATAAACTGGCGGAATCCGGCAACCCGGAAGCGCGCCTGGCTTTGGAAATGTACGCTTACCGGCTAAAAAAATATATCGGCGCTTATTTTGCGGTGCTAAACCGCGTGGATGCGATAGTATTTACCGGCGGCATAGGCGAAAACGACGTCTGGCTGCGCGAAAAATGCTGCGAGAATCTCAGCGCCTTGGGGATAGCGGTCGACCCGTTGAAAAATCGGCGCCCTGCCCCGCCTTGCGCCGAAATCGGCGCCGGCCAAGTCAGGATACTGGTCATCGCCACCCAGGAGGAATTGGAGATCGCGATTCAAGCTCAGACGTGTTTGCAGACTGGCGGTCAGCCAAATTTATATTGATTGATCTGGCGTTTTCCTGCAAATATGCGGTAGATCAGGTCTGAACTAAGCAATCAGCAGGTCTTTTTCCATGCCCGCCATGCCATCGCCTATGACGCTGAGCACTAGCTCGGCAAGTGACGCCGCGTCTTCAGGCTGTGATTCGAAATCTATCGTCCAGACGACTATGCCCAAACCATCATAAGATTTAAAGACTTCTACCGTTCCTTGATAATTACTTACCGGGAAAGGCGAGACGGGTCTAAGATAGACTAGTCTCATGTTTTTGTCGTCAATCTCCGCTATCGTGTCTTCTATAACGCCGCCGTCACCGGTTAAGGTCATATGGCGGCGTGCGCCCGGCCCATCACCTTCGACTTTGCAAGTTGCTATGAACGGAAACCAGACATCCAGTCCGCCGATTTTGCGGATGGCGTCCCACACCCTTTCCGCGGGTACGTTCAACTTTTTTGTAATGGGTTGCTTGGTTTTCACTGTGATCTCCTCCGTGGCCATTAACCTACGATTTAATTTTTTCCGTACGGCTGCCTATGCGGTTTGTGGCGTTGCGCTTTGCTATTGGCCGCGTGCGAGTATAGTGGCTTGGGTGTTCACATTTACTAAATACACCCATAAATACGAATACAAAAACTGGGTTTGCTGTGCTGGCCGACAATATTAATATATGCCTAACTACCGAAGATGTAAGCCGACATTTGCCTGCAAAACTCGGGCAATTTGCCCGCGTGCCGTGATTTGGTTAGGTGATGCATGGATAACGATTAGTAAAACACCCTGAACAAACGCTTGATCTGCTCGAATTCGAACAAATAAGGCCGGGCCACTTCATGATTGGCGGCGACAACGATCAGGTCGTGGGAAAACACCGACGTGTTGTACCAGTTAAAACTGCCTTCAATGACGATATAATCGTCTATCACGCAATATTTGGAATGAACAGGCGAATAAGGCACCGGCAGATCATCCTGTCCATAGACCAGACCAACGCTGACGCCCGCCGACTTCAATCGTTGAATGGAGGGCAGCAACGGCCGTTGCAGCTCCTCTTGCATCGAGCGCTCGACACCGATACGGCCTTGCCTGGCCAAATGGCCGTTAAACAGCATCTGTACGTCTACCCCACGCTCTTTGGCCTGTATCAGCGCGGTTATCACGCTGTCATGATGGTCGCCCATTAATTCGCCGATTAAAAACAGGCAAATTTTAATGCTTTGCCGGGCGCGGTTAATTTCCGCCAATATAGCGTGATGCGGCCGGTAGACTTTACCGTTGGCCATGGTATGGCGGCCGAATGTATACAACAGATTAAACGGACTAAACGGATCGATGCCGTATTTTTGAATCACGCCGCCCCGCTGGCTTTGGAAGATGTTATCCAATAACCGGCACACGCCTTTGGAATGAAACGTCATGCCGGACTCCCAATTCGCCCACCAGCGGTCGAAAGTGATGTTAAATGAACCCATAATGCAGTCTTCATCATTGAAAATGATGAATTTGGTATGCATGTCCGGCTCCACTTCTATCAGATGATGTTTGGGCGTACAGAATACGCCGATCAGCTCGATTCCGGAGCGTTTCAGCGCGGCGTAATGATAGCTGTTGGTCAGCGTCATTTTCCGCCAGTCGACTATACACTGCACCAGCACTTTTTGCTGCGCGGCATGGATTAAATGATTTATAAAATCCCTATCGTCTATACAATCGACGCTGACTTTAACCGTACACAAGCGCTGCGGGTTTGCCCGTTTGACTTGTATGGTCTTGTCGATATGATCGTGAATAAATCGTTTCGGATGAAAAGGATGGTGCTGCTGGCCCTTGGTGAATTTGGGAATTAAATGCAAATCCGCAAAATGATGGTTATACCAGTTGACATCGTTCTGCAAATCGAAACTATTCAACTCATAGGTGCGGTAATAGTTTTCCGTGGCGTATTCTTCGCTAATGGCGCGCTGCTGATATCCGTCGCCCTGTAATTGCCCGCCGTCCATGAAAATATATTCCCGTCTGGAAGGCAGCGAATGTTCGCCGAGATGAACAATAAATGCGAATTTGATGCAGTTAATCCGCCCGAAATGCCGGGAATCCGGCAGCACGTAAAAATCGCGGCTGGCGCGCTTGTGGCGGTCCCAGCGGATATCATAGGCGTCGGTATCGGCGATATAGGTTTCGCAGATCTCATTCCGATAAACTTTGATGACCACTTTCAGATTGGCGCCGGCGCCATGAAGCATATCGAATTCTATCCGCCCCCAACGGATAGCGAAATTTTCTCTATTATCATTGGTACGGGAAAAATAGCCCCCTAATTTGGCCAGTACCGGTCTGGCATACTGTTCTGCAAATTGCATGCTGCTGATAATTTACCGATTATTTCGGTTCGAACGTCATGATAAACCCGACATGGTCGGAAACCCGTCCATAATCGGCGTCGGTAAACAATATCCGGGCGTATGTGGCTTGTAGCGGACTATTCTTAGGCATGAAAATATAATCTATCCGGCCGTCATCCGCCGTGGAGCGCCGCCAGTGCGCATCATTGACCCGGTGTCGCCCTGGCGGCGAATTCCGGGCATTGACAACCGAATATTGGTCATCGTATTGGTGAGTATTTACAACCTGCCAATAGCCCGGAGAGCCGGCGGAAATATTAAAATCGCCGCACAGCATGGTCGCATCCGAGCCGCCGCTCAGACTGCCGACCCATTCGTGCAATTGTATAAATTGCTGGGAAAAACCATCTTCCCACCAGCTCAGGTGCACCGAATAAACGTTGACATTGCCCATATAGGGCGCGTGGATTTGCGCCATCACCACTTTGCGGGAATGTATACTGTATGCATCATGGCTTTCGGAAACATAGCGGGCTTGGGTATTCAGCAATGGAAAACGGGATAAAATCGCTACCCCTTCCCGGTATTGATCAAAACCTAAATGCGACCAATCGGTATAGAGATAAAACGGTTGCCGCAAACGTTGATTAATAATATTCGCCGCGTTCGACGGCCAATCGCCCCGCCCTTCATTCCAAAACTCCGACACTTCCTGCAGGCAAACGACATCAGCCATCTGTTCGTCTATGGCTTTGGCGATCAGCGTAAACTTGTCATCCTGTTGCTCTTCCTGACGGCAATGTAAATTGAGTATCATAACCTTTAACGGCGTCCGGCTCAAAGTATAATTTAAGCCATCGTTATTATCCCAGATCGTTTGGGTCCGATTCTCCGCGCTAAGGGCGTAACATACCCGGAAGGCCGATGCGATTTTTATCCGCGCCGTCCAAATTTCCGCATGCTGATTTGACAGTTTGGCCTGGCGGCGGCATGGGCTGTGATGAATATGCCGCCAAGAATCGGCAGACCAGTGCAATATGACTTTAGCCGCTTTAAAACTTGCATTGACCGCTATTTTAACGGTCAGCCACTGCTGTTCCAAGTCTAACTTTTGTATAAAACTAATATCGAGTAACAGATAAGCGTTATTAAGCTGCAACCCGCTGTTTGCATGGCTTAGAAAATTGGCTTGCCGGTTATTATCCCAAAATTCACGGTCTTGGCAGCGCAACCGCAAAGCGAAACGGATATCGCCCGGCAGCCGATCGATATGTTTACTTTTTAAGCGGGTTTTAGCGAGCCAGTATTCTTGATTATCCGCGTTTTCATGCAAAAATTCGGCTTTTAGGGTACGCCATTCGCCGTCTTTGCCGCACCAGACGACATCGACCTGTTTTTCATAAGATAAATTGACAACCTTGATATGAAAAATCAGGCTTTGTTGTCCGCCCTGCTTGAGAGGCCGAATAATATTTTCAACGGTTAAAAGTTGAATGATGTTGACCATAATAAATACTCAAAATTTTTAACATAAACACAAATTACAAATGTCTTTAATTTGAAAGTTGCATTTTTATAGTAAACTCCTAATATTCAACATGACAAATATTTGTTGTTTTAATTCGGAGAGTCTGATGTTAAACCAAGACGAAAAACGTGATTTTATTCGTATGGAGGTCGATTGTGACATTAATTATAAACCTGCCGACGGCGATACGGTAAAAACCGGCAAATGCACCAATTTAAGCGGCGCCGGCGTTTCTTTTATCGCCGATCAAATGTATAATGTCGGCATAGCGATGGAAATCAGCATTTTGCCGAAAACATCGTTAACTCCGCCCATGACTGCGTTTATTGAGGTAGTCCGCGTATCCAGGCTACCCGATCAAAAATTTGAAATAGCCGCCATCATCAAAAGCATTAAAGGTAATTGACCCGTGACTTATCCGCCGCACAAGGACGAGTAGCTCTATGTACATCATTACTAAAGAAATCTATTTTTGCTACGGTCACCGGTTGATGCGCCATCCCGGCAAATGCCGGAATTTACACGGTCATAGCGTCAAAGCCAGTATTTCCATCAAGCAGGCGCATCTGAACGATCAGGGCATGGTTTGCGATTTTGCCGATGTCAGGGACTGTGTCGACGGCTACATCAATACGGTGCTCGATCATAATTTCCTGTTGCACAAGGACGATCCCATTATTCCGGCGCTCATCGCCAACCATGAACAATTTCTGGCGCTTGACGAACATCCGACGGCGGAAGTTTTGAGCAAAATGATTTATCAATACGTTAAACAGCAAGGTTTTAACGTCGATCAGGTCGTGCTGTGGGAAACCGCCAGCGCGTACGCCAGTTACCGGGAAGATTAGCCATGTCTCGGATAACGCCGGTTAATACGTCGCTGTGCCTGGAAAAACTCTGCGAATCCAATTATCGGAAATTGTTCCGGCTGATACCGGATTTATGCTCCTTCCAGAAAATGGCCGTGGGGCTAACCGAAAATAAACCGGCATTATATATGGCGGTGCTGGAACGGAACCCCTATACCCTGACCATAGAACTTAGCCATTGTTTTAGCCGGGAATTGACCGAGATGCTGGAGCCTGGACTTAAAATCAGGATATACCTGGACGCGCAATTGGCGGAGGTGATTCGGGATAATGAGCGCCCGGCCGTGGAAGAGGTATATAGCGATCCGGGCAAATTAAAACAAATTCGCGACTATAAATGGCGCTTGAATTATTTTCTGGAAAAGTGGCTGGATCACTGCCTTAAAACGGATTACCGGTTCGCCGATTTTACCGGCAGTCCGGAAAGATCGGTCACCGTTTAAATGAATTCCAGGTTATAGGCCGGAATCCGGGGCCGCTTGTTCGGCTTCCATCTGCTTGCGTTTATCGCATTTAGTCTCGCAAATACAATTACCCGTTCCGCCGCAAGAGCCTTTGATAGCATGTCGGCCGAACATAACGCCTATCGCCATAACGCCAAGCACTACAACCATTATCACAAATGTCGCAAGAAAAATTCCCATAGCACTCGCCTTTTATATTCGTATCAAAAACACCGCCCCGCTGGAAGAAATCCAGCTCGCACGTCTCTATGACACATTAAATAATCTAAGATTCAAAAATGTAGGGTGGGCGTGAATGCCCACCCTACAGTAATCAGCCGGGCTTAACCGCCGAAATCGTCCAGCAAGATATTTTCCGGATCCACGCCGTTGGCTAACAGCATGTTGATCACGGAAGAGTTCATGATGGGCGGACCGCACAAATAGTATTCGCAATCTTCAGGCGCCGGATGGTTTTTTATGCATTGCTCGTATAAGACATTATGGATAAAGCCGGTATAACCGGTCCAGTTGTCTTCCGGCAAGGCGTCCGATAAAGCCACATGCCAGGTAAAATTATCGTTTTCCTTGGCCAGCATGTCGAAGTCTTCGACGTAGAACATTTCGCGTTTACTGCGGGCGCCGTACCAGAATGTCATTTTCCGTTTGGACTTCAGACGCCGCAATTGATCGAAAATATGCGAACGCATCGGCGCCATACCGGCGCCGCCGCCGACGAATATCATTTCGTTGTCGGTGTCCTTGGCGTAGAATTCGCCGTAAGGGCCGGATACGAATACTTTATCGCCGGGTTTAAGATTAAAAATAAACGACGACATGACGCCTGGAGGCGTACTATCCGGCGCATTCGGCGGCGGCGTGGCGATCCGCACATTCAGCATGATTTCCTTTTCCTCGGGATAGGACGCCATCGAATAAGCGCGCAACGTCGGCTCCTTTACATCGGATACATAACGCCATAAATTGTATTTATCCCAATCGGAGCGGTATTCCTCTTCGACATTCATATCCGCGTAGCGGGACACATGCGCAGGGCATTCGATTTGAATATAACCGCCGGCGCGGTAATTAATAGCCTCGCCTTCCGGTAACTCCAGCACCAGCTCCTTAATAAAAGTCGCAACATTGTTATTGGATTTAACCGTACATTCCCATTTTTTGACGCCGAATACGCTGTCCTCGACTTCGACATCCATATTTTGCTTAACGGATACCTGGCAGGCCAGACGCTCGCCATGCGCCGCTTCGCGTTTGCTGATATGCGACAATTCGGTAGGCAGAATATCGCCGCCGCCGCTATGCACCACGACCTTACACTGGCCGCAGGTACCGCCGCCGCCGCAAGCCGAGGAAACGAACAACTGATTGTCCGACAACACAGTTAGTAATTTAGCGCCGACCGGTACGTGGATTTTTCTTTCATGATTAATCAGAATCTCCACATCTCCGGTAGCCACCAGTTTGTTTTTCGCGCCGATGATCATAAACACCAACGCGATCACGATCGCCGTGAAAAAAATAACTCCTAATGCAATTTCCAGCATTACGCTACCCTTATAATTGAATTCCAGAAAAAGCCATGAAGCCCAAGGACATCAAGCCGGCGGTTATAAAAGTGATGCCCAGGCCCTGCAAGGCGGGCGGTATATCACTGTATTTCAGTTTCTCGCGTACGCCCGCCATGACGGTTATCGCCAACGCCCAGCCGAAACCGCTGCCTATGCCATAGGTCACGCTTTCGCCAAAGTCATAATCGCGCTCTATCATGAACAGACTGCCGGCCAGAATCGCGCAGTTAACGGTAATCAACGGCAGGAATATGCCTAAAGCCTGATACAGAGCCGGAAAATACTTATCCAGTATCATTTCCAGAATCTGTACTATCGCCGCGATCATACCGATACAGCTCAACAAACTCAGGAAACTCAGATCCACGCCGGTGACGCCCAGCCAGGCCAACGCGTCTTCCTTGAGCAAGGTTTGATAAATGAAATTATTGGCGGGCACCGTCAGGGTTTGCACCACCATGACCGCGATACCCAATCCCATCGCCGTGGTAATTTTTTTGGATACCGCCAAAAAAGTGCACATTCCCAGGAAAAACGACAGCGCCAGGTTTTCAACGAAAACCGCCTTAATGAATAAATTGATATACGCTTCCATCAGTGATGCCCCCCTTCGCCGTGAGCTATGGACAGAATTTTGAATTCGTTATGCTCCACCTGTTTGGGTTTCCAGGTACGGAACCCCCAGATAATCAGCCCGATAATGAAAAAAGCGCTGGGCGGCAGCAGCATCAGGCCATTCGGCACATACCAGCCGCCGTCTTTCGCCAGATGAAACACTTCCATGCCGAGCAATTTACCGGAACCGATCGTTTCACGGCACAGAGCGACCATAACCAGTATCAGACTGTAGCCCAAACCGTTGCCGACGCCGTCCACAAAGCTTTGCCAGGGCGGATTTTTCATTGCATAGGCTTCCGCGCGGCCCATCACGATACAGTTGGTGATGATCAAACCGACGAATACCGATAATTTTTTGCTGATTTCAAAAGCAAACGCCCGCAGGATCTGATCGACGACAATCACCAGCGAAGCAATAATGATCATCTGTACGATAATCCTGATGCTGCTGGGCGTATGCTCGCGCACAAAACTGATGGCCGCGCTCGAACAAGCCGTCACGGATGTCAACGCCAACGCCATAATCAGCGAGGTGGACATCTGCGAGGTAACCGCCAGAGCCGAACAAACCCCCAACACCTGCAAGGTGATGGGGTTGTTGTCCACCAAGGGTTCGAATAATACTTTTTTGGTTTCTTTATCCATGCTACACCCCCTAACCGTTGGTTCTAAGTTTACTCAGATAAGCCGCGTAACCTTCCGGGCCCATCCAATACTGAATAAGATTGCTGACGCCGCGGCTAGTTAAAGTCGCGCCGGCCAAACCGTCCACTTTGTAAACGGCGTCCGGACGGGTTTCATCGACCCCTCCTTTCACCAGCGTCAACGCCACTTCACCGTTTTCGCCGTAGACTTTCTTGCCTTTCCACAACGCCCGCCAGTGAGGGTTGACGACTTCCCCGCCAAGGCCCGGCGTTTCGGCCTGATCGTATAGATTAATGCTTTGCACGGTTTGCGCGTCCGGCTCCAAGGCTATAAAGCCGTACATGGTTGACCATAAGCCATAACCGTTGATCGGCAGAATAATCGATTGCAGCTGATCGCCGTCTTTAACAAAATAGACCTTGGTGTATTTTGCCTTAAAGCGGATGCTGGCGATATCCTTGTCGGCGGGAATGGCTTCGTTCTGAGCCGGGTCTTTCGCCGCCTTGCGCTGGTCGTACTCGTCGACATCAATATTATCGATATACTCGCCGGTTTTAACATCGACAATCTTGCTTTCGATACGTTCTTTAAAAGCCGAATCGATATCGGTATCCTCTTGCAGCAGACCGGCGACGTCCAGAATATTCCGCTTCATGTCCAAGGCTTTATTATGCGCTTGCAGCGGTCTTAACGCCACGGTCGCGATGGACACCAGCACCGCGCACACCAAACACAAAGCCAAAGCGACGTTAATGGTTTTTTCCAGACTATCGTTGCTTAAAGCCAGGATTTTTTGACAATAGACCTTGAACTGCTCGTAATATTTACGCAGCTGTTCGTTATATTTACAGGTTTTTTTCTGGGCGCTAAGCATGGCGTTTTATCCTTCTTCTGATATTTGCTTGAACAACGAAGTAATCAATCAAGGGCGCAAACATGTTCGAGAAAAGAATCGCCAGCATTACCCCTTCCGGGAAAGCCGGATTAATTACCCGTATGATGATAATCATGACGCCTATCATGCCGCCGTATATCCAGCGGCCTGTGTCGGTGACCGCCGCGGAGACCGGATCGGTCGCCATAAACGTCGTGCCGAAAGCAAAACCGCCGAGCACCAGATGCCAGTACCAGGGAATCGCAAACATCGGATTCGTGGCGCTGCCGATTATATTTAACAACGTAGACAAACCTATCATGCCTATCATTACGCCGCCCATGATCCGGTAGGACGCCACCCGCGTGTATAACAAAAACGCGGCGCCCAACAGACAGGCCAGCGTGGAGGTTTCGCCCATGGAGCCCGGAATAAAGCCTATAAAGGATTGAAACCAGCTAAAGTTGGATAAAATGCCGTCCATACCGTTCATGGAGGCCAGCGACAAAGCGGTAGCGCCGCTGTAACCGTCGACGGCAACCCAGGCGGAATCGCCTGAAATCGAAGCCGGATAAGCGAAAAACAGAAACGCCCGGCCGGTCAACGCCGGATTAAGAAAATTTTTCCCGGTGCCGCCGAACACTTCCTTACCCAGCACGATGCCGAACGAAATGCCGAGAGCCACTTGCCATAACGGAATTTCAGCCGGCAATATCAGCGAATACAGCATGGAGGAAACCAGAAAGCCTTCGTTGACTTCATGTTTACGCACGGTAGCGAACAACACTTCCCAGAAACCGCCTACGGCCAGCGTAGTGATGTAAACGGGGAAGAAATACAGCATGCCGTGCACAAGGCAGGAGAATGGATTATATGGGTTATAGCCGAACAGCGTCATCGGAACGCCGCGCCAGCCGTCTATGGATTCAAGCCCCATGCCCTTCATGGCCAGATTGGCTTGATAACCGGTGTTATACCAGGCCATCAGCACGCAGAACGATGTGGCGATGACCACGAAAGTCATGGTGCGTTTCAAGTCGTTGCCATCGCGCACATGGGTCTTACCGCGTGTTACATCGGCAGGCGTGTAGATGAAAGTATCCACCATCTCGTAAAGACCGTAATACTTTTCCAGTTTGCCGCCCTTTGTAAAATGCGGCTCTATACTATCTAATAAATTTCTAGCCGACATTGATTAACCTTCTTTCTCGATTTTATTTAAATTATAGCGGAGCACCGGCGCGAAATCGTGTTTGCCAGGATCGACAAAGGTGAATAAAGATACGTCTTCTTCGTCCAATTCCAGACATCCCAAAGCCTGCGCCATATCCGTATCGCCCACGACTATCGCTTTCAACAGCGGCGTAGCCAGAATATCCAAAGGCATGACGGCCTCAAAAATACCGACCGGGACGATGGCGCGGTTACTGCCGTTTTTAGTCGTCGTCAACGGAAACTGGCGGTTATCCTTACGGTCTTTGCTGGAGAGATATACATTCAGGGCGGAATATTTATCCCTGCCCGGCACTATCCAACCGAAAAACTCGCGCTCGCGGCCTTCCTTGATAGCGGATACCTGCAGACTATAAGCGCTTAAATACGCCACCTCTCCGGCGGCCTCGTGACCATAAAGCAAGGAGCCTGAAATTATCCGGCTCTCCACATCGGCTTGTAACTCGCCTTTAGTCAAATCCCGCAGATTCGCCCCGACCCGGGTGCGGATCAGCCGCGGCTTGTTGACCGTGGGGCCGGCGAGAGACACCACGCGCTCGACATTCAAATGGCCCGTGGTAAACAAGGCGCCGATAGCAATGACAGCCTGATAATCGATATGCCAAACGAATTTTTTGATATTGACCGGATCGATGAAATGGATATGCGTACCGGGCAAACCGGCCGGATGCGGGCCGGAAAAGTCGGCTTGCACAACCGCCGGATTAGTGGCCAGCGACGCGCCGCTCGCCTTGCAAAGATAAGTTTTTCCGCCGCTTAATTTGGAAATGACCGTCAAACCGTTATTAAAGTCATCGGCCCGCTCATTGATAATCACCGCCGGATCCGCCGCCAAGGGCCGGGTATCGATGGCGGTTACGAAAATCGAACTCGGCGTGCTGTCGGCATGCGGTATTTTTCCGTACGGACGGGTAAGAAACGAAGTCCACAGTCCGGAGTTCAACAGGTTCTCCTTGACCTGATCGCGGCTTAATCCGGCTAATGCCGGCGCCGGGTATTTTGCAAAAGTTTCCTGCTGCTTGCCGCTCAACTCGATAACGACAGACAATAAAGCGCGTTTATCGCCGCGGTTAACCGCTTTTACCACGCCGGCGCCCGGCGCGGTAAAATTAACGCCTGGATTTTGTTTGTCTGTAAAAAGTACCTGACCTAATTTTACTTTATCTCCTTCCGCCACATTCATTTTTGGTTTCAGTCCAACATAATCGGGACCCAACAGGGCAACCGTATTAATGCCGCTACCTTCGCTTATCGCTTGTTCGGGTTCGCCCGTTACAGGCAAATCCAAACCTTTCTTAATTGTAAATTGCATAGTTGATACGCCTGCACTCCAGACAAATTTTTCGAAAAAGCCCTTTGAGAACCACTACACCCACAGGACAGTTCAAGACATAAAACTTTCATATTACATCATAATTTCCTAGCATACTCAACGGTATTTAACAGGTTTTTTGAATCTTCTTGCAGAAGTTGTATTGTTACAGTATGCGCAACCAAGGCGCGGAATCTCGGAGCCGGTCATCCTCGCTGACTTCATACGCAAACGCGTCGCAATGAAATGAGTGACGCAATAGTGATCGTATAAATATAAATTCGTAGCC
Organism: Methylomonas sp.; assembly: GCA_050015235.1. Lineage (GTDB taxonomy): Bacteria > Pseudomonadota > Gammaproteobacteria > Methylococcales > Methylomonadaceae > Methylomonas. The sequence continues at coordinate 1,627 of JBEKBU010000057.1, read as the reverse complement.
GTATCTTGATCACTTCCGGCAAACCGCGACAGATGATTGCCTAGCGGACAGACGAACTCAACAAGCCGTCGTCATGAGCCTCGCCATCTGCGGTAAAGCGGCGAAGAAAGCGATGGAAGGGTATGCTGAATTCACTATGAAACATCAGTGACCTATTCGCGCCGTTGAAGAGCGCTTACAGCATTTTGAATCGCGGCTCCTATTTCATCCGACAATTTTTCGTCCGCAACGGCGCGCGCCAGGGTAACACCGCCGATCAACATCGCGAAGCTTGCCCAGGCTTTATCGATAGAGGCCTGATCGGCGGTCTTGGTTTCGCTCTCCGCCGCCAACTTTATGATTTTAAGCAACTCGGTTTCAAACAATTGACGCAAAGATTCTTCAGAACGGCCCATTTCCGGGGTCAAACTTTGCAATAAGCAACTGTCGCCAAGATCGCAGGTACGCTTAGGGCCCATATAATACCGCGCAAATTCTTGCCACCAGTTCCCGCCGTATTGCCGTTGAAAAGCAGCGACTCCATTTCTCAAACCTTCCATCCCTGAAACCACGACAGTTTTGAACGCTTCAGCCTTGGAGCTGAAGTGTCCGTAGAACGCGCCGGAAGTCACGCCGGCCTCCTTCGCCAGTCCATCGACGCCAATACCGACATAACCGCCCTTTCTAAAACAACGTCCGGCAGCCGCGATAATTTTTTCGCGGGTTTGTTCCTTTTGATCTTGTTTGTATCGCATCATCTCGCCTCGGATATAACTTTCAACAAATTATATCAAGAAATAGCCTATTAATGATTGACAAAATAACGATCGTTATGCAATTATATGTAACGGTCGTTATGCAAAGACCGGTTTTTATATTTACCAACCTTAACAGGAGATACAAAAATGCCACTTTCTTTTACCTTTACCGAAGGCGCTTTGCCGCATGGCGCCGAACAACAAGTTATCGCTAAACTGACGGATTCCATGCTGAAATGGCATGGATTGACGGGAAATAAGGTGATGACTCCAACCGTTACGGCTCAAGTCAATATCCTGCCCAAGGAAAGGTCTTATGCCGGCGGAAAACAGCATCCAGGCGCATGGGTCGAATGGAAGGCTCCCTCATTTGCATTCAACACGCGCGAAATCCAGATTGGACATATTGAAGAAGCGACAAACATCGTCCATGAAGCATCCGGCGGCAAGCTAAGGAAAAATGAGATTTGGGTCAATGTCGTACATACGGTTGATGGCGCATGGGGCGTCAGCGGTCAGGCCATGACGAATGCTGAGCTGGGTGAAGCAATATCTAAAGGCTAAGTTTGCAACAACCTAAAACTGAATGACAGGAAATCATTGGATGATGCGCATTACCTTGGGTTCGTCACCAACCAAGGTTGAATCAAAATTAACCACCCCCTTGCCCGGTCTTGATGCCATGCACTGGAGCTTGGGGCTTTAATGCATCCGTTGTGCGTATATTTTTATGCCGATCCGAGCTTTACTTGAAAATTCCCAAAAAATATAGCAATCTATTGTGCAGCGCCGGATGCAAAACTCAACGCATTAGCTAGGTTCACTCGTGCTGTTGTGAGTGTGCGCGGTTGGGTAGCCGACAGACAGGAGTTCTGATCCTTTTTTGCCGT
>JBEKBU010000056.1:0-18037 GCA_050015235.1 Methylomonas sp. | reverse complement strand
AGCCTTTATTCATCCGAAACCTGTTATTTAAAAACCAAAAGCGGATAAATTTAGGCTAAATCCAAACATATTTACATGCTTTTTAAGCCTTGGCGGGTTACGATGCAAGCATCTAACCCGCCCTACGGCCGCTAGCCGTCAAGATTCTGTTAACAAGATTCCAGACAAAGAACAAAGAGCGGCGTATAATGCCGCATCAATCGTTCGCCCTTTATAAACGCGGTTAATTAACATTTACGCCTAAGAGGATACGCCGGACGCCAGGCTCCGTTTAGAACGAAGCGCCCTGGTTCGGTATATTGGGATAATCTAATGATTCATGGCTTATTTCACACAAGAAAATATTCGCTTTTAGGATTTTTTTCCTTAATAATCGCCGGGTGCGGCATGGAGCCCATCGTCACCAAGGATTATTCGGCGCAGTATGGGGAAATATACAGCAAGGAACTGGCCCGCACCACGATAGCCATTAAACTCGACCCTATCAAGGTCGAAAATCCGGAATCCCTGGCGTTTACCGCCACCAAGATCGACGAAGTTAAAACCGGCCAGTTTCAACAACTGATGTATGAGGACGATATAGCCGACCCTCAATTCCACCCTTTCGAGTGTTTAACTTATACGGCGGCCTCGCCCTTCATTTTCGCGTATTCTCTGGCGACCTGGGAAAACCCGTTCCGGCTGTTGTCCTGGGAGTGCACGCATCCGGTCGATTCGTATACCGTTTTAAACGATCATACCGAGGAATTGGATAAAAACGACATTATTGTCGGCGACCAAACGGAGCCTTATACGGGGACGCTGCATATTTCCGTCGGCAAACGCGAAATCATGTCGCAAGATTTTACCGAAAACGGAAAGCTCATTATCGATGTCAAGGAGCTGACTCAGGCGAATGACGGCACGCCGCCGACGGAAATTGAAGCCGCGATTGACAGCGACTTCCTGACGGACAGGAAAGTTTTCGATTTTAATTCGCTGGCCTGGAAGGATCGTGAAGATACCGAGCAAATCAGGCCTTTTAATCAGGAACAACTGTTGGCTATTTATGCGCCGCAAGCCGCGGGCGCGGACATACGGCAAGGGGTTACGGCGCATTGGAGACAGGCCGCCGAAAATCCGGCGGCGCAAATAGAACATCCGAATACCGGCCCCGGCGGGCGCGCTTCGGCGGCGGGCGTGAAGCAGGCGATTGCCGACTATCAACAGCAAAGAGTCAAGCAATTAAGGGAGCTTGAACTGCAACAAGAAGCCCTGGCCCGGTTAAACGTGGATCAACAAGCGGCTACACTGCAAATACTGGCCCAACAGGCCGCCGCCGAACAGGCCGCGCAAAATCAACAATCGGCGGAAGCGTCTTATTGTTTGCAGATGACGAAAAATCAACTGCAACCCGCTGCCGCCGGCAATGGACAAAACGTTTACTCCCTATCCATGTACAACAGTTGTTCCGATCCGGTGCGGGCATTTTTAATCCCTACCGCCGGCAACGGCCAGGACGGGGTTGTCGAGCCGGGCGGCATCAGGAATTTCACTCAGATCGGCAACCCGATTATCGAATATAAAGGCTGCAACGTTAAATACAACGCCAACCGTTCTTGTATCGGCAAACCGAAGGCGCCCGGCGCTTATTGAAGCTTTTTGACAGATTTGCCGCTAGCCGTTAGGATGTGTACATGAATTCATTACCTGCCGGACACGGCCCACAATTTTCAGCCCGCTGCCGGGATTTGCAGCCTTCGCCGATCCGGGAAATCCTGTCGGTCATCAACCGCCCCGGCATGATTTCGTTCGCGGGCGGACTGCCCGATATCGATAGTTTTCCCGATCTTAGCCTGGACGGCATGCCCCGGCAGATGCTGCAGTACGGCGCCAGCGAAGGCGAGGCGGAGCTGCGCCGGCGGATAGCCGAGGACTTGCAAGGCATCGGCCTGAAGTGCGGCGCCGAACAGGTGCTGGTGCTGTCCGGCTCTCAGCAAGGCATCGATCTGGCCGCTAAACTGTTTATCGACCCCGGTACGGCTGTCGCCGTTGAGTCGCCGACTTATCTGGCGGCTTTGCAGGTGTTCCGGTTTTTCGGGGCGCGCATGGTCGCTTACGACGCCGGCGATCCGGATATGGACGCTTTGTTGAACGAACGGCCGGCGTTTATCTACGCCATCCCCACGTTTCAAAACCCCAGCGGCCGCTGCCTGGACGCCGGCGAACGCGCGGCGCTGGCCGCCGTTTGCAATGCCGGACGGATTCCGTTACTGGAGGACGACCCATACCGCGATCTGGTTTACGACCCGTGCGAACGCACGCCGGTATGCTCGCTGTTGCATTCCGCGCCGTGGATTTATCAGGGCTCTTTTTCGAAGAGTCTGGCGCCGGGCTTGCGGCTAGGTTATTTGGCGGCGTCGCCGGACTTGATCCCCTTTCTGACCCGGCTCAAGCAAGCCGCCGATTTGCACAGCAACCGCATCGGCCAGTGGCTGGTGCTGCAACAGCTGAACGACGCGGCCCGCGACGAACGTTTGCAAACGCTGGCCGGCCACTACCGCCAGCGCCGCGACGCGTTTGAAGAGGCGTTGCGCCGCCACTTCAGCGATCTGGCCGTGTGGCGCACGCCGCCCGGCGGGCTGTTTTTCTGGCTGAGTTTGAACCGCTGCATCAATACCCGCAAGCTGTTGCCGAAAGCGATAGAGGCCGGCGTCGCATTTATGCCCGGCGAGCCGTTCCTGCCCGTGGACGCGGAATGCAGCGGCCAGATCAGGCTTAATTTCAGCCATGCCGGCGAGGCCGAGGCCGAATTGGGGCTGGGGATATTGGCCGGCTTGGTGCGGGATTGCATGCAGTAAGTTAAGTTTTGAAAACGTACAACAATTACTTGACTTTATCTCATATTGAGATATTATATTCACAAGGGAAACAGATACCCAGGTCAACCATTAATCCGTGTTTAACCCAGAGCCCTATTTTGCTAATTATATTTTTTGAGGCGACTTTTATGGCGGCGAGGATAAATAGAACTTATGCACGTCATTTCCAAGAAACACCTTCGGGAGTTCTGGGAAGCACATCCCAAGGCGGAAACGCCACTCTTGACTTGGTACAAACTGGTTTCTAAAACGAATTACGAGGGGTTTAGCGACTTGCACAAAACCTTCCCATCGGCCGATATGGTGGATGACTACATAGTCTTCAACATCGGCGGCAATAAGTACCGGCTTATCGCCTTTATCGACTTCAACCGGCAAAAAATTTATATACGTCATGTACTGACCCATCCGGAATACGACCGGGGACACTGGAAAAGAAATTGAATACACAGGTAGAACACTTTGATCTGACAGGGGCCGCCCAAGCCTGGGCGGCCCTTCAGTCAACGACGCAAATCGGCGCGATCCGGGATGAGCGGCGCCATGCCAAGATGGTTGAACTGCTCAACGAATTGATCGACGCCGTGCGGAGTAACGAAGCGCATCCCCTTTTAGAGCTACTCGATATTGTGGGCGAATTAATTTCGTCTTACGAGGCGGAGCATTATCCGATTCAAGACGCGCCGCCGCAAGATGTGTTGCGCTATCTGATGGACGAACACGCGCTGACCCAGTCCGATTTACCCGAGGTTGGCTCGCAAGGCGTTGTCTCGGAAATCCTCTCCGGGAAGCGCTCGATGAACGTGCGGCAAGCCAAAGCGCTTGCCGCGCGCTTCAATGTATCACCGGCGGTTTTCATTTGATTTCTTGGGGTATGTTTTTTAACTATCGGCAAGCTTTTAAAAGTTTAGTCACTCGGTGAATTGCTGCTAAAAATTAAACCGTCCAATCTTCCAGCCTTAATCCGCTAATGCGCTCGAACTCCCGCAAGTTATGCGTAACAAGCGTTGCGTCCATGGACAGCGCATGGCAGCCTATCCAAAGATCATTGGCGCCCATAGGCGTACCGGCCTCTTTAAGTCGCGTGAATTGCGCGGCGTAGTGTCCGCATATGCTTGGGCTTGTATCGTACACAACGGGTATGGCTTGCGTTAGCTGATTAATTTGATGCAAAACCTGTACCTTTCGAATGCTACGCTCCCCGACTTTTAACAGTTCCGCATAGGTGAAAAACGACATGCATAGCGTGGCGTCCATGCCTAAGGCATTGATACGCGCGGCTATGGCTGGCGGTTTGTTTTTGATTAAGTAGATGAGAATGTTGATATCCAACATGTAAATCATAACGTCTCTCGATCCTGCATGGGCGGTTGCCGCGCATAATTTTGCTCGAGCTGGTTAACAAAATCATCGTCAAACCCATGCAGCGCGGCAATCAAGGCGGCGCCACGATCAAAAGGCAGAGGATGTATGACCAGGTCGCCATTCTCGTTGCGGCTTATTTGAACTTGGGTAGCCTCCATGCGAAACTCATGCGGAATGCGCACGGTCTGGCTGTTTCCGTTTTTAAAGACGCGTGTGGTTAAAGTTGGCATGGGCAATCTCCTGAGTATGTACATTTAAGTGTGTATTACACTGTTAATAGCCATTTTTGCAATTAAAAAATGCGAAATCCGGACGTGCGGCGCTTGCCTTGCGAGCCGGTTTTCAGGCTTAGCTATTCCGGCGGCTTTATGCTAATCTTCAACTTTAGGAAGCGTTTTTTTAATTTGGTTTTCCAAGTTGCTGTCGCCACTGGCGGAATCCTGACTATTTTAATTCCAACGAAGTGAAAGCCTGAATCTAGACGTCAAATGATTTTTTCTGAAAATATAAATTCCAAACACAAGCCTAACGATACATTTGACATCCGGATCTACCGCAAGTTAGTCGAACATATGCTGAATGGCGTTGCGTATTGCAGGATGCATTATAAGGATGGGCGCCCTATTGATTTTACATACCTGTATACCAATCCGGCGTTTGATCGGTTGACCGGTCTTAACCAAGTGATCGGCAAGCCTGTTTCCGAAGTCATTCCCGGCTTCCTGGATTCCAGTCAACAGCTATTCGATATTTATAGCCGGGTAGCGCTGGGAGGGGAGCCTGAGCAATTCGAAATTTTTGTCGAATCGCTGGAAAAGTGGTTTTCGATTTCGGTCTATAGTCCCGAACCCGAACATTTTGTCGCGATTTTCGACGTCATTACCGAGCATAAGCAAACCTTAGAGCGTCTCCACGAGAGCGAACGGCAACTTCGCATGTTTCGACACGCCAATGATCACATGAATGACATGCTGGCGTTCATCGATCAGCAAGGCCGTTACGTCTATGTGAGTCCGAGCGTATGCGAACAGACTAGTTATACCGAAGCCGAGCTGCAGACGCTCAAGGTTGTTGATTTGAATATCGGATTCGATTTCAATCGCTTTTCCGTGCTGATTGAAGTCCTGAAACATCAAAATACGCCGCCGTTCGAGACCGTATTTCGGCGCAAGGACGGATCGACCTTCCCTGTCGAGATTTCCGCCTCCCTCATTAACTTCGAGGGGATTTTTTATGTCTGCGGCATAGCGAGGAACATCAGCGAACGCAAACGGACCGAGGAAACGCTTAGGAAATCCAGCGACCAATTGAAAACCTTTATTAATCAGGCGCCCATCAGCATGGCCATGTTCGACCGGAATATGAACTATCTGGCGGCCAGCGGCCGCTGGTTCGACGATCACGGCTTGGCTTACACCGATCTGATTGGGCGCAATCATTACCAGGTATTTCCGGACTTGCCGGACAAATTGAAAACCATACATCGGCAGGGGCTTGCCGGCGAGACTTTGAAAAATGACGAAGATCCATGGGTACGGGAAGACGGAAATACACGCTGGATGCGTTGGGCGGTGGTTCCCTGGATTGACGAGAAAGACGTAGTCGGCGGTATTATCATTTCCACCGAGGACATCACCGAGCGTAAACTTAACGAAGTCCGATTAACCGAACAAGCTGAAAAGCTCCGCGAAAACGACCTCCGTAAAGATGAATTTCTAGCGATGCTCGCTCACGAACTTCGCAATCCATTGGCGCCTATCCGTAACGCCGTTGAAATCCAGAAACTCGCAAACGCCGACCCGTCGCGAATAACCTGGTGCACCAACATCATCGACCGCCAGCTTAATCATCTGACCGGGTTGGTGGACAACCTGCTGGACATCTCGCGTATCAGCAGCGGCATGATAGAACTCGAGAAGGAAACGCTCGAAATCCGCGACTTCATTCAGCCGGCCGTGGAAGCGAATCAACCGCTGATCGACGCCTGTAGGCATAAATTCACCATGACGCTTCCTTCGGAGCCCTTATGGGTGGAAGGCGACCGGATTCGGCTGGCCCAGATCCTATCGAACCTGCTCAACAACGCCGCCAAATACACCGGCGAGGGGGGCTGTATCGGTTTGTCCGTTGAGCCATCGGCCGAGGTAATCCGCATCCGGGTCTTCGACAACGGTTGCGGTTTCGATCAAAGCGGCATATCCCGCTTGTTTGAAGTTTTCTATCAAACGGAGCGTAATCTTGCCCGCTCCCAAGGCGGATTGGGCATCGGTTTATCTATCGTTAAAAAGCTGGCGGCGATGCATGGCGGCGATGTGCGGGCTTTTAGCGCCGGCCCGGGCCAAGGCAGCGAGTTTGTCGTCACGCTGCCGCGGGTAATCCCCGCCACGGTTTCAGCGGCCGTTAAACCCGCGCATGGCGGTCCGGCGCAAGGCAAACTTGGCATTCTGGTGGTGGACGACAATCGGGACGCCGCGGACACCCTGGCTTTACTGTTGAAAACCGACGGCCATCGGGTACAGGCGGCCTATGACGGTCCAACGGGTCTCGAAATGGCGAAGGCCGAGCGGCCGGACGTCGTCCTGCTGGACATCGGGCTGCCGGGAATGGATGGCTATTCGGTAGCCAAAGCGTTACGCCAGTGTAACGATCTAGCCCCGATGCAGCTCATTGCCGTAACAGGCTACGGGCAATCAATGGATAAGGAAATGTCATATGCCGCCGGCTTTGACGAACATTTGGTCAAGCCGTTCGATTATGAAATACTGCAGGAAATGCTGGCCAATTTCGTAAAAAACCGTCAGTAGGCAAAACCCTTTTTTTAACTACTTGTGAGACTATGCGGCTTTTGGCTACTGGCGGAGGACTCCGCGAATACATCCGTGCAGCTTTCGCCTGGCCTCCATGCCGGGCTAACCTCTGCTAGGCGCTCCGGAGCCAAAAGCCTAGGGGGGTCTGCTATCGTCAAGCTTTTGAAAGTTTATTCACTCGGAAAAAGTATAATTACAACATTTTTTCTTGTGGCCTTATTTTGCGTTTTCGCTTTGCAAGCATTCGCCCGTTTAGTTTGCTCCCCTAAACAGCTCAAGGCATTTTGCCCTTGCCGAGGCCGGCGCATGGATAAAGTTGTCAGGCTCCGATGGATTAATTCCACAGCCGTCCAGTTTTTCTTTTTCCATTTCCCAGCGTTTTTTGAAATAGTCGAGAAACAGGTCCGGCATGTTCCAGTGCTCGGATTCGAACGCCGCCTGACGGCCTGATATCAGCTCCGTCTCCCAATGCATATAGGGCATTTTCGAAACGGGTTCCGTCAGGTAAAAGCTGCTATAAACCTCCACCTTTCCGGTTGCCTGGCGGATGATGATATACAGCGGTATGCCCGGCAGCCTGTCGTAGACAAACACGCCTAATGAGCCGCCCGTGCTGTCGTCTATGCGGCTAATCACGTCTTCCAGCGAAATTTTAAATAATTTTGAATATTCGTTAAATTCGTGCGGGTTGAAGCTGTTGGTTTCCTCGGCGCGCATTGCGCCGATTCCGCTATCGGCCTTTAAAATCAGCATCCGGAAATGAACGCCATTTTTTATCGCATGCTCCAGTTCCCGCGATTTGTTTTTGAACCGTGGATCGAAGGTAACCAGCCAATAAACGTAATCCCCTGGTTTTAGCCCGTGCATAATCTGGCTGAAATCGAATTCTTTATTGGTTATGCCGGTAAAGCCTCTTTTTACCGAGTTTAGCAAAATGCTATCAACATATTTGCCGAGCGTTTCGCGCAGACTTATTTCGGCTTCTTTATGTTCTTCCGCCGAAATAAACCAGTGATGAAAATAACCGACCGAAACGATAACGGATACAAACAGGCCAAATTCGGAAGCGATTTTGAATAGCCATTCATATTCCTGATAGGCAAGATTACGCGCCAACCCTTCAAACAATTTATAAACGGTAAAGCCGCCAAAAATCAGCACCAGCGATAACATCCATTTGAGTTTTTTTGTGGTTGTCATGACTCATTCCTCCGCGGGGATAGCTCCGGAGTCAACCCCGAATGGCGCTTACTCAAGCTGGTTCTATATCAAGCCCGCGCTCTATCGAACATAATCGATAATTGCGGGCTCAATTGTTTTTTTACCATTTCGCAATACTCTTCCACGATATCGATGCCTATCGAATTTCTTTGCATCTGATTGGCTACCAGCAGCGTCGTTCCGGAACCCATGAATGGATCGAGCACCGTATCGTATTCTCTTGTAAACAACTTGATAAACCATTCGGGTAATTCTTGCGGAAAAGCCGCGCTATGGTTTTTATTATTACATTCAGTAGCTAAATGTAATACATTCGCCGGGTAAGCTTTGTCTCTTTCCAGCCAATTGGAGATATTCTTGCCGAATCCGCTGCCAACTTTTGAGTTATCGCGAATTTTATCCGTATCGGAAAGCTTTTTTAGTCTGGAATTCGCCCAATCGCCCATGGGAACCATGACTTCATCCTGATACATATTGAATTTTCTATCCTTATTGAATTGAAGCAGCCTTTCCCAGGAATCGCGAAACCGGTTGGGCCATTTGCCGGGGTAACTATTTTTTTTATGCCAGATTAATTCTTCCGTCCACAGCCATCCTTGTTTGCGCATTTCTAGAATAAGCTCCAATACATAGGTGCTGCGTTCTCCGTTAACCACTTTTTCCTTGATATTTAGAATAAAGGCGCCTGTTGGTTTAAGAACGCGCAATAATTGTCCGGAGATCGGTAAAAACCATTCGACATACTGATCGTGGCGGATACCGCCGTAAGTGCTTTTGCGCTGATCCGCATAAGGCGGAGACGTAATAATCAAGTCAACGGAATTATCGGGGAGCAATTTGAGCTGTTCCCGGCTATCGCCAACATATATGTCCGTGGTTATTTGCATTTTTTACTCGGGTTAAACGCTGTGAAGACCAACAATGACAATCATTTTATCAGCCTGCGCCGCCGCTTGGGTATAAAAACGCGCCCGCCCAGTGATGCGTTACTTCGATTGGTCTGCTTGCATGCACCCAAAACCCGATTTTCGGTTACACATCGCCAAACTCATAGGTAATAATTTCATTTTTTTACCTATGTGAAAAGCCTCATGCGTAAAAAATGACGATTTCTTACTCATGACAACCCGCCGTTACGCAGACTAACATTTTGCAACAGAACATAAAGCTCATAATTTAAATAGAAATTATCCTTACCCAGTTTCCCCCGTGATTTATGTTCTCGGGCCCCTACACTTAGGTTGGCATCCCTAGTTCGATTGGTGTATAGTTCCACAAATGTACCGGCGGCCTAACCGCCACATCAAAGAATTTGGCAACGCAGTCTCTTAGGGGAACTAACATGCAATCGCGCGAGACAGCAATCGTCATCGGAGTCGGACCCGGCCTTGGCTGGGCGCTGGCAAGGCGCTTCATGGCCGAGAACATGCAGGTCGGCGTAGTTGCCCGCAACGAAGCGAAACTGAACGCCATGATCGAATCCGGTGGATACGATGGCGTCCGTCCTTATGCTGCCGATGTCTCGAATAGCGAAGATGTTCTCCGTGTCTTCGATAGTGTTGATCGTGATCTAGGAGAACCCGACGTCGTCGTGTTCAACGCAGGCGCCTTCCAAAAAGGCAATGTTCTCGATATCGATCCAGCCGACTTTGAGCGCTGCTGGCGCATCGGCTGTCTCGGAGGCTTGCTCGTCGGGCAAGCGGCCGCCCGGCGCATGGTCAAGCGAGGGCATGGGACAATCATTTTCACTGGCGCAACCGCGGCGCTGCGCGGCAGCGCCGGCTTCGCCAACTTAGCCGTTCCGAAGTTTGGTTTGCGCGCGCTCTCGCAGAGCATGGCTCGTGAGCTAGGGCCCCAAGGCGTACACATCGGATTCGTGATCATTGACGGACAAATCAAATCCGAGCGCTATGGGTATCTTGTCGATGAACGCGGCGAGGATTCCTTACTCGATCCGGATGCGATCGCTGAACTCTATCTGCAGTTGCATCGGCAGCCTCGTAGCGCCTGGTCTCACGAAATCGATGTTCGTCCGTGGTCGGAGAAGTTCTAGGCCGCCTTTGATCGCTTCCTATCCGAGCGACTTGGCTCTGGCCTTGGTGGTACTATCGATTCGTCTTGCGTCTACACCGGGTAGTCAATGTAGCCTCGCTCTCCGCCACCGTAAAAGGTTGTTGGGTCTGGCGTGTTTAGGGGTAAGTTTTGCCGCAGTCGCGCAGGGAGATTGGGGTTAGCAATGAAGAGCTTGCCAAACGATACCGCGTCTGCGTAGCCACTGGATACGGCGCTCTCCGCGCGAGCCGAGTCATAGCCTCCGTTTACGATGTAAACGGCGTTCCAGTTTCGGCGTAGCTGCTGAAAAAGCAATTCCGGTGCGCCCGCCGCCGAGTTAGGCATGGAGCTGGGTTCAATAATATGCAAATAACCCAAGCCAAGCAGATTGAGGTCTGCTACTACGCGGAGGTAAGTTTCCTCAGGTTTTGCGTCTTCCATGTCATTGAATGTACCGAATGGTGAAAGGCGTACGCCCACTCTGGCGGCATCCCAAACGCTTAGGACAGCTTCCGCCACCTCGCAAAGAAATCGCGTTCGGTTCTCGGCATTACCACCATAGAGATCGAGACGTTGATTGGTTGTCGATTGAAGAAACTGATCTATCAAATAACCATTGGCGGCATGAATCTCTACGCCGTCAAACCCTGCCCTCTTTGCGTTTGCAGCGGCAACGCCATAATCGTTAATGGTTTGTTTAATCTCTGAAAGTGTCAGCGCCCTCGGCTCTGACACATCCACGAAACCGGCATCAGTGAAGGTTTGGCTCCGCGCGCGAATCGCTGAAGGCGCGACAGGTTGTGCGCCATCCGGCAAGAGGCTCGAGTGAGATATCCGCCCGACATGCCACAACTGTAGAAATATTTTTCCGCCCGCCATGTGGATCGACTCGACCACTCGTGACCAGGCCGACACCTGCTCTTCTGTATATATGCCTGGCGTATCTTTATAGCCTTTCCCCATCGGAGAAATCTGCGTCGCCTCGCTGACAATCAAGCCAGCCGAGGCGCGTTGGGCGTAATACGTCGCAGCTAAAGTTCCAGGAACTCCATCGGAACGTGCGCGATTGCGCGTAAGTGGGGCCATGAACACCCGATTGGAAAGGGTCAAATCGCCGAGGGAAATCGAATCAAAAAGTGTGACCATAGTAAGTTCCAATTATAGTAAGATCGAGAAAGCGGCAAACTGGCTGAAAGAGCAATCAATAGTCCAGCTGCCGCTGGCCTTTAATCTTTGGCTAAATCAAGAAGGGTTTCGACAGACCACTGATCGTAAGCATCCTTTCCATAGTGCGCGGCCTTAATACGATTGTCCGGGCCCACTAGAAACTCGGCGGGCAGTCCTAGAGGGCCACCCGTCATCTTCAATCCGAATTTCCCGCGCACCATGCTGGCAAAAGCCGCACGGATTGCAGTTGGACTTAGAGAACTCCATGATGATTCCACCCCGAATTGCCGATAGTAGTTTTTTTTCGGATCGCCGACTGAATCGAAAGGAAGGTCGTGGTGAAACCCGGCCACATCTTCATTTGACGAGTGAAAGAACAGCACTTCATGCACGCCCAGGGCATCAATCTCCGCTTTTGCTCGCCGAAGTGCCGCGATATGAGTGTTACAAATTGGACACCCCGAAAAGCGCCGGAACTGAACATGGGTATACCGGGCGCCATCAACCGGAATCGTCAGGGATTCTCCTTTCGATGTGGTGACCGTCAATTGAGGGAAAATGTCTCCAGCCATATATTTCATGAGATTGCCTTCGTTTTAAGATAGTTGAACATGCCTATGACGGCCTCTGCGACCAATCTGCCAATTGCGGCGCTGGAATTGACTGCGTTCACAATTCAGCCGTCCGGATCAAGCAAAAAGCCTGTCGTTTGCAGATAATGAGGAGTCGCAACCGTTTATCCTCTCTTCAATAGTGGTTACCAATTACATTCGATTGTACACAATTGCGTTTACACCACCAACACTCGGAGCGGTTCATCTCTACTCCTGGTTGTTCAGCGGAAATACTTTGACATATTTCATTTGGCCGGTATAGACTGGTTTTGGTAATATCAATTAGTAGCAAATGGAATATATGGAGGGGATATGGATAAGCTTTCAGCAATGCGCACTTTTGTGAGAGTGGTCGAGTCGGGCAGCTTTTCCGCTGTGGCGGACGAGTCGCGGGCCACCCAAAGCGCTGTCAGCAAGCAGGTGGCCGCCTTGGAGAAGGCGTTGGGAGCAAAGCTGCTTGTCAGAACGACGCGGTCTCTTGGCCTGACCGAAGAGGGCGAGCGCTATTTCGAGCAGATCCGTAGATTGGTCGCTGAAATTGCGGAGGCCGAGTCGGGCCTGATCAAAGGAGAAGGGCAACTATGCGGCTGGATTCGGGTGGCGGCCTCGGTGGGCTTTGGCCGTTTGAAGTTGATGCCTTTGGTGAGGTCGTTTATGTCTGAACACCCCGATGTCAAAATCGATCTGCGGCTGCACGATGGATTTATCGACTTGGTTGAGGAAGGGATTGATGTTTCGGTTCGGATCGGCCACCTGCGCGACAGCGGACTGATCGCACGGCGCATTGGTACCTCGCATCACATGCTGCTTGCCCACCAAGACTACTTGCGATCCCTTCCCAAAGGGATTCGCGCTCCCGTCAATCCGGAAGACCTAAAAGAGCACGACTGCATTGTTTACACCGGGCTGTCGAATTGCAATTTGTGGACATTCACGGCAGGTGCGGGTGCGTCGGAAACGATGGGAACCACCAAGAGTTTTCGTGTTGAGGGGCATATTCAGACCAACAGCAGCGAGGTACAACGCTTAGCCGTGGCAACGGGAATGGGTATTGGCCACGCCCCCAGCTGGCTATTCGACGATGAGTTGGCAAGTGGGGAAGTTGTGCGACTCATGCCAGACTGGGAGTTACCCCAATTTCCAATTCATCTTGTAAGCCCACCCGGACGCAAGCATTCGGCCAAGGTCAGGGCGTTTGGAGAGCACATATCCGCGGAGCTGACTTGAGTTGAGAGTCGCAGACTGATAACTTTGTGTTTGTTATTGAAGATGTCGACGCAAAAAACAACAAAGAAAGAATTGTTGTTCTTGACTCAACTGCTCGTAACTTAGTGAATGCCAGACGGGGAAATGGTTCTGACTATGTTTTTGATTACGAAGGCAGGCGATTGGATAGGATGAATAACCGGGCATGGCGAAATGTTATTGCTAACAGCGGGTTGAGTGGTGTCAGGGTGCATGATCCGCGCCACACGTGCGGTAAGAGACTAAGGTCCGCGGGAGTTGAGCATAATAACCTTCAGGACTTGCTCGGACATTACAACGGAAACGTCACAACGCACTATTGTGCTGCTGATATTGGGCGACTAATTGACTGTGTTGAGCTACTTTGTGAGTCGAGAAAGCCGGAATTAACTCTGATTAGAAAAGCAGGTTAATTTTTAAAACCGGAAAAAAACCGGAAATGCAAAAATGATAGGCATAAAAAAAAAGCGGCTTATTTAATAAATAACCGCTTGATTTATATATCAATAATTTGGTGGATCGTGTGCGATTCGAACGCACGACCATCGCATTAAAAGAGCATGAAACATTCTTTAACATATTGTTATTTATAGATTAAAATATGGACGCTCATTGCAATTTGCCGGACTTTTCATTACTATGCATAACCAATCCCGGCAAAAATCCGGCAATAAGTTTTCTTTTCATGGCAACCCATTGTCGCTTGACGACCCAGGCTGTGTAAAAACGCAAAAATAAAATACAAAAATACAAAAATACAAAAATTTAAATATATTCCATCTGGGTAGTAAAAATAGATTTAATAAGTACCGTATAAGCCAATGCCGTTTAGTTAAGCTAGGGACTGCTCCCTCTCCCTCCGGGAGAGGGTTGGGGTGAGGGGTCAAATTAATTATCTCCAGGCATTTTTCTTATTTAGATCCACTCACCCTAGCCCTCTCCCGGAGGGAGAGGGGACGGCTTGTCGCTTAACTAAACGGCATTGCCGTATAAGCTCCTTATATTATGATAAGATCAATTAATAATGTATTTAATATGTAGTACGAGGAAGGAATTATGAGACAGTGGTCATCAAGGTTAATAACGATAGGCAGAACAAAAAATATACTCTGCAAAAACATCGTTCATGAGTCAACTCCGCCAACAATAGTAGGGGAAAGCCTTGAGGGTGTTCCCCAACTGTCATTGAATCCAGGCAGACTGACAATTTCTGGTATCGAGACAGACAAAATAAATTTCGGCGGAAATGTAAGCTTCGATGACGATGGAAATCTTGTTATTTTCCAAGTAGTCGATCAATCACAACAAATAAACGGTGATTCTGTTTCATTTCTAACTGATGACGAATAAAGACCGACCGTTGCCTTTTAGCATATCTGTTATGTTTGATGTCGAAGGTCGGCGTTTATTTGGTTATGCTTAACACTATATCTAGTGGTTACCCCGTGAAATCGGGGCGAGCCAAAAAACACCTTGTTTAAAAGCAGTACTCACTCTACTGAGAGGCACTATTTTCCAGTTCAAATTTAAAAAATATGAGAAATGCATTATTCTTAAAATTATTCCCGTTATTAACAATTTTTATCTTTGGTTGTGCTCCGCGTGGATATATTACACCGTTTGGTAGTCTTACACCTATACCAGACAATGCTTATTGGGAACAGCAGTATGATGCTGGAACTATTGATTGTAAAGCTCAGCCTTTAATTTCTGAACAAGACTGCGTTTTAGGTGTACATACTAAGGCAAAACCTTCAAAGCAAAGTATTGAGTATTTAAAAAGTTTTGGTATTACAACACCTGAACAATATGATGCAACGATTGTGGAAAAGAACAAATATATTAAATATTCTAGTTTGAGTTTAAGCAACGCACCAAATGACACATTGCGAACAACTTTATCTTATTTGCAAGATAAAAAAATAGCCGATTCTCAAAATATAACTATAAATAAGTACTTAGATAACATACAAGATGCCGCCGATAAAAAACAGAAAGAAATTGATAAGGAACAAAAGGAAATTGATAAAGAATTTATATTTGAAGCAATTATAAGCTGTGGTAACTCTGAATACATGGCATGTTTTACTGGCTCTGTTTCAACGGAAATTGAATTAAGAAACGGAAAAGAATATGGTATGTATAAACCTTGGGAATTTTCAAGAATTCAGCACATTGTTAGAAATAATGGTAATTTAGTAATTCTTTTGAGAAAGGACTTTGAGATAGCTGTTCAAAACTCTTCAGATTTCTTCATATTAAACTTAAAAGTAAGAAATAGAAAAACAGGTGAAATATACTTTAATAAATCGGCTTCTATTTACCAAAGAATTGCCGTTAAATATTAGTATTGCGTTAAAAATATAATGCGACTCACCATAATAAAAATAGTAACTTAAATTTCATCTTTATTTATTAATATAATATTGGGGTTCTTGTTAAGATAATCCCATGCCCATGGCTGGATATTATAAGAAAAAACCAGTAATCCGTGATGATAACTATTAACATCAGATGACCTGTAAATAATAGTTTCATGTTCAAGTCCTTTAACAACTCCGTCTGAGTAATTAAGGTAACAAGTCCTAGTTTTATTATTTATATACTCAGCAAGTATATTCTTTTCTGCGTCTGTTAGGTTACAAAGTCTTTTTTTTCTAATGTATTCGTAAAATCTACAACTAATAAAAATAATAAAATTGTAAATAATTATTACAATACAAACAAATAAAAAAATACCAAAATACGGTTTAACTTGTTTCCTATATTCTATTAAACCAAAATTATTAATAATGTCATCAGGAGAAAACAAAAATATTGAAAAACCACAGGCGATACTAATAAACATGGTTTCATTTGTTTGTCTAAAAGCTAATTTAAGCAAAGCATAAATAGCAGGTACGGCAATTCCACTAATTAGCACTAAGTAATTATCAATTATCCATTTCATTGCTATAAAACGCCTATAAAAAAATCTACTGCTTGATTTTAGCAGCTTTCATGGCTTCAAAACATCACCAACATTAGAGAAAACGGTAGAATCCGAACTGCCGTGATTTTTTGCCGTCTGTTTCACAAAGGGTAAATTTTGAGACAGTTTTGCAGCCCCATAAGTAAGCGCTTAATTTTCAGCGTAATTCACAATCCCTAGCCAGCCATGTCAGACTTTCCCGGCGCTACATTTTTTGGGATTATCTATGGCATCAATCGAAAACAACACCGCTCACGATTTTTGGAAACTTCACATCGGGCAATGGCAAGCATCCGGGTTATCCCAGGCAAGCTATTGCCGCGAGCATTCACTTCATGCACACCAGTTAAATTATTGGAAGCGCAAGTTTCTGTCCGCTTCCAAACCCGTTGACCCTGAGCCTAAAACGGGCTTTGCTCGAATTCAAGTGGCGACGCCTGTCGCCATGTCCTCTTCGCAAGGTTTGTCCTTGTGCTTCCGGGATGGCGCCCAGTTGACGGGGATTGCTCAGAATAATATGGCCTTGATTAAACACCAGCCAGGGGGTCACACCAGCCAGCCAGCCAGGGGGTCAAGTCTTGTCTTTTGCCATAGCAAAAGACAAGACTTGACCCTGCTTCTCAAAAGAGCTATACTTCAATATTAACTTATTGATTTAATTAAACATAAAACAAGTAGCCTTCACGTTGCTTTGTCTATTTGTGCATATACGTGTATATATGAATTACCCAGATTTTACCCAGCAGGAAAGACAGCTCCTAACCCATTGAACAACAGGTAAGTCAAAATTAATAAAGAGGAACTTCGCCAGGACTAGACAATGTATGTCATATGTACTAACATGACTATTTGACGAACACCTAAGGAATAACTATGACCATCACGAATACCGCTACCACCCGTTCAGCTCGATTGGGATTTCGCGCCACGCCAGAACAAGAAGCAATACTGCGCCGTGCCGCCGAAGTCGCACATAAATCCCTCACCGATTTTATCCTCGACAGCGCATGCCAAGTCGCAGAGCAGACCTTACTTGACCAGAGGCTATTCATGGTGTCAGGTAGCCAATATCTGGCTCTGATGGAAATGTTAGATCGCCCTGCACAGGAGAATGCCGGCTTACGTGACTTATTTACCCGCAAGGCTCCCTGGGATGCACAATCACTTTACGCGATCCAGGGTCTTTGGTATCGAAGCACCAAATAAATGCGTTCGACTGCGGAAAATTGCTGCTCAACGATTGGCTGCTACGTCACGCCCGCCAGTCACAAGGAAGTGGTTCAGCCAAAACGTTCGTTGTAGCCGACAATGAGCTAGTGGTTGGGTATTTTAGCCTTACAGTCGGACAGATTGACACGCTAGATGCGCCGGATCGCATCCGCAAAGGCATGGGCCAATATCCTATACCTGTAGTGATTCTGGCGCGGATGGCTGTTGATCTTGCCTACCAGGGACAGGGTATAGGCGTTGGCATGCTCCAGGACGCCGTAAAACGTACGATGTTAATTTCTGAGCAGGCCGGTATCCGAGCGATTCTGACCCACCCAATTGATGAAGAAGCCGCAAGGTTCTACACCCGCTTTGGTTTTATCGCTTCTCCATTGCAGGAACAACAATTCTTGCTACTGTTAAAGGACGCACGTCGGTGGGTAACGTAATCCCTTGTCAAAATCAATATCGCACCAACGCAATTTATCAAGCTCGCCTTTTCTCATGCCGGTGGTTAAAGCCATT
>JBEKBU010000055.1:0-18531 GCA_050015235.1 Methylomonas sp. | reverse complement strand
CAAATAATGTTCCGGTTCGCCCAAATCCGACCGCGATTTCATCGGCGATTAAATGAACGTTATAACGCCGGCAGGCATCCCTGAGCCGACTAAGATAGACCGGATGGTACATGCGCATATTGCCCGCGCATTGCACCAATGGTTCGACAATTACCGCGCAGACCGAATCGGAATGTTGCGCCAAAGCAAGCTCCATGTCGGCGAAGCGGCGAATGCAGTAACTCTCCCAGTCTTCTTGCTCCCGCCGGTAAAAGCAATCCGGGCTTGGAACAATTATCGCCTCCATCAAAAGCGGCGCATAGGTTTTCTTATACACAGCCACATCGCCAACCGCCAAAGCGCCGAGTGTTTCACCGTGATAGCTGTTTTCGAGTGTAATAAATTTGGTTTTCCGGGACTGGCCTTGATTTTGCCAATAATGGAAGCTCATTTTTAGAGCAATGCCAATTTAATAGCCGCTTCATGGGTAAAACCGCTCAGCAATACATGCTCCAGCCTTTCCAACTGCTCTTTAATAGCCTGATTGATAAGTGGATGCGCGTGTCCCAGCAAATTTACCCACCAGGAGCTGATAGCATCGAGATAACGATTTCCATCAAAGTCTTCCAGCCAGACGCCGCGTGCGGATTTGATGGGTATCATCGGCAGAAAATTTTCCGCCGCCTGGAGCGGGTAATAGTCTTTCATCTGGCTGCATGGATGCCAAAGTACGGCGAGGTCTCGGGCGACGAAAGACGAATTGGTCATGTGTTTTACTAGGATAAAGCCGGAAGATACATGTTGAATTTACAAATGTCCACAAAAAAAGGCCGAGGTAGCGTAGACTACATCAGCCTTTTTAATCTCCGCGCGGCGGAAAACTCCGTCAGAGGACGCCGAGAGACTTCCCTGTCGGCTTAAAGCCTAAACGGATCAAGCCATGGCGCGGAGTCTGTTATTTAATCTGCTTTTACTGCGGGCGGCTTTGTTTTTATGGATGATGCCTTTATTGACAGCCGAATCGATCACTGGCACAGCGGCTTTAAATGCGGCTTGCGCTGAATCTTTATCCCCCGCCCTGACGGCGGCGATAACTTTTTTAATAAAAGTGCGTAAATTGCTGCGTTGTCCTGTATTGAGCACGCGGCTCTTCTCGGCCTGACGCGCTCTTTTCTTAGCTTGTGGTGAATTAGCCATTGTCTATCGTTTTATATAAGTAATTTATAATCGATATATTATGATGATAGATGTTATGATTGTCAAATTTATCCGCTTTAATTATTCAAAAGACCTCCTTGAGTAAGCATCTTTTTAAAACTTCCGTTATTGTTGGCAGCATGACCATGATATCGCGTATCATGGGTTTTATACGGGATATGCTGATAGCCAATATTTTTGGCGTCAGCGCCGCTACCGATGCTTTTTTCGTGGCTTTTAAAATACCTAATTTCCTGCGGCGGTTATTTGCGGAGGGCGCATTCGCGCATGCTTTCGTTCCTGCTTTGTCGGATTATCAAAAACACAACAATCACGCCGCGCTAAAATCATTCATCGCTAAAACAACCGGCGCCTTG
This sequence comes from Methylomonas sp., assembly GCA_050015235.1. Lineage (GTDB taxonomy): Bacteria > Pseudomonadota > Gammaproteobacteria > Methylococcales > Methylomonadaceae > Methylomonas. The sequence continues at coordinate 16,978 of JBEKBU010000055.1, read as the reverse complement.
GCGTTGATGCAAATACTGCTCAGCGCTATCGGCATTATGGCCGCGCCTATGCTGATAACCTTATTTGCACCGGGCTTTCTTTGGGAAGACGGCCAATTTGAACTGGCGGTGCAAATGCTCCAGATTACTTTTCCGTATCTGTTATTTATTTCATTAACCTCTTTCGCGGGCGGAATTCTAAATGCGCACGGCAAATTTGCCGTTCCCGCCATTACTCCAGTATTTCTTAATCTTTGTATGATCATTGCCGCAATATGGATTTCGCCTTTAACGTCCGAGCCTATCATCTCTTTGGCATGGGGCGTTTTTGCGGCGGGGATCGTCCAATTATTGTTTCAAATCCCAGCTTTACTGGAACTCGATTTATTGCCGGCGCCGCGTTTGGGATTTAACGATCCCGCCGTCAAGCGTATTATACAGAAGATGATTCCGGCTATTTTTGGGGTATCCGTGGTACAGTTAAACCTATTAATCGATACATTTTTTGCATCGTTTTTAATTCCGGGCAGCGTATCTTGGCTTTATTACTCGGATAGACTGGTGGAATTTCCTTTAGGCATATTCGGAGTTGCGGTTTCAACCGTAATTTTACCGGGCCTAGCAAAAAATTACGCCTCCGCCGATGCGATTGCATTTTCGAAATCTCTCGACTGGGCTTTAAAATTGGTATTGCTGATCGGTTTACCGGCAACAATCGGACTAACCTTGTTGGCTGAACCTTTGCTTTCAACGTTATTCCAATATAACGAATTCGGCGCGAATGACGTGCGGATGACCACTAAAAGCCTCACCGCATTTTCGCTGGGCTTGCAGGCGTTTATATTAATCAAGGTGCTGGTGCCGGGATTTACCGCCCGTCATGACACGCAAACGCCGGTGCGATTCGGCATGTATTCGATTTTGGTCAATTTATTTTTAAACGGATTATTATTTATACCGTTGGCGCATGCCGGCCCCGCGTTAGCAACAACTATCGCGGCGTATTTTAACGCGATATTGTTATTGAGGACTTTGCTTAAGGACAATGTCTATCAGCCATGCCGGCAATGGCCGCTATTTCTGGGTCAGGTGGGCGCGGCCGCCGGAATAATGACGGGATTTTTGATTTATTTTGTCGATACGGATTTATGGTTATACTGGAATGCATCACAACGCGGTTTGACATTGCTGACGATAATCGCATTTGCGCTGTTAATATATTTATGCGCTTTATGGCTAATAGGGCTCAGGCCGCAACATTTACTGTTAAACCAAAGTTAAGACTTGATATTCTATGTCATCGGCCTAATGATGCGGATACTATAACAATCTTTAATTAAACTTCAGGATATAATTTAAAATTCAGCGATTTATGAAAACAAGATCAATCGGATTTATAGGAGGCGGTAATATGGCGACCAGCCTGATAAGCGGCCTAATCGCCAGCGGTTATTTGCCTAACCAGATATGGGTGTCTGATACCGATCAGGCCGTTTTACAGACGCACGCCCGTCATTTACAAATAAATACCACAACTTCCAACGAAGCGGTTATTGCGGAAGTGGATGTAGTCGTCCTGGCTGTTAAACCGCAAATTCTTCGTGAAGTTTCCCGGCAAATCGCCGAACTGGTCCGGCAAAGAAAAATCTTGGTTGTCTCGATTGCCGCCGGTGTTAACCAGCATAGTCTAGGGCTATGGTTTGGAGCGGATGTATCCATAGTACGCTGCATGCCTAATACGCCGGCCTTGGTGCGAACCGGCGCAACGGCGCTACACGCCAACGCCATGGTTAACGAAGAACAAAAAGATTTGGCCGAAAGTATTTTGCGCTCGGTCGGATTGACGTTATGGGTTGAAGATGAAGCGCGGCTTGATGCTGTAACCGCGGTTTCAGGCAGCGGCCCGGCCTATTATTTCCTGTTGATGGAAGCCATGGAAAAAGCCGCGTTGGAAATGGGACTGGATGAACATTCCGCGCGTCTTTTAATTCAACAAACGGCGTTGGGCGCGGCAAAAATTGCGCTGGAATCTTCAGAATCGCCTAAACTTTTACGTGAGCGCGTTACTTCTCCGGGCGGCACCACTCAAAAAGCCATTGAAACTTTTCAGCAGAACGGTTTTGAAAAAATTGTTAGTCTGGCGTTACACGCCGCCCACGCCCGTTCGATTGAAATGTCCAAACAACTGGGAGAAAACTAAATGGGCGGCAATTATATGTCTGATCCGGCCATATTCCTGATCGATTCGCTGTTTTCGTTGTATATCTTGGCGGTGTTATTGCGTTTTCTTTTGCAATCGATACGCGCTGATTTTTATAATCCGGTTTCGCAGTTTTTGGTCAAAATCACGCACCCTCCGCTCCGGGTTTTGCGGCGCTTTGTACCTGCTTTCGGCAGGATAGACAGCTCTTCCTTGCTGTTGGCTTTATTACTGCAAATGCTCGCCAATTTTTTGATTCTGATTATTAAAGGATTAAGCATTGGTTTTGTGGCGCTGACTTTATTGTCATTTGCCGATTTGTTAAAAATTATAACAGACATATATATTTACGCCATTTTTGTCGCGGCTTTGCTCAGCTGGTTCGCGCCAGGCAATTACAGCGCCCTTTCTTCGCTATTGTACAGCTTGACTAAACCGGTGCTGAACATTTGCCGTAGAGTATTACCGGACATAGGGGGAGTCGATTTATCGCCATTGGTAGCGCTGGTGTTATTGCAATTAGCGAAAATGATAATCTTACCGCCGCTGCACCAGCTTGTGGGCTTGTTGAGTTAGATGATGCTTTAGAGGTCTTAATAGGCAATGAGGAGAACCAACGCCAAAAAATTGGTGCTTTTTAGTTTAGCGCTGGTGCTAAACTGGGAATCCGTCTGGGCAAAAAAACTATACCGTATAATCGACGAGAATGGCAATGTCTATTATTCGGACCATATCAAGGCCGACCAAGTGCAATACCACAGGGAAACCCTTACCGATAATGTGACGGTAATCGATGTGCTTGAAAAAGCAAAAAATCCGGAACAGTTGAAGTTACAGAAACAAATGGAGACATTAAGTCACGAACATGAAAGAATGGTCTTAAAACAAAGCGCCAACGACAGAGTTTTGTTGAGTACTTATCACAACGTGGAAGAAATACGCACCGCCATGGTTAACAAATTGGGTATGCTGGATGTCCAACAAAAAGCCATTGAAAGCAATCTGCAAAAATACGCTCAACAATTGGCCCAGCAGCATCAACAAGCCGCCGAATTTGAGCGCAACGCCCAAAAACTCCCCGATAAACTATTAACTGAAATTGCCTTGAGTAAAAAGCAGATTGAGGACAGCGAACAGGAACTTAATCAGCACATCGACAACAGAAAAAAAACAGAGCGCGACTTCAAAGCGGATATAGAGCGTTATCAATTCCTTACCAAATCCGCAAACGTAAAATCACCGGAAAGCATGCAGGATGATGCCGGTTCGGTGAAGATACTGGGTTTATACATTTGCCAGGACGCCTCGCAATGTGACCAGGCTTGGAAAATTGCCGCCGATTACGTCGCCAAATATTCCACTACGGAACGGGACGTGGAAAATGATAACCTAATCTTGCGGGCTGAACCGGTTAAGGATAACGATTTAAGTCTGTCGGTTTCAAAATTAGGTCAGATCGGTGGAAAAATACAACTATTCCTGGATGTGCGTTGCAGAAGCACGTCTATAGGCAAGGAATTATGCAATAGCAAACAGGTGCAAAGCATGCGTGAAGAATTTGCACCCTTCATCCAATCAAAGTTAACGGCGCACTAGCAAAGTTCCTACGCCCTGGTCGGTAAACAACTCCAAGAGTACGGCGTGCTCTACCCTGCCGTCGATGATATGTACGCTATTGACGCCGCCTTTAAGCGCATCCGTACCACAGCGGGTTTTTGGGATCATACCGCCGGTAATGACGCCATCCGCAATAAGTTTATCGATATCGGTAAGAGACAACCCCGTTAACAATTGGCCTTTTTTATCCAGAATACCGGGAATATTAGTCAGTAAAATCAGCTTTTCGGCTTTAAGCACCTCCGCAACTTTCCCCGCCACCAAGTCCGCATTAATATTATAAGAGAACCCGTCCTTACCGACGCCAATCGGGGCGATAACCGGAATAAAATCTCCGCGACCTAATACTTCCACTATTGAGGCGTCAATACTGCTTACTTCGCCGACATGGCCCAGATCGATAATTTCAGGCGATTCTTCTAACGCCGCGCCGGTTTTTGTCAGATTAATTTTACTGGCGTGTATAAAATTTCCGTCCTTTCCGGTCAAGCCCACGGCTTTACCACCATGCCGATTGATTAAATTGACGATTTCCTTGTTAACCAGACCACCCAGAACCATCTCCACCACATCCATGGTTTCACTGTCGGTGATGCGCATGCCGTCAACAAATTCCGAGGTCTTTCCGAGTTTGGCCAATAAATTTCCAATTTGCGGGCCGCCGCCATGCACGACAACCGGATTGACGCCCACAAGTTTCATCAATACTATGTCGCGGGCGAAACTGTGTTTTAAGGCATCATCTATCATGGCGTTACCGCCAAATTTTATGACGACGGTTTTTCCCTTAAACTTTTGAATATAAGGCAGCGCCTCGATAAGCACATGCGCAATCTGATGAACTTTATTTTCTTTTATCATAACCAATTTTATTTGTAACTATTCAGCGAATGTTAAGCTAGCGTCAGCTATTCGGCTTTAGTCCTCGCTTGCTTCAGAATTAATGCTGGTAAGGGCGCGTTTAAAATGGCAAAGACAAATCAGGTTTAATTTCCAGCATTAAAGATTTAAATTTTTCTTGAATATTTCTTAACGCCATTTCGTTATCGGCTTCAAAACGCAGCACCAGTGAAGGCGTGGTATTTGAAGCTCTTACCAATCCCCAACCGTCTTCAAACTCCACCCGTAAACCATCAATTAAAATAACTTTACCGCCGTTGAAATGAGCGCGGTTACATAATTGTTCAACAAAATTAAAATTTTCACCCTCTTTTAACGCAACATTTAATTCCGGGGTATTGACGCTCTGCGGGTAATCGGCAAAAATTTCGGCGCTAGGCCGGCCATCGACCGCTAGAATTTGCAGCAAGCGCGCGGCCGCATACAAGGCGTCATCGAAGCCAAACCAACGGTCATTGAAAAATATATGCCCACTCAATTCTCCGGCTAAAGCCGCTCCGCTTTCCTTTAATTTTGCTTTTAACAATGAATGGCCGGTTTTCCACATCATCGGCAACCCACCGTATTTTCGGATTTGCTGGTCTAAATGTTTGGAACATTTGACATCGTATAAAATTTTCGCGCCGGGTTTCCGGCTAAGTACGTCGCGGGCAAACACCATCATTAACCGGTCGGGCAAAATAATATGTCCATCGGAATCAACCACGCCCAACCGGTCGCCATCGCCGTCAAATGCTACTCCGACATCTGCCCCCTGTTGCTTAACCGCGCTAATCAGATCGACCAGATTTTCAGGTTTGGCCGGGTCGGGATGATGATGCGGAAAATGGCCGTCAATAGTGCAATACAGCTCTATAACATCACAGCCCAAGGCTTTTAAAAGCATTGGGGCCAGTACGCCGGCGGCGCCGTTACCGCAATCCACAACTACTCGTAATGGCTTTTTTAATTTGATGTCCTCACTCATCATACCGATATATTCGTCGGTAAATTGACTGCATTGCATGGCGATTCCCGGTTCGCCATGATAATAGTCATGTTTTTCAATACGCTCTTTAATATCCTGAATGCGCGATTCGGCTAGAGTTTCGTTATTTAGAACAATTTTAAGGCCGTTATAGTCAGCAGGATTATGACTTCCGGTGATCATAATACCGCTGCGATCTTCCTTATGATGAGTGACAAAATATAAAAGCGGCGTCGGCGCTACCCCCATATCTTCGACGTTACAACCTGCCGCACATAATCCGGAAATCAAAGCCGCCGCAAGATCCGGACTGGATAGACGGCCATCACGGCCAACTACGATAGAGTTGACGCCTAACTGTTTTGCTTCGCTGCCAACCGCTCTGCCTATGTTGGCGACCATATCTTCATTTAAGTCTTTTCCGGCTATGCCGCGAATATCATAGCGGCGGAAAATATTTGCAAACGGCGTTTCGGACTTGAGCGTTTCGGTTTTAGGTAATTCGTAAGCCATGGTTTCCGCAATCGGCTCCTCAACAAGCTGACTGACTGATTTATTGATTTTTGTCGGCGCCAGCTTACGAGTTACCCGATGCTGCTTTCCTTCAAGAAAGCGCACATCGTAATTATCATCCGCAACAACCGGTTGCGGATTTTTGTATTCAAATTTATCTTGAACAGCGCGTTTAAATTGCAGCATATTTGTAATAATTGGCCGCATTTCATCAAGCTGAATCGGATAATTGCCGAGATTTTTGTCAGATAATATATCTTTTATCGCCTTTAAAATGGTGTTTTGATCCCGCTGGATCTGTTCGGACAATTTTCTGTATCCCATGAAAAAAATCAAAATTATCAACAACACCGGTATTGCGGCAATATTCAAGATCAAGATTAACTCGCTAAAATCGAATCCTGTTTTCGGCCAAAAACTAATAATCCAACGCCCGTTTTCCAATGATAACGACGTCGATTCGCCAACCTTGGCGTCCGGATCGCCACTAGCTCCCAGACTTGATTGATCTTGTTTTATTTCAACAAAGTCTTCCTTAAAAGGACTACTGCTCAACACTTGATTGATTAAGTCGGCTTTAAAACTAACTAAAACCACGCCGATAATCCGGTCGTTCATGCTGACAGCACTGGTAATCGCTAAATGCCTGTGTTCGCCTTCGCCTTGAATAACCGGTCTCTGTTTGGACTTGAGCGTGGCGTGCGCCATTTCCAAATCGCCGAATCCCATATTCGGGGTAGAGGTCAGATCAGGCTCATCGACAGTCGGCAACAGTAAACGAACGCGTAAGGCCCCGGGTATTATAATCTGCATTTTTTTAGCCACATTGTTCATAGTGGCCGGATCAGCGTTATTTAACGCGGCAATAACATCCGGAGAATGCGCCAACCCATTTACGCTTTCTTGTAAGGCCTCCAATTGCATGCTAAGATTCCATGACAAAGCTTGGGCTTTGGCTGTGGTTATAGCTATCTCGCTATTTTTAAACTTAACTAACGAAAGCCAATAATTGCCGCCACCCGCCAGTAATACCAGGAGCGTTGAAATTGCTGCTATGATGCTGTAAATTCTCGCCATGCGTTAAACCTGACCGGAATGCCCCCATCCGCCCAGTCCACGCCGGGAAACATCACTGAACTCTGAAACGATTTCCAGCACCGGCTGAATAACTGGAACAAACATCATTTGACAAATTCGCTCGCCAGGCTGAATCGTGTACGTCTGCCGGCCATGATTCCAAACAGCAATTCCGATTTCATTTTGGTAATCGGAGTCTATAATACCGACAAAATTTTTTAATCCGATTGAATGTTTAAAAGAAAGACCGCTTCGCGGGGCTAATACCGCCATGATGCCGGGGTCGGCAATATAAATAGCAATACCGGTCGGTATCATAACAGTTTCGGCGGCGGCAATACTGATCGGGTGATCGATACAAGCCCTAAGATCCATCCCTGCCGAACCGTCGGTAGCAAAAACCGGTAGCGGGATGTCTTTTCCAAGTTTAGGGTTAAGTATTTTTGTTTCAACTTTCAATTTCATAAAAACCTCTGCGGACATTTTAAAACATCCGTAATAAATAGGTTAATTAACTGTAGGATACAAACTTAAGCAACGCAAATTTAAACTCAATATCGAAACTCGAATGGGAAGAAACACTATGAATAAATCAATATATGCTAGCATTTTGCTATTAACCTCCGCATCTCTGCATGCTGAAACTGTCGGCTGCGTCACTACTGCCTGGAAACTGATCGGAGCCAATCACCAGGTTTGTGTGGACGCATTTTCCGACCCTAAAATTTCCGGCGTTACCTGTCACGTCAGTCAGGCTAAAACCGGCGGCGTAGCCGGCTCATTGGGTTTGGCGCAAGATCCCTCCCAATTTTCTCTGGCCTGCCGGCAAACCGGCCCCATTGCGATACCGGCCAATTTGCCGAAAGAAGAAGCCGTTTTTTCCGAAAGCACTTCCTTACTTTTTAAAGAAACCAATGTTATGCGGCTTTGGGATGAGGCGCATAAAACCCTGGTCTATCTAGCTATTAGCAGGAAACTTATCGACGGGGCGCCCGCCAACAGCATTTCAACAGTGCCGTTAATGCCTTGGGGCGGTCAATGAGAATTCAAAATAATCAGCATTTTTTGTACATGTTCCGCGGCTTCTATACCTAGATCGCTTAGGTAACCGCCGTCGGCCTGGGTAGTCAATCCTTTGTCGAATAAGCGTTGGGCGGCTGCAATCATCTGCGGATCGGCATTGCCGTGCACCTTGATGCCTTCCTGGTGAGAAGCTAGATTAAAAAGCGATAAAATTTTAATCTCGGCGACCAATTCATCCGATATATGCATAACTTTGTTCTCCAATTTTTTACTATTGAGTGTTTAGTTCTTACGGAAAATCGTACCTAACCAACCATAAATCCGTTTCACAAGCTGATCAGGGTCTTGTTGGTAAGTATGATTTTCCCCCTCTAACTGTTGTTGCAAAAATGCCTGGTTGCCTTTAGCAGCCAGGCGCCGCCGAGTTGCAGTATTTCTTACCGCTGGCGAGTCGTATTCGGCATATAAATCTAGAAATGGCAGGGAAATATTTTTAATAAATCCTTCGCTTTGCACTTGCGGCGCCGCGGGTTCCGGAACCGGTAGACTGATCGTTATCAAGGCGGCGAACGCGCCGGGATTTTTATTGACGACATAGAGCGCCGTCTGGGCGCCTAATCCATAACCAATAAGAATAATGTTTTTGGCTCCATTTTTTTGCAAATAACCACTCGCAACCAAAATCCGTTGTTCGGCTTCGTCGAATAACGGGTAATACTCCTCTATGGAAGCTGAAGATTCTCTTAACGGCATTTGTAATGCTAATGTTGTCCAATAATGTTGCGGAAGCTGAGTTCTTAATGCCTGGACGACCTGTTTCTGGTCAGGGAAAGCGCCCATATCGTGTAAAATTATAGCAGCTTGAATATTATCGCCTTTTTCAGGCTCCGCATATAAGCTTACGAACCGTTGGCCGGACGCATCAAGCCAGACTATCCTACCCAGCAAAGGCTGTTGATCCAGCAATGAAGCATATTCCCGTTCACGCTGGTTATCGCCGGCTTTAACGGGAAACAACGGCAGAATGAATAAGCCGCTAACGGCAACAGAAATCAAGCTACGTTTAATTGCAAGCAAGAACCGGCTGCTGCTATTATTCACGATGATAAATCGCTTATAAATTCCAAATTAATATCTAATGAAGATTGCTTGAATTACGCCGGGAGTTCAAAACTTCAAAGATGATCGGCAGAATGGAAATGACAATAATGGCCAGCACCACTAGTTCAAAATTTTTCCTGACCACTTCTATTTGACCGAAAAAATAACCGGCAAGTACGCAAATCATTACCCAGGCAATCCCTCCCAGAATATTAAAACTGATAAATCTGGCGTAAGACATGCGTCCGATACCGGCCACAAACGGCGCAAACGATCGTACTATCGGCACAAATCTGGCCAATACAATCGCTTTGCCGCCATATTTATCATAAAAATGCTGGGCTTTATCCAAATGTTGCTGATTCACCCAGCTCAAATTGTATGCGCGCCGGCCAAGTTTACGCCCAACCAGGTAATTTACGCTATCTCCGGTTACGGCGGCGATAATCAAAAGAGCCAATAACGAATAAAGATTCAAATCATCATTTCCCGCAAATGCTCCGGCGGCAAACAACAACGAGTCGCCCGGCAAAAAAGGCATCACGATAAAACCAGTTTCGACAAAAATCACCAAAAACAGAATTGCGTATGTGGCCGTTCCATAGGTGGTGATGATATGGGCTAAATATTTATCGACATGTAAAATAACGTTTATAAATTGCTGTATGAATTCCATGAAATCTACCCAGGCAACGGTCTCCGTACTGCGTATAAGTTTACCGATTATTTAAATAGCTTGCCGCCATGATTATGATTAAACCTAACCCCAGGCACGCAATTAGCCCCCACAACAGCCATTTGCGTTTTTTTTCCGAGCTTATATGAACAGCTTCGGTCCGCACATTAACCGCCTTGAATTTACCGTCACCGTCCTTTGCTATTTCATAGTAAAGAATATCGCCTCGATTAGGGCGCCGCGACAACCCTTTCAAGGAGGAAATATGTACAAAAATGTCCTTCTGGCCATTATCGGGTTTAATAAAACCAAAACCGCGATCCTCTTTCCAAGTTTTTAAAACTCCTTTATAAACAGCATTCGCCATTTTTTACCTTTCTATTATTATTGTTATTATTACCGCTTACGCTGCAGAACCGGGGCGCCCAATTATAGTAAGCGACTGTAAACCTTTAATTAACCGGTAACACCCAGCGGACGCCGAAATCCTGGCGCGGCATTGTTATAAATAATGTTCGGCGAATAATCCTTCGCCGAATAGTTATAACGCCGAAACAAAAGCATATCAATTCTTCTTATCTATCAAAACATTATCATCAATAACCAACCTTGATACGCCACCTAGAGACATACGCAAAGTACATGACGCCGTTTTGAAGTTGGAGTCTTTTTCCCCAATCCATTCCATAGTTACATAAGTTTTTTTATCAGTATCCGTTTTAGATGGAAAATAAACTTGCGTGCCGGTTTTATTTTCAATCAGTTTTGGACATTTCTGATTAGCCATTTCCTGCATGGCCACCAGCGTACGAATTTGCGAAGCGGCTTCTTTATCTTCCTTGCTCTGATTTTTGCTGACGCCTACCAACAAAAAACCCACCACGAATACGCCTGCTACAGCAATGACAATTTTTTGCGTTTCACCCATAATTGCTCTCCTCTTATTATAATTTTTGCAAATCCAAAATTTTACAGTAAGGATTCTATGCGAAATATTCCATATCAGCAATGCAGTGGCGCAAACTTCGCCGAGTTTATTGCGAATCTACTTGTTCAATCCAGTCGCCGAGGTTGTAATAATTCGTTACTCGCGTAATTTTGCCGTCCCTGACATCAAAAAAAGCCCCGGCGGGCAACCTGTATTTTTGACCCTTAGCTTCCGGCAAACCTTCATCGGAGTTAAGATATTCGCCTAACACGGTAAATTCCGCCGCTGCGCGGCTACCGTCCTCATTAGCCATAACGGTAATATTTTCCAATTGTTCCCGGTAATGGTAATTCATTTTTTGCATAAATTTTGCGAACGCCGTTTTACCAAGCTCACGACTACCCTGATTTATATCGTGGATCACGTCATCGCTAAGCAAACTTAGAAACGTATCCATTTCACCATTATTAAATGCTTGATAATATTTTTCGATTAGTGTCTTGGTTTGCTGCATATTACGGATAGCGTTAAGTTAAAAGAGAGTATTTTGCCTGAAATTCGGAATTTTTTCAGTTCTAAAATTCTATACCTTGTTCGGCTTTTATCCCTTGGGCATAAGCATGTTTGATTTTTTGCATTTCGGTAACCGTATCGGCAATGTCGATCAGCTCAGGCGCGGCATCGCGCCCGGTCAGAACCAGATGCAGCCAGGGCGGTTTTTCCCGGCGGATAAAATCGGCGATTTCCTCCCCGCTAATCCAATTATATGAACAGCAATAATTGATTTCATCCAGCACCACCAGATCGAATTGTCCGGAGCGAATCTTTTCCTTACTCAGCTCCCAGATTGCCCGGCTGGTCTTGATATCCTGCTCAGGATTCTTAGTATCCCAGGTAAAACCGTCGCCCAGGGCATGCCATTCGATATTGTCGAAACGGCTAGCGGCTTTTTGTTCGCCAGTCCCCCATTTCCCTTTGATAAACTGAATCACACAAACCTTCAAACCCCAGCCGGCGCTACGGAAGACCATGCCGAATGCGCTGGATGATTTCCCTTTTCCCCGCCCGGTATGCACCAGTACTATACCGCGCCTGCGCTCTCTAGTTTTCATGTCCGCACAAATTATTCAACAATAGGAATTCCCTTAAGTTTCCGATCCGGCCAGCAAGCGTTGGATATTGCTCTTATGCCGCCACAGTAAAATCAGTGAAATCAAAATGAAAGTCGCCGTCAAATCAGCATCGCCTACTATCAGCCAAACATAGAACGGCGCGAGACAGGCCGCCACTAAAGCCGATAAAGAAGAAATCTTGCCGATTTTATAAACCAATAACCAAGTTCCGAAAATAGCCAGACCTAAGAGCCAATGAACGCCTAAAGCAACTCCAAGTGATGTCGCCACGCCTTTGCCGCCTTTAAATTCAAAGAAAATCGGATACAAATGCCCTAAAAACGCTGAAAACGCCACTAAAGATAAAACGGCGCCGTTCACAGCCAAAAATTTCGCCAGCAATACCGGCAACAGCCCCTTTACGGCATCGCCGATTAAAGTAATCGCCGCCGCCTTTTTACCACCGATACGCATAACATTGGTGGCGCCAGGATTGCCGGAACCGTTTTCTCGCGGGTCGGCCAGGCCCATGAGCTTGCAGACAATAATCGCACTGGAAACGGAACCGGTTAAATAGGCTAAAGGCGCCAGCAACCATTCAATCATCAATCACCTATATTTTTTAAACTTGAACAACCGAGCTTTTTGCCCGATACTTTTAAAATTTAGCATCATAACCGGAAAGCAACAATGGATATCATCTTTTTAGGCGGACTTGAAATTGAAACCGTTATCGGCATCCACGAATGGGAGCGTGCGGTAAAACAAAAGATAACTCTCGATATCGAAATGGCGTACGATATAAGAAAAGCCGCGGCCAGCGACGATATTCGTTTCGCATTGGATTATAAAACCGTATCCGACCGGATAATAAATTTTGTCCAGCTCAGCGAGTTCTTTTTAGTTGAAACCTTGGCCGAAGCAATTGCCGGAATTTTACTGAACGAATTCACTATTCCCTGGGTTAAAATCACAATCAACAAAATAGGCGCGATTAGCCTCGCCAGGAATGTGGGCGTTATTATCGAACGCGGACAAAAATTGACATGATTGTCGTTTGATTAAGCATCACAACAGCGGAATCCAAGCGCAAGTTATTTAATCCGCTGCTGAATTACAAAACTTGCAGAGCGGAAGCATCGTGCAACTCCGATTTACAACCTTCCCGATGCGGCGTTTGGCTTCACTTGGCGCCGGTAATCAAGACGTTTTTACACAATGATATTTTGGTAAAACTATTTTGCCGTAATATCGGCTATTAATTTATTTCTGATCACAAAACATACCCCCAAAGAACAGAGAACTGGAATTTGCGTCAACAAAAACTCTACGACCGAATGTTGCGGCGCCATAGACGCCAAAGGAACTAATATCAGCATTTTCGACAACCACCAAGTTAGCCAATAACCGATCACGCCAATGATAGACCAGTTCAGCCAAGGGCCGCCATGCGTTTTAGCTGCCGTATAAAACCAGATCAAAGTCAATATGCCGCACAATTTTGCAAGAAACAACATAACCTTTTCCCCCATTTTTTGTTATTAAAAACGATCAGGTTGACAATGTAATCAAAAAATTGGCAAACATCAATATCCAAAAAAAGAATCTGCGTTATACTTTTTTTAGAATCAGTTCAAGCACTAATTTACTGCCGAAATACGCCAAAAGCAGCAGTACAAAACCAATCAACGTCCACTGGATTGCCGTTTTTCCGCGCCAACCATATCTTAACCGGCCTAATAACAACCCGGAAAAAATGAACCACGCAAAAATTGACAATACCGTTTTATGCACCAAATGCTGAGCAAACAAATCGTCTATAAAAATAAAACCGCTCAGCAAGGAAACGGTTAAAAAAAACAATCCAAAGGCAATCATTTGAAACAACAAGGTTTCCATTGCTTGCAAAGGCGGCAAGGCTAGCATCAACCGCTTAGGGTGATGCGTACGCAACTGTTGTTCCTGAACGGCCAGCAGAATTGCTTGCAAAGCCGCGATATTTAGCAAACTAAAGGCAATAATGGATGTAAAAATATGAGCGCTCATTTCCCAGTTGTGCGCCGCCAACGGATGGGTTTTACCCGGAAAAAGCAGATCCAGTCCTAGTAGCGCCGCAGCCAAAGGAAAAATAGCGATACCCAGCTTCGCAACGGGTTTATCAATCGCGGCCAACAACAAAATGAGAACGATAAATACCGACACCAGCGCGGCTGCGTTAAAAAAACTAAAGTTAAAATCTTGATGTTGCTGAAACAGCATCATCAGATAAAGGCCATGCAGCCCCGCTCCCACCCATGCTAGAAGCACAGGCATACGGTGTTGTTTACAGCTATTAAGTATTTCTTTCAGAATTAATGCTGAAGCGGAGACATAAATCAAAATAGCCGCGATGCCGGGAAATAAAATATTCATAACACTAGAAATAATCAAAAGGCGTACTGATACTTGCTTATGTTAAACTATACCGCCGACACAGCAAATTTCTTGAATAGTAAACTTGCCCGGCTACAATAAAATCTTGGTCATATTTGCCGGGAAACAGAAATTCCGAGCCCTGCTTGGCGAGCATCCAACCATCCTGGCGCGAGGATTCCATCTATTCCTTGCCGGTATGACGGTGATAAATGTATGTTTTACCTTTTGCCTGAAATTAGCTTGCAGCAAGTCGAAATTTGACTAACCGGATTGGATAAATAATTAAGAAACAGAAAAAATGCAGACATGTTTGATAATTTAACCGACCGCTTAAGCGGAACCCTGAAAAAACTTAAAGGCCATGGACGCCTTACCGAGACCAATATCAAGGACTCCATGCGAGAAGTGCGGCTTGCATTGCTGGAGGCGGATGTCGCTTTGCCGGTGGTCACTGATTTTATCGAGCAAGTCACCCAGCGCGCTTTGGGTCAGGAAGTACAATCCAGTTTATCGCCTGGCCAGGCTTTAATCAAGGTCGTACAGGCGGAATTGGTAAAAGTTATGGGTTCGGCCAACGAAGAACTGAACTTGCGCACCCAGCCGCCGGCCATAATTTTAATGGCTGGTTTACAAGGCGCCGGCAAAACCACAACCGTCGCAAAATTAGGCCGTCATCTTAAAGAAAAGAAAAAGAAAAAAGTTGGCGTCGTTAGCGTCGATATTTATCGCCCGGCAGCTATTAAACAGCTGCAAACCTTGGCTGAGGAGACCGGCTTAAAGTTTTTTGAGAGCGATAATTCCGAGCAGCCGATTGATATCGTCAGACGCGCCATCGACGCCGCAAAACGCCAGTTTTTGGACGTGGTCATCGTTGACACCGCGGGCCGTTTGCATATTGACGATGAAATGATGGCGGAAATCAAAGCGCTGCATGCCGCTATCAACCCGATTGAAACCTTGTTTGTAGTCGACAGCATGACCGGACAAGACGCCGCCAATACCGCCAAGGCCTTTCATGACGCCTTGCCGCTAACAGGCGTAATCTTAACCAAAACCGACGGCGACGCACGCGGCGGAGCAGCTTTATCGATCCGTTACATTACCGGCAAACCCATTAAATTTATGGGGGTAGGCGAAAAATCCGATGCGCTGGAGCCTTTTCATCCTGATCGGTTGGCCTCGCGTATTTTAGGCATGGGCGATGTGTTATCGCTCATTGAGGACATTGAGCAAAAAGTCGATCAGAAAAAAGCTGAGCAGTTGGCGAAAAAACTCCAAAAAGGCAAATCCTTTGATTTAAACGATTTAAAGGAGCAACTGGTACAGATGCAGAACCTTGGCGGCGTCAGCGCCATGCTGGACAAACTGCCGGGCATGGGCAACGTACCTAAGGATGTAAAAGCTAAGGTTAATGATAAGGATCTGGCGCGGCAGATTGCGGTAATCAATTCCATGACCAAACAGGAAAGAACTTTTCCGGATCTAATTAAAGGCAGCCGTAAACAACGGATAGCCAATGGCTGCGGCCAAGACATACAGGATGTAAACCGGGTGCTCAAGCAACATAAGATGCTGGAAAAAATGATGAAAAAATTCAGTAAAGGCAATTTAGCCAACATGATGCGCGGCATGCAAAGCAATATGCGCGGCATGCGTATGGGATAACCGCAAATTTTGCTTCACTTATTTGTAAATTCGCGTAAAATAGTTCGATTAATTTTAAAGGGTATTATTTCTATGGTTAGCATTCGATTGTCTAGAGGCGGGGCAAAAAACCGTCCTTTTTATCATGTTGTGGTCACCGACAGCAGAAATAGCCGGGACGGCCGTTATATTGAACGAGTTGGTTTTTTTAATCCACTGGCGCACGGCAATGAACAGCGTCTGGTTTTAGATTCCGAACGCGTTCAATACTGGAAAGCAAACGGCGCTCAACCTACCGACAGAGTAGCCAGACTTATAAAAGACGCTAATAAAGCCGCGGCTAACGCGGCTTAATTCCGCCTTTGCTCGACTCTGAATTGCTTATTGCCGGCTCTATATCCGGAGTATTTGGCGTAAAAGGTTGGGTTAAAATTTTTTCCGCTACCGAGCCGCGGGAAAATATCCTTCGTTATTCTCCCTGGCTTTTGCGAAAGCATCAGCAAGAACGGGAAATCCGGGTTATTAAGGGACAAAGGCATGGCGGCGCGGTTATCGCCGAACTGGAAGGCGTTACTGACCGCGATACGGCTTTGGCGCTGATAGGGGCGGATATTTTCATTCGAAAACAGCAGCTGCCAAAGCTTAGAGCCGATGAATATTACTGGTCGGATTTAATCGGACTGGAAGTAAAAACAAGCTCCGGAGTTAATTTAGGAAAAGTGGAGCATTTAATGGAGACCGGCGCTAATGACGTATTGGTGGTTACCGATGGCGAAACCGAGCGCCTTATACCATTTTTACAAAAGCGGATAGTATTAAATATCGA
>JBEKBU010000054.1:0-32077 GCA_050015235.1 Methylomonas sp. | reverse complement strand
ACAATATCAGTAAAACGTCTTAATCCCTTCTTAATAAGGTCAGTTATTCAAATCGAACAAGCCGAAGCCGCTTAAACCCATTGCCGTCTTAATCCCTTCTTAATAAGGTCAGTTATTCAAATAATCATAATGACTATAAGCAGTCATACAATGCGGTCTTAATCCCTTCTTAATAAGGTCAGTTATTCAAATTTACTAGAACTCAGCGGCTTATTTTCATTACCGGTCTTAATCCCTTCTTAATAAGGTCAGTTATTCAAATCTGAAGCATCAGACCTACCCGATAATTATCTGTCTTAATCCCTTCTTAATAAGGTCAGTTATTCAAATGAATATTAATGCATACAATTTTTACACATGGTCTTAATCCCTTCTTAATAAGGTCAGTTATTCAAATGTCTACAAGATCAACAATATCAGTAAAACGTCTTAATCCCTTCTTAATAAGACAATATCAGTAAAACGTCTTAATCCCTTCTTAATAAGGTCAGTTATTCAAATCGAACAAGCCGAAGCCGCTTAAACCCATTGCCGTCTTAATCCCTTCTTAATAAGGTCAGTTATTCAAATCTAAAAAAACTTGTTATTGGCCCCGCTCCGATCCGGTCTTAATCCCTTCTTAATAAGGTCAGTTATACAAATTCAAAATGAAATATTCAGTATGGATTTTGCATGTCTTAATCCCTTCTTAATAAGGTCAGTTATTCAAATGGAGTTATTTATACTGTTACAAGCGATTGGTCTTAATCCCTTCTTAATAAGGTCAGTTATTCAAATATACGATATTGGCGCAAATATAAAAATAATAAAGGGTCTTAATCCCTTCTTAATAAGGTCAGTTATTCAAATTGGCTCGATGATGATTATACAGGATTTTGGTCTTAATCCCTTCTTAATAAGGTCAGTTATTCAAATTATTAATAAACGACATTGACGTCCTCAGTGTCGTCTTAATCCCTTCTTAATAAGGTCAGTTATTCAAATCGCGCCAGCGGCAGGAGCACCGCACGTTAAACCGGTCTTAATCCCTTCTTAATAAGGTCAGTTATTCAAATGCCAGCGGCAGACGCGCCAGACGCGGCAGACGGTCTTAATCCCTTCTTAATAAGGTCAGTTATTCAAATGATTGTTGGTAACTTCTCTACGCGCAGGCGTAGAGAGTCTTAATCCCTTCTTAATAAGGTCAGTTATTCAAATAAAATTGGGCAAGGAAACAAGCGGCCCAATGGGCGTCTTAATCCCTTCTTAATAAGGTCAGTTATTCAAATATTTTGATGGTAAAGAATATAAAGATATCGAGTCTTAATCCCTTCTTAATAAGGTCAGTTATTCAAATTTACGGCGGCTATGTTGTGGGTGAAATTATGAAAGTCTTAATCCCTTCTTAATAAGGTCAGTTATTCAAATCTTTACTAGTGAACCGGAGACTTAATATGAGTGTCTTAATCCCTTCTTAATAAGGTCAGTTATTCAAATCTTACGCTGGCGCCGAATATGGCGCCGGCCTTTTGGTCTTAATCCCTTCTTAATAAGGTCAGTTATTCAAATTTCACATGAAGCAGGTGACTACCAAGCGGGAGTCTTAATCCCTTCTTAATAAGGTCAGTTATTCAAATGTTAACTAGATTTGCTAATGAAACGGAGGGTGGTGTCTTAATCCCTTCTTAATAAGGTCAGTTATTCAAATTTATACATAGGCTTGAATCCTATCTGCGTCTTAATCCCTTCTTAATAAGGTCAGTTATTCAAATAAGAATGTTTGTTTGTTATATTTATTGTTTGTTTGTCTTAATCCCTTCTTAATAAGGTCAGTTATTCAAATGAAAATTGGCTGTAATAAGATTGTAGTCAAGCGTCTTAATCCCTTCTTAATAAGGTCAGTTATTCAAATCGGCTTTATACTCAATGACAAAGGCCGCCTGGGTCTTAATCCCTTCTTAATAAGGTCAGTTATTCAAATCTGGCATGGTGGTTGCATTGTAAATAGTAGGTCTTAATCCCTTCTTAATAAGGTCAGTTATTCAAATTACAGATGAGTTAAAAACTGAAGATGGTAGAGTCTTAATCCCTTCTTAATAAGGTCAGTTATTCAAATAGCACATGGTTGTTCTCCTTTTAATTTTAATGGGTTACGGATGGGGTTGACAAAAGAATTCATTTTTGAAAAGTTATCTTATCGCGGATTGCAGCCAAGTCAGAAGTACGTGTTCAAGACGCTTAAGGCCGATATAATGGCATACTTCAATTTTAAGATCACTGGCGCGGTGCAGCACGCTTGCGTCCAGTTTCCGGTAGCTCACCAGCATCGCGCGGGCCTGCGAGCCGCCGTACAAAGTCCGCAAGGTGTTGAGCTGATAAAGCGCCTTGGCGGTTTCGCTGTTTTTTTTCGACTGCTCGTTAAAGTATTTAGTTTTGCATTCGAGCAAAAATAAGCGGTTTTCCGCCAGCACCGCCAGATCAATTTCGTTAGGCACGGATTGAGCGCCTTGCGGCCGTTCGAGATCGATATTACAGGCGACATCCTGAATATCCAGCCTGTTGCGCAGTTTGCGGCAGATGCTATAACAATGCTGCTCCAGCCAGCCGCCATTGACCATGAATCGCTTGTCCTCGTCCGGAAAGCTTAGCACATCGGCGTCGACGCGGCACAGCCCGGCTTCGTAAAATAAGCTTATCAGCTCATGCAATGCCGGATACTCGCGTTGTTTATCGTCAATTTTGGCTTGCAGCGTATCGCGGGCCCGCATCGCCAGAAAGTTAAGCACGCCCAGCGCCTTATGGTATTTTTCGATATTGGCTATCAATACGCCGGTGAGGGCTTTAATCTTTGTCGGCACGCCATGGGTTTGGTAATCCACCTTGGCCGCGCCGTAAGCGCCGAGATAATCCTTGATCGTCAAGCGATTTTCCAAATCGCGCGGCGGCAGCTCGCTATTCAGCCAAATGATGCAATCCCGTTCCGGGTGGACGTAAAATACCGGTTTGCTCTGTGTATAAAACGCCTCGTAGGCGGCGATGCTCATTAATTTTGTGCCGCCGGTGGCGTTTAGCACGATGCCGTCCGGCGGGTAGGGGTGAATCAGTTTGTCGATTTGCGCGCTGATGCTTCCGGCGTCCCAAGGGTTCCGGATCGCGACCCACTCAACCTGCAGACCCAAACGCCCCTTATAAATTTTTTCCAGCGCCCGCGCCTGATTCACCATATCGTCGCTGACCATCATGATCACTTTTCGCGGGCGTAGCGATTCATCCAGGATAGGGGTCAAGTTGGGCGCCGGTTGTGCGGACACCAGAATTAGCTGGGTAGGAATGCTCATAGTTACTCGTATCGGCGCGGCAACTGAGCCGGCATTTTTTTCAGGCCGACCGGCGCGGTTTCCGCCAACAGCATGGGGATGAATGATTGCTCCAGCCAGCCGTGCAGGGTCAGCCAATCGGCTGCTTGAACAGGCTCGAAGCCATGCGCCAGGATGGAGGCGTTGCGGACATTGAGATGATTAAGCAGCGCGCCTTCCTGCTCGGCGATAAACGCCGCCGCCGCGCCCCCGGTTTTAACGCCGACCAGGCGCCAGGCCTGAAACAACCCGGCTTGCCAGCGCCCGTCGCGGTTTTGCGTAAGGCTAAAGTCCGGCGGAATCTGCTCAGGCGGCACATTGCCGGTTTCTATGTTGCACCGGGTCTTCAGCTGCCATTGCGCCGACCACTCGATCAGCCGGTAAATCCGGGCGACGGCGTCGTCAAACCGGCCTTGCGCGGCCCGGCGTTGTGCGTTTAGGTATAGATCGAACAGCCGGGCGGCGTCGCGTTTAGCCGGGTTGTTATGGTTCAGATGCACGGCGCTGTCTATGTAACCTTTCAGATTGTCGGGCAATTTAGCCGTATAACTTTGGATAATCGATAAAGCCAACCCATGATTAAAATTATCCCATTCGGCAAAAGCCCGGCTCAAATCGCGAAAGCGGATGAATTGGCCGCGTAAACCGGTATCCAGCGGCGACTTCAGCGTTTTCAAGCCGGCTTCGGCTTCGCTATAGGCGTAACGTTCCCACGCCTGCCGGTAGGGGGCGGTAAGACGCTGAAAACGTATCTGTTCGATATTGGCGGGATTGGAAAATTGCGAACCGTCTTGCACCTTGATTAAATCGGCGCGGCTGCCGGTTACCAACTGCAAATCGATTTCCGGCCGCTCCAACGCCGCCATAATTAAGCCGGCGCTCATGGACTTGGTGCCGCCGGTAAAATCGGCGGCGATCTTGCCGTCCGGAAAGCGCTTGTGCATGGCGTCTATCGCCTGGTTGCAATCCAGATAAATCCGGTCCAAATCGTCGGACAGGGTCAGGCAAACTTCGTATTGCTCCGGCGCAAGGCCGGCTTGCGTGGGGATATTCGGCAAACTGGGCTTGTCGTCGCCGGGATTGGCCCTGATGCAACTGCCCAAGCCTTGAATCTGGATTAACGAACCGGCCCGCCCCGTGGCCGGGTCTTTATCGGTGCAGATGAAAACCACGTAATCCGGGCGCAAATCGTTAATCGCGCTGACGATGGGCTGATGGCTGCCGCCTACGGTGCAGAGGAGGATTTTGGGCATATGCGCTTATCCGGGATGCAAAGTTTTAAGTAATTCCTTAGCTTTTTTGTTGCCGCTAGCGCCTATGTATTGCAATACTTCCTGGGCTACCGCCAATAATTCGCGCTTAGCATCCGCCGGCCAACCGGCGGCTTTTTGGATCAAATTGCGCAAATCGCCATATAGCGGTCCGCCGATTTGTTCGCGTACATTGCTAATTTGCTTTAGTTCTAATTGTCGCCGTAGCGCTTCAATTTGCAATTGTTCAGGCGTTAGCGATGCAATGCGCGCTTGTTCGGCCTGTTGTATGGCAATACGTTCTTGTTCTGCAATCTGTTCTTGCTCCAAGTGTTGCTGACGTAAAATTTTTTCTTCTCGCCGCTGAATTTCGGCCGCCGCCCGCTTAGCCGCCAATTGCGTACGTTTTTCCGCTTGCTTTTTCGCCCAAATCTTTGCTAAACCTTGCTGGTTGGCGCAAAGCTCCGCCAAATCCTGAGATTCATGCATTGTCTGGCCAGGATGTATTTCGGCCAACAGCCAGCCGAAAGGCAGTAAATCTTTGCGCTGTTTAGGATCGCTGGCTGCTAACCAAAGCGTTTTAGCTTGCGGTTGATACTCCGGATTGCCTTTCATTATTTTGATATGCCGGACGCCATCGATAGTCATCGATTCAGCGCCTGAATGACGACCCACTCTGAGTAAAAAAACTTGCCGGCGGGCAAATTTATCGGCCATGCTATCCAGCAAGGCCTCGATATTGCTATGCCAATGCTGATCCAAAAAGCCGCGCGCACGCATGACTTCC
Source organism: Methylomonas sp. (assembly GCA_050015235.1). Taxonomy (GTDB): domain Bacteria; phylum Pseudomonadota; class Gammaproteobacteria; order Methylococcales; family Methylomonadaceae; genus Methylomonas. The sequence goes on along the minus strand of JBEKBU010000054.1, from coordinate 26,705 downwards.
ATTTCAGCCTGCAAAATCGGCAGATAAAAATCACTGCACATATGAGCAATCTCTTCCATTGAAAAAAGCAAATCCGCATTTGGCAAACGGTCGCTATGTTTGATTTTTGCCACATTTTGCAGATTCAACTGACCGGAAAACGCCCGATAACGCCAGGCGGGTATACATTCGAGCAATTTACAGAGATTTTCGTTTTTTTCCGCTTGGCTATAAATTTCGTTACCGTTCTTATCGCGGTTCAAGGCCTTCTTGCGATTGACGGTCACCAAAATTTGTGAAAAAGGCAGTTCGTCTTGACTGCTCCATGCAGCATCCCCGAATTGCACCAAGCGCATGGGATCAAGCTCAAATTTACCGGCGCTGAATTTAAACAATTCATGATTCAGTTTAGGAAATACTGATTTTTGTTCGCGTTCCTTTTGTTTTCTGTCCGGCTGAGATAAATTCTCCACCTTAAAAAGATCGGCATCTCTTCTGGAAAGCGGGCGCTGTTTATTTTCATGACTCAAAATAGCTGTGCGAACCGCGCCTTTAATAGACGAGCCAAATAAGACCGGCTGGCGGGTCAGTGGATTATAAGCCGTGCGGTCAATTTCCAATTTATTGATTACCTGGCTGCCGCCGTTTTCGCGTTGAGCAGGCTTTCCAATTCTGTCGGCATACAGCCGCGCCACGCCATCCAATACCGGAATTTCGTTTATGGCCCAGGGTTTAAGAACTTCCCGTCTATCGTAAAAAAATTTCTGCACGGAATTCAGCATCTCGGCGTTAGGTTTGCCGTTCACTGTCTTGTATAGTTCTTCCCGGTCGGATTCCTTAAATGCGGCGAGCGCGCCGCCAGTATCGAATTCATACAAAGCGCCTTCGTCAATGAAATAATTGGTCGGATCGTAGTTATCGCCCGTACCGATATGAATTGGGGAAATTGGCGTGTAACTTAGCGTGAAATGCTTCATGATGGTCATGGTATGTTCATTCCTTAGCGAAATCGGCTGAAACTGGAATTACCGGGGCATAACCCTGCTGCACCGTGGCGGCCAAGGTATTGGATAACTGGCCATTTCCGCCGACTCCCTGGCCGATAAAACCTGTAGCCGGAGGCTGGACAGAAAATATCGCCGCGGTTTGCGCCATCAACACCGGATTCTTAAACGGCTTGCCTGCTTGATGCACAGCTAAATCACCGTGACGGCCAAAGCGGGTAAATAATTGATAAAAACTATATTGGCTTGTAAATCCCAGGCCTTGCGGCGCGCAGGGCGCAAGCGTCATGCAGGCGTTTGCCGTAGTTTGCGCCCGCAGGGTTTTTTCGTCGAACGCGGTAATAGTATATTTACCCAGTCCGATACTGGCGTCCCGGCCAAAGCCTAAATTGCCTATATCAGTCAAACATTGCAAACAATCTACGGCTGATAATCGATCGGAGTCTAGCAGCAGAAAGAACGCATAACGCACATTTGGCGCAAACCAATCTTGCTCGATGCTGTAGGGAGAAAACCCATCCCCGCCGGTAGTATTAGTCAAGCGATTGATAGTGTTGTGGGGCTGAGTATGCATTTCAGATATTCCGCATGGATTACCGGATACTTCAAACGAGGTTTTCGCTGCCGATAACCAATCCTTTAGCGGTTTTTGCACAGCGGTTTCAGGCAGCCAACAACGTTTTTTAACGGCTTTTCTATCCATGCCCGGAATCGCGGAATAATAATGTCCCGGCAATTTCGGCAAGGGTAAATAGCCTTCCGGAAAAGCATCGGAAACCACGGCATAAGGCGAATGTGCGGTATATCCGTCCAGTAGTTGCATTAGGCGATTTTCACCGAATCGATTGCGCACCGCCCAACATAGCTGGCCAAACAGCGTGTCGCCTTTTAATGGCGTGGCGAACGCCGATAAGGGCGCTAATGTCACGCAATAACTTTGCATTAGGCCGCCTCTGCTAAATTGATTTTTTCAAGTTCGGACTGAATTTCTTGGTCATCCAATTTTAGGTCTTGAAACTTAATCTTGCCATAGCCTCTAGAGCCGGAACCTCCAAGCCCGGTTAGCTCCAACAACTTCAAACCTTGCAGGATGAATCCGAGCAAATTTTCCTGATCGTGAACTCTGATGGTCAGGGTAAAATTGAAACGCGCGGTTGCCGGAACGCGCTCGGTATTTCTCGGGTGGTCAGCCGTGCCCGAAATTCTGTTGATGGTGTTTTCCATTTTGGTTTCCGTCAGCAGCAGGTTTTTTTCTCCCATGAGTTGCACCCATTCCTGTTCAAGCGCGCAATCCCAAAACGATAAACGGCTGGGTCCGATTTCATCGATTAGGGATGGTTCGTTGTTGCTATCCGGCGCGCCGCCAAACATGCGGATCAAATCCTTGGCCTTAGCTTGCCGGGCCGCATCCAGCTTAGGGATATGTTTAAAGCTGAGTGGATATCCTTCGGTAATATCGACGACGCCCAGATGCCATTCCAATAAACTCCGCATCTTGCCTTTGATACTGGAGCCAGGTATATAAGGCTCTTGGGTGATCGGATTTTTGATAACCGGGTTATCGGTGCCGCCTATATGAATTTCAGTGTTGCCGCTGCCGATGTGCAGGCCGCTAAGCAGGATAATTTTACCGCTGAGTTTTTGAATGTGCGTAAGTTGCATACCGATTCTCCTAGTCTTTGGGTCTTTTTTCTTTGTAAAAGCCCATAAAGGCTTCCATGAATAATTTGAAAATGCGCAAATCCGCATAGGTATCGACCTGTTGCAGACCATGATTAACCAAAGTTACAAAATTTTGATCAACCAGATTTCTGCCCAATGCGTAGGCGGCTTTGGCGTTGATCATGCGGATAAATGGCAGATATTCGCTAAATCTATCCTTATTGGCCGCGGATTTAGCTTCCCACATCACGATTTCATCGTAAAACCGGCGCAGTTGCGTGGGTTTGTTAAGTTCCTTCTTTTTGTTATTGGCTATGGTTTCGGCGGCTTGCCTCGCCACGCCATCAAACAAATCGGCCTCAATATTTTTAAATTGAATTTTGAGGGTATCGATAGGTTCAGGTTTATCATCGCGGCCCCCACGGTTCCCGTGGCCATGCCGTTGCTGTGAGTAATCAGCCATTCAAATTCCTCCATAGATTTAATAAATTTGTGAAATCGCTTAATTAATAATGAGCGCTTATGAGGTTTAACTTAATCACGTTGCCGGTAAAGATGACAGAACAAGGTTACCCGGTAATTCCCCTTATGCCGTTTAATGCCCGCGTTGGCAATTTCTTCGGCTAACTCGGTTTGCCGCCGCTGCCGCGCTTCTTTTGGAATTTTGCGGTTCCGCTCCAGCATTCGCACAGTCCGATAAGAGAAATAGCTATGCCAAATAGCATTTTCCGGTTTAGCGCCAACTTTTTCCTCCATATCGATTAATCCCAGCAAACCGTATACATAGCCGGTGCTTAAGCCGTTCTGGACGTGCAGTTCCTGCAAACGCTGGTAACGTTGCATCGTCAACTCTAAAAATTCATCCCAAAACATCCGCTGATTAAAACAACAGACGGCGTTCTTAGGGGCTTGATCCAGATTTTGCGGATTATGCGCTTTGGCTTGATCCAGGCTATTTTCGGCCAACTCTCCTAACTGGCTAATCGGCAAACCGGGCTTGGTAGTGCTAATGCCCGCTGAAAAGTGTACTTGGGAATTGTGGGCGACATAGTCTTGAAAAGCTTGCCGCATTTTTGCGGCCAATTTGATTTGCGACCACCAAGGGCCAATCAGAAAAAAATCGTCGCCCCCGGCGAACACCGTATAAGTATTCTGGTAATCCTCGTCTATTTGGCATAACCAAGGCAAATATACTGTAAAAAATGCATTGATTTGCCGCGACAACGCCGCTGTTTTAGTGAAGCTGGCGTCCTTAAAGCCGTTTTGAAAAATATTCCCCAGATTATCCACGTCGCCCTTTAGCACCGACAAGGCGCTGATTCCTAGCCATTGATAATTTTCTTGCAGAACCTTGTCTTCGGCGGCGATGTGGTTAAGTGTTTTCGCTTCGCCGATTTCAATGAGTTCTTCACCCGCATATTTGCCTAAACCGGCCTCGGTGTGAGCTTTGTGGTCGAATAAGGGAACATATGCATTGATGGAGCGTCTCGCATAGCCATTCCACAAAGCTTGATCGGCTGAAATAGGTAGCGAAAAATCCCATGCGCGCAGCAAATTCCCGTTCTTGGCCTGTTCTCCGAATTTGCCCCGCGCATCCTCGTTTTCGGCGAAACTAACGAAAAAATCGAATATAGGCGTATTTAAAGTATCCGTCATTCCTAAGGATTGCCGGGTTATCAAGATGCGCTGTTTATCAGGCTTAACCAGCAAGGCGCCGATATCAATCTGATCCGCGGCAAGGCTGCTGATCCAACTTTTGCCACGTTGCTCAGCAGCCGGTGAACGCCCGTCAATATCGCAAACGCCCTTTTCAAAATGCTGGAGAAAGTTTTCAAATACAATTTTCGGGTTCGAACACAGATTAAAGCGTTGGTGCTTTTTAATTTCCATTTGCTCAAACAGCTTTTTAATAAGCAGTTGATAAGGGCTTAAATCCTGTGTTGCTGACTCAACAGTTCCGGGATGGCGGCGGAAGTCATTGCAGGCTGCTTCGGTCCAGGCTAAACCGATTCCGGCTTGGCCGAAACTGTAGTCTAAAAACCATAGATCCAGTTCATGCTGGATGTTTTCAAGTTTTTTTACCGTGGCGGCTGTATTAGGGGCCAGGATCATAAACTTGCCAGCCGCATTGATCACTTGGCTGGTGGAAGGTAAATCCAATGTATCCAAAACTTTTAGCGCGGCGCATTCACTGAGTAATGAAACGTAAAACGAACGGCCACGCAATAATTTAGCGGCGTATTTTTTTGTTTCTCCACCATTAGCAAAAATGAAATCCTGGATTCCGAAAAAATCGCCCTGTATCAACAAAAACTTTGGTTCTTGCCAGCTTTCTAGTTGTTCGCTTAATGATTTGACTGTCGCGGAATCGACTTGATTTGTTTCAACATGATAACGCCAGAGCGCCGTCGCTAATGCAGCCGTTACTCGCGAGTGGTCATATAGCGATACATCCGGGCGGATGTTGAAAGCGGTAGCTGAAGGAATTGCTTGAGTATATACACCCCATAGTGTTTCAAAATGATCCAGCCACAGCGGCCAATTGTTGCGGTGGGATGCCGGAATTTTTTTAATGGCCTGTATAAATTCTTGCCAAAGCCGCAGATATTCCTTTTGAGCTGTTTGATCGTTATTGCCTTCGCATTCGGCTTTGGGAACCGGAAAAATACTTTCGGGCGATAAGGGTTTGAGCGGATAACGGTAATTGAAAGTTTCCTTGGGAATATTATTTAAACTAACTTGTTCGAATAAAGTTAATTGGCGGGCTGTGTAGTGATTTTTACCTGTGCTGGTTTCTTCGTCCGCAGTGTTGTAATTTTCAAATTCTTCTCTATCAAATCCCGAAGCAACCCTATCAGCCGTTGCAATTATCCATTGCAGAAACGTTGTTGGCTTATGATGCATGGCGGCTGCGTTGACGAATGAATCGTCGGCTTCCTTTGTTTTCCAGGCGCCGAACGGCGCTAAATCCGAGCCTATTAGTTCCGGAAAGTTTTCTTCAATGATGTCCATGGCCAAGCCGGTATAGGCGGCATGCACATGGCTAAACCAGCCTTTATCATCGGTAAATTTTTTTCGATGCGGGCAATAAAGATGTTTGTTATTGTTTAACGTTTCTTGGTCTATTTCGATTTTTGCCCGTTCAGCAAATTTGCCAAGGTCATGCAAAAAAGCGGCCAGTGCAATACGGCTGGATTGCTCCAGCAAAGGGTTAATTGTCATCCTTATTTCTCCTATATATACTCAATCTGCTCCACGCCCAAAGCTATTCTATAACCGGTGCGCGGTCTTTTTCCCACCGGGCTGATCAAATAAGGCGCGGCGGCATGTTGCAGGTGGTCGTTTAGCAATTTGTTGATGCGGGATTTGCGTTGTTCGAAAAAGGTTTTGCTCATACCTTGGTTAAGCGCGTCCAGGGTGCGGTTGTTCCCGTCCAATTCGCCGAGTTGCCGTAAATATTCCTGGGCGTAGCCTTCGTCGGGCGCGCCGTCGTTCGGGCAACAGGGGGCTGGGTGATTTTGGCTCTGTCTATCCAGCAGCCACAGATAAAAATAGAGTTCGGCCGGTCTGAGTTTAATGGGGATATCCTGGGCGAAGAGCAGGTTTTTCTTGCGGTTTATCTGTAACCGCGCCGGATTTAGGGCTTGCTGGGCCTTGGCGACAGAGGCGCTGAAGCTGCTTTTCCCTTGCAGCAGGGCTTGGTCCAGGCCGTGCCTCAGGCGGACAAAGGCGATTTCGGCCAGCATGACTTCCGCGTTTTGCGTGTCCAATGGTTTGTTGCCGGCGTCGGTGCTGTAGATGACATGCGAATAGGGCGTGGGATAATAGAATTGCGGGTGCGATTCATAGTCGGCTGATACCAGTACGTGGCTGAGCCTGTCTTGCGGACGGCCATACAGGGACAAGGCGTAGCCGGCGTAAAAACCCATGGTCTTGCGGCCGCCGGCTATGGATACATGCAGGCTGGTGTGGGCGTCGGCGGTCAGGCTTCTAATCCATTCTGTGATGCCGTCGGCTATGGCTTGATTATCGTTTTGGCTGCGGATGTCGGATAACGGTTGACCATCTAATTGCGAAAGGATGTGTATGTTTTCCACGCTAAACGCCGGCATGGGTAGTTGATAGTCCTCATAGAATTTGGCCAACCAGCCGTCGTTAATCAGGGTAAGCTTGGCGCGCTGGTAGCCTTCGGCGGTGGTTAGTATGTGGATGTGCGCGGGCAAGGGTTGGCCGCTACGATACAGTGCGTAGAGGGTTTCGGTGACGATTTGCGGCGTCAGCCCGGTAACGGCGAGAAAATGATGCGTGGTTTCTTCCATGTATGTATTTTGCCTTAATCCGTAAACGGCGGGTTGCTTGGCAAGCTTGCGGCTTTGATCCGGTAGGCGCCCATACCCATGCTCGTGCCTTTGCCGTTGTGCGTCCATTGTCCCAGCCATAGATACGGCCAGAAGTCGCCAAGCCCTTGCATGTCCAAGCCGAGTTCGCCGATCAGCCCGCCCATGTTCATTTCTGTTTGCTGGCGGCTGGAGTATCGCGTCCAGTCGTACCATTTAAGTTGCTGTTCGCTAAAGTTGATGCGCTCCGCCTGGGCGCATAGGGCGGCGAAGTCGGTTTCCAGAGGCGTGTCGGTGTGGAAGTAACTGATCATGGAAATGCGCCTTAACAGCGTACGGAAAAATGCTGAGAAATTCAGCTCCCGGCAACCAAGGTTTTTATCGTCATGCCTGATGCGTAGCGGCGTATCCAGCCGGATTCTGATTTGGACGGGAAGAGGCGGTATGGCCGGGGAAGCGGCGGCGGCGGGAGTTTGCAGTTGGCCTTCTTGATAAATGATAGTGTCCTGGTTGCCGGTATCGGTGACGGTTTGTAGTTTAAACACTTGCCTTTGGCCGCCTATGCCGTCCGCGCCGGCTTTTTGCATGGCGTGGATGATATAGGGCAGGTAGCGTTGGCCGTGGCCGAAAAGATGTATATTGATTGGAAAACTGTCGGTATAGGTTTGCCCGATGCCGGAAAATTGCAGCACAAACGGGTGCGGCGCGGCGTTGTATTTACGCATTTTTAGGCTATCGGCGGGGGGTGGGGTTTCAAATATATAACTGTAGGCGCAGGCGTTTTTTAACAGGCAGTTATGGCATGAGGTATCGCGGACAACGCAGACGGTTTTTTTTAAGGCGCTACCGAATGCGCCGCGCCAGGCCGAACCAGGATATTCCGGCAGTCTGACGTCGCCTTGCGGTTGAAATTGAAATCTATAGGTTTTAAGCGGGATGTACGGTATTGAAACGGTGCTCATAGGCAAACCTCCTGGTGGGCATTTTATATCATCTAACAGCGAAATTGATTATTGACAAGCTTTTGAAAACCGGTTTATCCTTGTCAGGATTTTTGACGTTATGGCTGCATGTGTTTGATATTAATTTATATGTGTTTACTCTGAGTCCGCCCCCCATTGAATCATCAGTCGTGTAGTAAAGAAATATGAAGACCAATAATCTTGGAATGCTGAAGCAGTTCCCTTTTGCGCGTCTGAAAACGCCGCTACTCCTCATGGCCCTTGCTTGTTGGGGGGTGGTGGCTTGGCCGGATTGGGCGGCGTACCTGGGGTTTGCCATGGACAGTTCAAACGCTGATGTTTTACGGATCATAGCCGATTCGTCGGCATGGTTGGCATGCGCCTTAACGGTGAATCGCCTGCTTGATGTGCTGGTGTGGAAGGGGTTGGTTTTGCGCCGGACCGGTTCGCCCGCTCCCCGTCTACTGAGCGATTTGGTGGCTGGCCTTATCCTGGGCTGATCGCAACATCAAGCGTTCTGGTAATGGTTGTCGGTCTTGCGCTCAAGAGCATGATTTCCGATCTTTTTTCCGGGATCGCCATTACGCTTGAGCGCCCCTTTCGCATGGGCGATTGGATCGAGATCCAAGGCGGCATGGTGGGTAAGGTAGAGAACATGACTTGGCGGGCTACCGGCATGTCTATGGAGAATGGCGTCTATATGGTGATTCCCAACAGCCGCTTATCGGAGATGATGTTGAAAGTTTATGATCGGCCGGAAACGCCGTGGCGCGATGAAATAGACATTACTCTGGATTATAGCGTCACAACTTATCAAGCGGAGCGCGTGCTGCTTTCCGCGGCCGCAAGCGTGCCGGTAGTGAAATCGCAAGCCCGCCCGCCCGACGTGCGGATCGCCGCCTTCGGGGATAACGGCACGACATGGCGGCTGCGTTTTTGGGTGCCTAACTACCCAAGCCGCAGTCGTATTCGTTTTGAAGTACAACGAAATATTTTGCGGAACCTGCATTATGCCGGGCTTACTGTTGCGGCGCCTAGGGTTCATACTCATATTTCGGAGAAAGAAGATGCTATCGCGGCATCCGCCGACTCAAGTGTTGAAGGCTTCCTCAGCCGGGTGATCCTATTTAACATGCTGACCGCCGATGAGATAGGGAATTTGGCTGCGAATGCGGTTCAGCGGCTTTTTTTAGAGGGCGCTACGGTAATACGATGCAATGAAGAAGGAGATTCGCTGTTTACCATCAAGGAGGGACTGTTTGATGTGTCGATTCCCCAAGAGGACGGAAACGATCTCATAGTAGCGCGCCTTGGTCCAGGCGGCTTTTTTGGCGAAATGTCGCTTTTAATGGGGGCGCCGCGATCCGCGACGGTGCGGGCGGCCGTTGACAGCGTCGCAATTGAGATCACCAAGGCCGAACTTCAGCCTATCCTTGCCCGCCGTGTATCTCTCATGGAGGCAATTAGCAATGTGCTTGCCGAGCGCCAGCTCGCGAACAGCAAAGCGCTAACAGAAGCGATGACCAAGGAAGATGCTCAGGTGGCGCAGCAGACTTTGGCGGGACAATTTCTTAGGCGGATGCGTACATTTTTTGGTATGGAATAGCACCGAGGGCATTAATAGGCTTCTAAAACCCGGTACAGCATTTCCTTAACGGTCTGCGGATCGAAAGGTTTGTCGCAGATGGCGGAAACGCCGGCTTTATGCACATTGCTGAGCCTGGTTTGGTTATCTTCGCTGGTGACCATTAGAATCGGGATGAGGGTATTACACAAGGTTTCGCGGACATATCTGACCAGTTGCTGGCCGTCCATCTCCGGCATGTTATAATCGGTAACTATCAGATCAAAGGCGTCCTGATCGCGGCTGAATATTTCCGCGCCTTCCTTGCCGTTTACCGCCAGCGTGACTTTTTCGATGCCCATGTTGTTAAGTACGCGGGTAATGTGCTTGCGGGCGAGGGGGCTGTCGTCCACCGCCAACACCCGGACATTTTCTATATCGTAATGCGACAGGGACATTTCCTGCGGATCGATAAATTCGATACTGGCTCTAAGCGCGTTTTTTAAATCTTCATGCGCAAAAGGTTTAGGTAAAATAGCCACGACTCCGGCTTGGCGAATGGAGTCTAATACATTGAAAGAGGATTCGCTGGAAACCAGCATGAACGGAATATGGCTGAGCGCCTCATGATGCCGGATCGACTCCAGCATTTCCGTAGCCATCATATCGGGCAAATACATGGCGCTGATGATCAGATCCGGTTGGTGTTGCTCCAATATCGTCAACGCTTCCTTGCCGGACGCCGCCCCTTCGATTTTCGCGATTCCTTCGTTACGTAAATGCTGGACGATGACCTTTAACTGTACGGATGAAGGTTCGATCAGCAAAATGGACAAATCGGAAATGTTGACGGAATGCATAAAGTCGGTAGTAATTAGGATGAACCGGAAGCCTAGTTAAGAAAAATAAAAAACAAAAGACTGAAAAATTGCTAATCTTGCCGGATTAAACAAATTTAAACTTAGCCCTGTTTTAAAGATAGACTGTAATTGCCGATGATACAAGAAGTGCTGATTACCACGGTAAGCGTAAAAGGCGAGCCGCATATTGCTCCCATGGGCGTGCACGTTGAGGCCGATCTGTTCGTCATTCTGCCGTTCAAGCCGTCACTGACGTTGAATAATTTGCTGGCGACGCAAACGGCGGTCATCAATTATTGCGACGACGTCAGGATTTTTGCCGGTTGCCTGACCGGAAGGCGAGACTGGTCATTGTCGCCCGCCGGACGTTTTGTTGGTTTCTATTTATCCGCCGCATTGGCGCACGAGGAGTTGGAATTGCAAAACTTTGCGGACGATCCGATTAGGCCGAAATTGTTTTGTAAATCGCTAGGCTGCGTTTCCCATAAACCGTTTAAAGGGTTTAATCGCGCTCAGCATGCGGTTCTGGAACTGGCTATCCTGGTTAGCCGCCTCGATAGGCTGCCATGGGAAAAAATCAGCATGGAGCTTGATTATTTGCGCATGGCCTTCGAGAAAACCGCCGGCGACCGTGAACAACAAGCCTGGGACTGGCTGATGCAGGCTATTGAACAGCATAGGCTGGCCTCCGGAGAATTGCTATGAGTTCGATGTTGGCCAGCGTGAGTAGTCTCGAGGAAGCGCGTCTGGTGCGGGATTTTAACGCCGATATCATTGATCTTAAGCAACCTGCTTTAGGCGCGTTAGGCGCCTTGGCTCCGGAATCGGTGCGCGAAATAGTGCTGGCGCTTGGCCCGGGCGTCCGGATTAGCGCCACTATAGGCGATATACCCATGCAAAGGGAACTGGTTTGCCGGGCGGTAGCGGCAATGGCCGCTACCGGGGTCGATTACATAAAAATCGGGTTTTTTCCGGACGGCGATAGCCTGGATTGCATAGAGGGTTTAGCGGATTACGCCCGGCGCGGCCATGCCCTGATCGCGGTATTATTCGCCGATTGCGAGCCCGATTTTAGGCTGTTACCGCGTTTGTCGGCCGCCGGTTTCCGGGGCGCGATGCTGGATACCCGCGATAAACAACTGGGCTCCATGCCGAAGTTGTTAAACAACAAAGCATTACAAACATTTGTGCAAACGGCGAAACAACAAGGTTTACTGACCGGTTTGGCCGGGTCGCTGACTGTAGCGGATATAGCGGAATTGCTGCCGTTAAACGCCGATTATCTTGGTTTTAGGGGGGCGTTATGCCGTCAAGGTTGCCGCACCGCCGAGATCGATCCCGAGCAGGTGAAACTGATCAGATCTTTGTTGAAGGGCTTCGCGTAGGGTAAAAGAAGTGAAGCGCATCCATGGGGTTATCAGGTTTAACTTAGCGGCATTGAGCGGTACAAGCCGCGTTTAAAATGAACGGCCTGTAGACTCGAATCCTCCGCGTTGAACCGTATCGACGGCGTTTACGCCTCCGCCGCCAAAACTAAAATTAAATCCGTCGCCCGACTGCTCGCCGTTACAGGCGTTGACCCCGGACCGCGGACAGCGGTGGCTATTGATAAGAAAATCCGTTTGCTGTTTGTTTTGTGTTAACAACGTCAGACCGCCTAACAGCACCAGCGAAACCTGCAACGAACGTCTGGGCGATGCGGCCGGCGATTCGTCAATTACCAGCGCTTCGTTGGATTTACAAATTTTTTCCCATAACGTTAGACGCGGGTAGAATTGGTGAAAATACAGTACGCCAACCAGAAAGAAAGCATAAAAATCCAATTTATCGCCGGTCAGCAGAAATAGCGGCAAACCCATGCCGGCAACCAAAGCCGCTATCAACGCGGCATAAAGGTAACCGCGCCGAGCCCGGTATAAGCGCACGCTCAATGGCGGCGCCGGTTGCCGGTTTTCGGCGGATTTGAGCAATTCTAAGCTCAGCAGGTTAGCAAAAACGGCCAATACGATAAATAATAGATGCAAAAACAGTGGCGATACGTCGACAGCATAGCCGTTGAAAACCAAAGGTTGCCGGCTCAAATACGTCGCATAAATCAAATAAGCGCATAAATATAAACCGGCTAAAATCTTAAGCACGCTAAAAGTCGTGAGCACTTTGCCGAATTCCTGATATGCGTTTTTTGAGGGCGGATATTTTGCGGCGTAAATGCTGATTTTATACTTATCGCGCAAATAACCCTCCAGCCATGATTTCGTTTTAGGGTCTATTAAGCCAATCGCCAAAACTACGGATTCCCGGATATTGGACTCCGCGGCATGATATAAACACAAAGATAATCGGCGGGATTTTAAAACCAGGGCGCCGCTGGGAAGGACGGTTTGCCGGAGAAAATTGGTTTTGACTATCCGGTCAGGATAAAAAGTGATGTCTTGGGTGGTGACTATATCGAACAAACGCCAGACCAGCCAGCTTAAGCCAAGAACCACGCAGATCTCAATAATAAAAAAATCCGAATACAGTGTTGCCGGCAGCAATAGCCAGGCTATCGTTACGCTAAATAAACAGACAAGCAGTTTCTTGTGAATTAAATAACGGATGGTCAGCGTTTCGTCAGGCGCAGCCGGAATGGACATAGTTGGTTTAAGAGCGTTGCGTGGTTTTGAAAGTCAACAGGATTCGGCATCATAAACATGGAAGCAAAATCCGGCGCAAACTCCGCTCAGCTGTGTTTTAAACTGATGCGTTGGAGCGGCGTGGAGCCAGCAGTATGAAACCCAAATCCATTTGTTATTAAAGTATAGTTTTTAAATGCCAAGTAAGCTTTTTTTCTTGAAGGACAAGGGAATAACGGCTAATAATCGCGCTGCACGGAGAAACGCGCCAACAACTCCAAAGCGTGCTTATATTCGGAATCCGGCAAAACATCCAAGCTTTTAATGGCTTTGGCCGCCGCGCGTTCCGCGTATTGTTCCGTATACTCGATAGCGCCGGCGGCTTTAACCACCGCATAGACTTCATTAAAAGCTTCCCGCGAGCCCTTACGGATAGCGTCGATCACAATGCCCGCCTGTTTGGCGTCGCTGTGTTGAATGGCGTAAATTAAAGGCAGAGTGGGTTTTCCTTCGGCAAGATCGTCGCCGAGATTTTTACCTAATTCTTCGGTGCTGGCCTTATAGTCCAGAGCATCGTCTATCAATTGAAAAGCAACGCCTAATTGTTGGCCGTAGACAGCCAACGCCGATTCCGTTTCGGCGTCCGCGCCGGAGATAACCGCCGCCAGACGCGAAGCGGTGCTGAATAATATGGCGGTTTTACGGGCGATCACTTCCAAATATTTTTCTTCGGTCGTATCGGGGTTGTTACAATTTAACAATTGTAACACCTCGCCTTCGGCTATCGCCGTAGTGGTTTTGGATAAAATATCCATAACCCGCATGCTGTTAGTGCGCACCATCATCTCGAAAGCGCTGGAATACAGATAATCGCCGACCAATACGCTGGCGGCGTTCCCCCACACGGCATTGGCGGATTGTTTGCCGCGCCGCAGCAGCGATTCGTCCACGACGTCGTCATGCAGCAAGGTTGCGGTATGTATAAATTCGATCACGGCCGCCAAGATAAGATGGTGTTCTTCAATCCTACCGAGCGCTTTCGCGGCCAGAAGCAGCAACATCGGGCGCAGCCGTTTCCCGCCATTACCGATAATGTAATGACCGATTTGATTAATCAACACCACATCGGAACTAAGCTCCGCCAAAATTAACTGATCGACAGCCTGCGTCTCATGGAGAGTCAAATTTCTAATTGAGTCAAAATCGATCATTACTTAACTGATGTGGATTTATTTGCTTAGATGGTTATAAAGGATAATAATGATATCAACCTTTTTAATTTAGCCGACCATCCTATGAATAATAAGGTACAGTGTCAATAGTATCTGCTAACAAACCTTGCGATTGTTTTCGGCTTTGCTGTTTTTTCTGGCTTTAAAGACAACAGGAAAGTTCTATTTCTTTTAAAAAATGCACTCGAAATTGACAGACAACCCCTGCATAACTTATCATGATTAGTCTTTTTATTCGATAAAATATAGGTTAAACCATGAAAAGAACTTATCAACCCAGTAGAATTAAACGCGCCAGAACTCACGGTTTCCGCGCCAGAATGGCGACTGTCGGCGGCCGCAGGGTGATTAACGCGCGCAGAGCCAAAGGCCGCGCGTCGTTGACCGTATAATTGTCCGCGGAAGATTTCGGCTTTCCTGATCAGTATAGGCTTGGAACGCCCGCTGATTTTAAAAATGTATTTAAAAGTCCTGTAAAATCCATAGATAAGTATTTTACGGTACTGGCGGCGCCCAATTGTTTGCCCTATCCGCGGCTGGGCTTGGCTATTGCAAAAAAAACTATAAAAAAGGCAGTCGCACGGAATCGCTTAAAAAGAACTGCCAGAGAAAGCTTTAGATTGCACCGGCAACAGATCAAAAATATCGATATTGTTGTATTGGCGCGAGGAGATGCTGCAAACGCACCCTTGTTTATGTTGAGGAAGTCATTGGAAAAGCATTGGCTTAAACTGGTAGAACGATGCGACTTCTGCTGATAGCACTGATTAAGACGTATAAATACTTCATCAGCCCATTACTGGGTCCCCGGTGCCGATTTTATCCAAGCTGTTCTAGTTACGGCTTGGAGGCTATTCAATTGCACGGCGCCGCCAAAGGCGGGTTTCTCTTGCTTCGCCGCTTATTAAAATGCCATCCGTTTCATGAAGGCGGCATAGATCCAGTTCCAAAAAAATTGAGTAAATAACAATGGATAACATAAGATTCCTTCTGGTCATGGCTATGTTGATGATTTCCTATTTGATATGGGAAGCATGGCAGATAGATTACGGCCCTAAACCTCAGGCGATTATTTCCGACAAACCCGTGGTTGCCGACAAAGAACAGCTGCCGACCGGAACCGATTCGGCTTTGAATAACGTTCAACCGCCGGCAAACACCCCGGCAACCGTGGTCGCCGCAACGCCAAGCAATAAAGTTATTACCGTTAAAACCGATGTGGTTTCAATAGAAATCGACACCGAAGGCGGCACCTTGCGCAATCTTGATCTGGTGCAATATCCCACCGAAAAAGAAAACGAATATGTCAATAAAGCCTATGCATTAATCGGCATGCGGGCGCCCGCGAAAAATCTGACCCCTATCCGTTTGCTGGACGGCAGCCAGGAACATCTGTTTTTGGCGCAAAACGGCTTGGTGGCCGACAATAACTCCGCGCCCGCGCCCGACCATCACGCGATTTTCAGCGCCGGCGACGCCAACTATGTCATGCAGCCTGGAGAGGAGCAAATCAGCGTGCCGCTCAGCTGGACCGACGGCCAAGGCTTGCAGGTCAGCAAAACTTACACTTTTAAACGCGGCAGTTATGTTATCGATTTAGACCAAAAAATCATCAATCAATCCGCAAAACCCTGGACCGGCCGCCAATACGACCAATTGATGAGAATCGAGCATTCCGACAAAACCAATAATTTCATCAGAACGTTTTCTGGCGGCGTCGTCTATACCGACAAGGAAAAGTTTAAAAAAA
This sequence comes from Methylomonas sp., assembly GCA_050015235.1. Taxonomy (GTDB): domain Bacteria; phylum Pseudomonadota; class Gammaproteobacteria; order Methylococcales; family Methylomonadaceae; genus Methylomonas. The sequence goes on along the minus strand of JBEKBU010000054.1, from coordinate 10,740 downwards.
TCAAATATGAAAACATGGAGGATAACCTGAATCTGACCGAACAAGGCGGTTGGAGCGGCATGATTCAGCATTATTTCGCCAGCGCCTGGATTCCGCCCGCGGATCAGGAAAATCATTTTTACACCAAGGCCCTGAGCGATAAGCGTTTCGTCATCGGTTCCTATTCATCCGATCAGACTATCCCCAGTAATAGCCAAGGGGAATTTAAGGCGCGGTTTTTCGCCGGCCCGAAAATCCAGCCGTTGCTGGAAGCCATCACGCCGGGCCTGGAGCTGACTGTCGATTACAGTTGGCTGACCGTTATCGCCAAGCCGATTTACTTTTCTTTAAATTACCTGCATAACTATTTAGACAATTGGGGCGTGGCGATTTTAGGCGTTACGTTTATCATTAAATTTCTGTTTTTTCCGCTCTCTAAAGCCAGCTATCAATCCATGGCTAAAATGCGCAAGGTTCAGCCGCTTCTGAAGGAGTTGCAAGAGCGGTATGCGGACGACAAACAAAAATTCAATACGGAAATGATGAGCCTGTATAAACGCGAGAAAGTTAACCCGCTGGGCGGATGCTTGCCGATAATGGTGCAGATTCCGGTGTTTATTTCCTTGTACTGGGTATTGATTGAAACCGTTGAATTACGCCAGGCGGATTTCGCGTTGTGGATACAGGATTTGTCGGCGCAGGATCCGTTTTACATATTGCCTATCATTTACGGGATTACCATGAAAATTCAGCAAAGCCTGAATCCGGCCCCTATAGACCCGTTACAGGCCAAAGTCATGAAAATGTTCCCTATCGTTTTCACGGTATTCTTCCTGTTTTTCCCTTCGGGCTTGGTATTGTACTGGATATGCAATAATAGCTTGTCCATTATTCAGCAATGGTATATCACCAAGCATATTCTGGAAGAAAAACCTCATGCTCATTAAGGCGGTATGCTAGCCGACGGCGACACCATTGCCGCCATCGCCACGCCGCCCGGTAACGGCGGCGTCGGCATTATCCGCATTTCCGGCCCTGCCGCCTCCGACATAGCCGGACAAATCAGCCGTAAAAAAGTTAAACCCCGCCAGGCCCTATACCGTCAATTTCTGGACGAGGACGGCGGCGTTATCGATAGCGGCCTGCTGTTATATTTTTCCGCGCCGGCTTCGTTTACCGGCGAAGATGTTCTGGAATTGCACGCTCATGGCGGCCGAGTGGTGCTGGATATGTTGTTACGCAGGATTTTAGCGTTAGGCGCAAGACAGGCTAATCCAGGCGAATTCAGCTACAGGGCTTTTCTAAACCGCAAACTGGATTTAGCCCAGGCCGAAGCAATAGCCGATCTCATCACCAGCAGCACCGAACAGGCGGCGCGCTCCGCTCAGCAATCCTTGCAAGGCGTATTTTCCGCGCTAATCAATGAACTGATCGACGAACTGATAGAGTTGCGCGTCTATATCGAAGCCGCGATAGACTTTACCGACGAAGAAATCGATTTTTTGCACGATGGCGTAATCGCCGCGAAAATAAAAAGCCTGCAAGACAGAATAAAGAAAATCCACGCCACCGCCCAACAAGGCCGGCTGCTGCATGACGGCATGACCGTGGTGCTGGCCGGCAAACCCAATGCTGGAAAATCCAGTCTGCTCAACGCGCTGGCCGGCCACGACGCCGCTATCGTCACCGAAATTGCCGGCACCACCCGCGACGTGCTGCGCGAACGCATCCAGCTGGACGGCATGCCGCTACACATTATCGATACCGCCGGCTTGCGCGACAGCAGCCATCCGGTCGAACAGGAAGGCATACGCCGCGCCAGGCGGGAAATCGAAACGGCCGACATTGTGTTACTGCTCATCGACAGCGCCGATCCGGAAATCGAAGCCGATGCCGGGCTACCGGCAGCCGCCGGCAACTTAGTCAAGGTTTTTAATAAAATCGACAAATCCGGCGCGCCGCCGCATATCGATACTAGCGGGCCGAACGCCGAAATCTTTCTGTCGGTTAAAACCGGCGCCGGCCTGGATTTGTTAAAACAGCACCTTAAACAATGCGCCGGATTCAGCGAAACGGCCGACAGCGTTTTCACCGCCCGCCGCCGCCATCTGCAAGCCTTGCGGCAGGCTGAAAAAGCCCTCCAAATCGCCGGCGAACAATTGGAAAACCATGCGCCGGAATTGGTGGCCGAGGAATTGCGCCAGGCGCAGAATTGCTTGGCGGAAATTACCGGCGAGTTCAGCGCGGACGATTTGTTGGGGGAGATTTTTGGGCGGTTTTGTATCGGAAAGTAGCAACAATTCCACTCTAAAAAGTCAGATAGAAAAAACAGCCTTATCTATTTTAGGTATTGGTAATTTCATCATGGCTCAGTTCATTTTGAGCTATGCGAAACTTTTTAAAAGTGCAAATGAAGTCGTTAACAATAACTCTGTTGCTAGGAAAATATCAGAAAAATGGCAATTTGAACCGCATCAAATGGAAACTGTCCATAATCGTTTCCAAACAACTAGCAGTGATCCACAGAAGAACATCTAATTTGTGGTAGTAATGGCTTATGGCAAACGCAAATCTTCTTATTTTATCCAAGTTTCGAGCTGCTCTTGATGGCTTGTATGGCAACCGCATAGAGCGAGTGGTGTTGTATGGCTCGCGAGCAAGAGGCGACGCGCGTTCCGATTCCGACTACGATATCGCTGTTTTTCTAAATGACCTTGTTGATAGATGGGCTGAATCTGACAAAATAGCACTTGCTGCCTCGAATATAATTTCCGAAACAGGCGAAGTCATTCACGCCATGCCTTATCCGGCAGGAGCATATGAAGAACGCACTCCGCTTATGGGAGAATTGCGACGGGAAGGTATCGACTTATGACGCCAGAAGCTGCCAGTTATCTTGCCAAAGCTCGTTAATGTCTAGCAAATGCCAGTGTAAGCCTAACAGTTGGTCTTAGTAACGACGCGGGACGCGGCGCATATCTGGCCGCTTTTCATACGTCACAGGCTTTAATTTTCGAACGTATGGGTAAATCAGCAAAAACGCATCAAGGGGTTCAAATCGAACTGCACCGTCTTGCGCTAGATGAACCGCGCATTGACAAAGCGTTTCCGGTTTTTCTCACACAGGCATACAACCTAAAAGCCGTTGCTGATTATGAAACAGGGGAAAATTCTGATATACCGTTGGAACGTTCGGCAGCAGCAATTGAAACAGCCACCCGCTATTTGAATTGTATTGCCGTTATACTTGGCAATAACAGTTAAATTCATTAAAACCAAGCAGAAAACATCAGTTTTTTACCCCTATTTTACAGCCCATTTTAAAATACATTAAAAGTAACATGCTGAAATACAAATATTTTTATTGCGCCACTATATTCTGCATCGAGCGCAATTTTCCCGGTAACTTCAATACCAGCCGAAAAACAAAAACTTGTGCTATTTTATCGGCGCCCATGCCGCCGTCGCCGGTTTTAAGTTGGCGTCACGCGATAAAGGCCGTTTCAGTAGCTACTTTCCCACTGTTGACCTGATTACCCCGGAAAATACCTAGGGGGAACATATAGGTGGATATCTTCCTAAGATATGCAAAAACTGACAAATGATGAAATTAGTTTCAGCTTAACTGATGAATCAACGTTACGAATGGATCGCTCTCCATGGTATCATTCCGCATAAGTTATTAACACTAATCGTCCAGAATGGCCTCGAACCAGGCATTGGCGAGAACTATGACCCATCGTGATCATTTTATCCCGGCGATCGGATTTCCTATTCATTTTTCCAAATCTAAACCATGCAAAGAAAACTTACCAAAATTCTCGCTACCATCTCCTCTAGAAATTGTTCGGAAGAACTTCTGCATGCCCTGCATGACGCCGGGATGGATGCTGTTCGGCTTAATACCGCGCATATGATACCCGAAGAAGCCGTAGCCGTTGTGCAGAAGGTTCGCGCCACGTCCGATCGCATCGGCATTGTTATCGATACCAAAGGCCCCGAGGTGCGTACTAGGGAAATCGAACAACCGATTCCAGTTGAAACCGGAGAAACAGTTCGCGTCGTTAGAGGCGCTCCCACGGGTAAAGCATTTTGCGTTTCCTATCCGCGATTTGTTGACGAAGTGCCGGTAGGCGCCTTGATCCTTATTGAGGATGGGACTATCGAACTGGAGGTTGTGCAAAAAAATCCGGATGACTTGGTTTGTATTGCAAAGAATGCGGGTCGCATCGCTGTAAAAAAGAATGTCAATGTACCTTCCGTCAGTCTAAATCTGCCTTCTCTGTCCGGCCTGGACGAAGAATTCATTCGTTTTGCCGCGCGTTATGAAGTCGATTTTATCGCTCATTCCTTTGTGCGCAACCGCAACGATATTCTGGCTGTGCAGGAGATACTTAACGCGGAGCGCAGCTCGGTAAAAATCATCGCCAAGATTGAAAACACCGCGGGTCTCGACCATCTGGAAGAAATCTTGGAAGTATGCGCGGGCGTGATGATCGCACGCGGCGATCTCGGCGTCGAAGTGCCATTCGAGCGGCTGCCTATTATACAGAAACGGATTATCCAGACTTGCGCGCGTAAGGCTAAAATCGTGATTACCGCCACGCAAATGCTCCACACAATGATTGAAAACCCAAGGCCAACCCGAGCCGAGGTGTCGGATGTTGCGAATGCTGTGTTCGACGGCACGGACGTTTTGATGCTGTCGGGAGAAACCGCAAATGGTAAATACCCGCTGGAAGCTGTCAGCGCCATGGCTAAAATCGCCCGCGAAGCGGAAACGCAACGCCCCCTGGGATGGAATATCGAAACGGAAGATACGTCCGATCCTAGCCGTACTTACTTCGCCCGCGCCGCCGCTTACGCCTACCAGGAGATTCCGGTTAAGGCCATCGTGGCGGATTCGGAAACCGGCCGCATCGCACGGCTGGTTTCCTCGTATCGCCCCTACGTTCCCATCTATGTGAAAAGCGCTAACATACACACGGTACGCGAACTCTCGCTGACCTATGGAGTTTATGCGGATCTTCAGTCGCGTCAGCCAACCACGGATGAATTAATCTCGCAGTCGGTTCGTTCGCTACTGAACGAAGGCGTCATTGAAACCGATGATCTCGTAGTCGTGGTCGGCGGAACTCCCGGTCTCAGCGGCACCACCAATTTCATGGTGATCAACAGCGTCGCCCAGTGCTTGCTATAAGAGCCGCCGAGCTAATGCCGGATATTATTATGCGCGGCCAATCGTTCTAGATTTGCTCGGCGGGCTGCGTATAATAGGCGACCATTCAGCCTTTCGCGATATTGGGCCGGCCGGTTTTCACTTTTTCAACCTGTTCTATGACTTTGGTCAGTTCGCTAAGCTCCAGTTTGGATAATAAAAGCAGTCCGGCCCGCAGAATTTCGCCTTTTTTGACATGAGTTCCCGCAGCCAGGCAGGTTTTTTTCAGTTGGGAGATAATCCGGTAATCGTTTTCGGGAAAAGAAAAGCTGTCTCTGATGACTTTGGCTTTGCTAGCTTTTCTTTTTTTGCCGGTTGCGCTTTCTTCCACGGAAACACAAGCAGTTTGTTGCGCTTCCGCGCAGGTTTCGGTTTTAGCGGTTAGGCCTGTTTCCGGTGTGGCATCGCTAGGCGGTGTGGTAACTGCCGTTTCGGCGGCGCCGGGAATTTTGGATTTGGATTTTTTGTTGCTCATGACGGCGTTCCTTGGTTGAGTTAAAAACAGTATAAACGGTTTATACTCTTTTTTCGGCAAAAAAGCAAAGCTAACTTTAACTGATTCCAAAAACAACGCTCGAAATATCAATCTGATAAGCTTATCATTCGATAAAATTCATGCGCAGATAGAATTCGCGGGCATGGCTAACCGAGAGCCTGTTATAGGCGGCGGTTTCGTTGTAAAGGCCCTCCCGCCAGTTTTGTAAGCCTGGCCCGTTTAGGGCGGTATTGTTCATTAGGCCAAAGGCTTGCGCCAGATTGTTGGTAAATTGCGTCGTCATTACCCCGAGTGTTTTTGAAAAAGAGTTAGCGTATTTACATATTCAGAGAAATAAGTAAAAATGTCTTTACATTAGACTTGAGCATAAGGATAGGAATCATGAAACAAGCCGTCAACTTTAGACTTGAAGAAAGTATTTTGGCGACGTTAGAGGCGCTTGCGAAAGATCAGCATACCACTAAAACCGACATTATCGAAAAAGCGGTTGCACAATTTGCAGCTTCCGCCGCCAGCAAAACAAATACCTTACTGCAATTTGCCGGATCGTTAGCTTCCGGCGAAGCCGATAACATGCTAAGCGCGATTCAAACGGACAAAAACATTAAAGAATTTGATTTGTCGTTATGAACTTGGTAATTGACAGCGATATTCTGATTTTTTTTTTAAAAGGTCGTGAAGATATCGTAGCTAAGCTATCTAACTGTCCGCAAAAGGCCATTTTTACAACGCGTATCAATTATGCGGAATTATTATCTGGCGCTTACAATTCATCCAAAGTTGAACATAACCTAAGTAAAATAACAGCTTTTCTGGATGAGCTCTCTATTTTGGAATTCGACGGGCAAGCCAGTCAAATTTTTGCAACCGAGAAAGCAAGATTAAAACGGCAAGGCGTTTTAATCGCCGACTTGGATTTGATGATCGCCAGTATCGCCAAACGTCATGATTTTTCTTTAGTGACCAATAATTTTAAGCATTTTGACAGCATCGAGCATTTGAAAATTGAGCGGTGGACTTAGTTGGAGCGCCTGGATTTGACCCTCGACCTTTCTTTTCGGTTGATCTGTTGCCTTGCAAAAACCCGACATGAATAAATACCTCTACACGCTGCTCATCGCCCAATTTCTTTCCGCGTTTGCCGATAACACCGTATTGTTTACCATCATCGCCGTGGTGTTGCAATCCGCGCAGCCCGGCTGGTATGTCCCGGCCCTGCAGGGAGTCTTTTTGGCGGCGTTTTTAGTGTTGGCGCCCTGGGTGGGCGGGTTTGCCGACAAATACCCCAAATCTTGGGTGCTGATTATCGCCAACTTGCTAAAGGCCGGCGGCGCCGGTTTGCTATTACTGCATGTCGAGCCTCTGATCGCCTATTGCGTGGTAGGGGTCGGCGCGGCGGTTTTCAGTCCGGCTAAATACGGTATTCTACCGGAATTAGTCGGACGCCATGCGCTGGTCAAAGCCAATAGCTGGATAGAAGGCTCGACCATTTTAGCTATTTTGACCGGCATGGTGGTCGGCGCCAAGGTGGCTGATTATTCGGTAAACTGGGCTCTGAGCGGTTCGATAGCATTATTTCTGATTTCAGCTGCCGCTTCGCTGCTTTTACCGAAAGCAGCCGGCAAAACCGAGCCCGGAGGTTGGAAAGTTTGGATATTTTATCAAAAGATACGCAGTTTTTTAGCTAAACCGCGCTCGCAGTTTGCCGTTTTGGGCGGAGCGCTATTTTGGGCGACAGCCGCCTGTGTACGGGTGATTATTATTGCTTGGGCGCCCTTGGTGCTGATGGCGCATAACGCCGACGACATCGCCGAATTAACGCTGTTTTTAGCCCTGGGAATTATTACCGGGGCGGCTTTGGTTCCGCGCCTGATTCCGCTGGAACATATACGCCGCACCTGTTTTCCGGCTTATTGCATGGGCTTGTTGATAATTGCCCTGAGCTTTACCGAAGCAGTCTGGCCAGCCCGGAGCGTGTTATTTTTCATGGGGGCGGCCGGTGGGATGATGATCGTACCGATTAACGCCGCTTTGCAGGAAATCGGCAAGCAAAGCATAGGCAGCGGATGTGCGGTAGTGACGCAGAATTTTTTCCAGAATTTCGCCATGCTGCTGTCGGTAGGCCTTTACACCATAGCTGCGTCACAGCAGGTCGTTCCGATGACAGCCTTAATTGCCCTAGGCGCTCTGGTGATAACCGCGACGACCTTGCTGATGCTGCATTTACCGGATATTTCGTAAGGGCCGTAGATACTGATATCTATCATCGGCATAATTATATTGCTTATTCTACGGATTCAAATTTATCCCACAACGCCGATTTAAACCATTGCGGCACAAGCTCCGCCTTCATGCTCAATTCTTTGCCTTCGGTAATTTCCGCCAACCAAAGTGGTGAACTGCCTGAGGGCCGTAGGGCGGGTTAGATGCTTGCATCGTAACCCGCCAAGACTTTAATTATCCGAGACCCATTCTTGAATAACCGGAAGCGGAAATAATTAGGCATAATCCAAAGACCGTTACATACCGTTTAAGCTATGGCGGGTTACGATGCGCGGCCGTGGCCTCAGCAAAAAAAGAGTCATCGTGCGCGCCTCTAACCCGCCCTACATTTTTCACTCTTTCAAAAACCTACCGATAACAGATAGACTGGGCAGTTGGCGTCCTATCTTCAATTGCCGCAGTCCTTTCTAACCATCATGCCTTTCGAGAAAATTCTACTTCTAAATCGTTATATTTTTCAGGGGGATTACCTATTCCCAATAAAGCAGGATTAATTACACCATTGAGCGTACTTTTGCCGGAGCCGTTGGGGCCAGCGAATATCCGCATGCGAGGTTTTGGGTGCATTTTAGTCCGAGCGGTTTGCGACGAAGGAATTTACCTTTGTTGGTTTGGCTATCTGCTTGATGACTTTGCGACCGCCATCTGGAAACACTTCAATAATCTGACCGTCCTCCGCTACCAGCACACTACTGCCAGTCGCCAAGGCTTGCCAATAAGCCTGTTTAAATGCCGCGTCCGCTATATCCGGGATATGGTTTTCCAGAAATTCAATACTTTCCTCTGAAATTTTCATGGTATCTCCTAGTCAATTTTGAACCAGAACAGATAATTTAACTATCCTCTTTTTAATTTCTGTCCAACTATTTATCGATCAAAATATTAATTTTAATCTAATGAGGATGCAGCTGGAAATGATTAAGGCCAGAAGCCGAAACTATATATATTTTATCGTAATTCCAAGGACAATAAAAAAACCCGCTAAGCCAGATAGCTTGCGGGTTTCTAAATATTCTTAAACATCTTAAACTTTTTCTTTGGTACGAGGGTCGAAATCTAATAAAACATTAATATATTGTTTATGAAGTACAAAAAGTAACACTTTTAGCTTCGTATCACTATTCGTGTCACTTTTTTAAGTTTTACCCTTCGTATTGTCGCCCTATCTAAGTATCTAAAGTTTGCAAAAATCCAATCTGTAGAATTAAGCCCGTAATCTATTCGAGCTTAAAATTATACCACAAAAAGTTACTGCATTTTTGCTCGCGACGCTAAGCAGGCAGTGGCGCTATTAAGTGGTATTTATCCGTTTACTGGTTCCGGTCATTATGTTTAAGAAGCAAATTTTGATGCTTCAAAAAAATGATGTGAGAATGGCTTTATATTGTTTGGTGAGGGAACCGGGGAACTGAGAGAATTTCCAGTAAAATAGCCAGTTCTACAGGTTCTTTCTAAGATTTTATGGGGGAACTCAAGAGAACTATGATTGCACTAACGATTAAAAATTTTCATATAGCTTAATGGGTAATTAAAATCCTTGATCAGCCAGCATAGACAGAGCATTAATAGCTAAGAGCAGTAATGCTAAATAACTTTTGCGTGAATTTCCAAAAATGGCAATTAGTCTCAATATTTTTTGCAAAATTATTCTTCGTGGCGTCTTGTCTGGACTGGGATAAATATGGTAACGATAGTCCAATAACGTTTGTTAACATCCTATAGACATTTTCTTTGTAGATATTTGATAAATATATCAAATAATTGTTGACAGCTCTGTTTTGGTTGATGGAAAATCTCTCTCGCCTAAAGAACTTTTCAGGACGAAATTTTCATAAGCTGCTAGCTCGGCAGTCTAAAGAAAGAGCAGTGCCAGCTTGGATGTAGTCTCAAATGAGATGGCAGAGGATGCCGCTGGAAATGATTAAGGCTAGATGCCGAAAAAAAACTTGCACAAAAAAGACTTGCCCAGTATTGAAAGATGCTGAAGCTATATAGAATGATGGTTTTCTCACGAAATCCGATAAAACAGAGGGCACAGATAAATGCGCCTGGTAAGAATTACCTGGTTGGTTGACATTGTTGACCTTCCCGGTTTGTGTTCTGATCGTTTCGATCAGAATTCTATCTGCGTACTCGTACGCTTTAAATAACCGATAAACCGCGTTAGTAGGTTTTCTGAACGGCGGTGTTGCTGTTGCGCCTTTATTGGAGGTGCAGAAATCTTGTTCGGAACTCGGGTTCCACAGGATGGATACTGTATTGATGACTTTCAATGCAGAGTGGCAAGCTTTGGCTATCGGTCTACAAGATCAATCGTTTTGTGTCTAAGGATTCGGCTGGCCTATGCCATCCACCTTGATCTGAAACCGGTTGAATTGTCTCTAGAACCACTCGACACCAATATTGAATGCCGTGCTTCATGGCTGCGTTCGGCTTTTGCCTATGCAAAACCAGCGCCGGTAAGGGCTGTACGATCCGGGTTCTTTCATCGCATTAATGCTCTGGCGCCGGTTGGGCGTCGTTCATTCAAGCACAGACCCGCTGTTTTAATTTTTTCTGAAAAACAGAAACAGAACGGGATTAAAGTCATTCCTTTAAATACATCAAACGGATAACTGCGAAGTCTTCGCGGGTTTTTCCGGGTTTTGCCGGTAACGGACCATGATGGGGCTGAGTTGATTGTCGCGGTAGGACAATCAATGCGTCTGGCCAGCACCCCTAGTTCGTCACCGACATACAAAAAATATCTCGCTTGCGCGGCGAG
>JBEKBU010000053.1:0-19196 GCA_050015235.1 Methylomonas sp. | reverse complement strand
TTCTGTACCACCAAGGCCAAAAAACCGAAAAATATCATAGACTGTACAATCAATGCTTCGAAATCCAGTAACCCATTCCATGAACCGCTGAAGACCTTTTGCTGCAACTTGCATATTAAATAACATCATGGATGGCTCGGAAACATCCATGCCGGTAATATATCCCTCCTCTGCGCGTCTTTGCTGTTCTATATCACTCAACCCTTCTATAGTTAATTGCTGGGGGTTAATCTGTCCAGTACAGCACATACATGGCGTTCCTGGTAGCATCAAATTTGCCCGGCCAACTTCTTTAACAATTTTGCCGGTATTTGGGTTGGCGCCAAACTGTACGCCAAGGTCAAGAACCGGCAAATAAAATTGATGGCAAAGCTGGTTCAAGTAAGCACGGCTCGTGGTATCATCAGTGCCACAGACAATCAGGTCAAGATTAATTAAATAGGATAATAGTTCAGGTGTTTCAACGGGCAGATTAAATGCAGAAACATTCTTCATTGCCCCCCCCTTCGCAGCACTTCACACTGCGCTCTGTAAAATACCTGAAAAGCTCTTCATCCCGAGCTTAGGTTCAATGTTTAAATAATTGATTTAATACTTTTATTGAGATTCTGTGTGCATAAGTCCCAAAAAAAGTGTAAAGTATCCTGTAAAATAAACTACGATTGATACATTACAGTACTTTAAAAAAAACTGTCAAATGAATTGTAAAATAATAATCTCTATAAAGAGAACACTTGGAGAGAAATGTAGATGACCACTTCATTGGGCGCCTGGAGCAACGCACCTCTAGCTTATGTGCTTGCCGAGGTTCGAACGGAACAGATTGCCGATTTAAAAAACTATCAAAAAGAGCTGGCAGGCAGATTACGCGAAGAATACCCTATTCAAAGAGCTAAGCACTCAGCAACCATCATTGCCGCGAATACAGGTGTAATTTTTCAAACAGACCAAGATGATATCGCATGGGAGTTCGCAACACCTGACAATAAAATTGCAATTATTTTGCGTGCAAACGGCATTATTCTTCACGCAACAAAATACAAAGATTCGAAGAACTTTTTAAATCGATTACATGAAGTCCTTAAGATAGTGGCTGAAGTCGTACCATCGGTTTATATTAATAGATTAGGCCTACGATATATAGACTTTATATTACCGACTCCTAGAGAAAAAATCAGTCAATATATTGACCCGCGTCTTGATCCGTCTTTAGAGATCGAAAATACTTTGCCAATCGCCACAACCAGCCTAGCGGTATATCAAAAGCCAACAGGCACTCTTACGTTACGCTTTGTTCGTGGATACGGCATCCCGGAACTGCCGCCAGATTTAGGAGCCTTTTCTCTAACACCCTCTCACTTAATGTCTCGAGATGATATTATGCCTAATCAACATACTGCTATCCTTGATACTGATCGGATATTTCCATATTCTCCCATTGTTCGACTTAATCCTGACCTAGTAATCGAAAATTTATCTACATTACGAAATGACATTGCAAATTTATTTAAAGTATCAATAACTGATTACGCACGTAAAATTTGGGGCGCAACATGAGTTATGCGGCAGCTATCAGAGATTTAAGAACAGGCGCTAATTCTTTATTTAGCGCATTTACCGAAAAACAAAGTATTTGGTTAACACTTTGGAGCGAAGAATCTAGAACACAGTCATTCAAACCACTAAACCAAAAAAGTTCAGGTTTGGCTTCAACATATGGAATCGTTGCATCATTACCAATCGGCGAATCATATAGCATGAATGATTCATCAGTAATGTTGGAATCTATTGAAAAAGTGTTTAGTGATTCGGCAACCGATTTAGCTCGAATACTTAGAGTTTCACGGCCAATGATTTATCATTATCGTCAGGGCATGGAGCCGGCCATTGAAAATAAACGGCGCCTTCAGTTGTTATCCAATCTGGCAAATGACTTTCTACCTCTGATCAGCAACCCCTTAAAATCGGAACTTAAGAAAGAACAGCCTGATGGCGGAACCTTATTGGCCTACTTATCCGATGAAGAACTGGATATTGTGGCGCTTCGTCAAATCATCAGTCGCCAATTAGGGATAATTGATAAAAGTATAAGGAGTCAACTTGCTAGTACTTTGGCTAATATCCAGTTAACTAAAGACAGAACCGATATTATGGAAGAAAGACAGACGGAAGTTAAAATGCTTTATTTCGGCGACGCCCAAAATCCAGGGAAACTTATCCAGCAACATCCAAATGGTCAACGTGTTCGTGGGCGGATGATCAAAAGAAAATTCGTCCCGGATTATGAATGATCGAGGTGTTTCAGAAAATCATTGTCGGTGATTCTCCGGTATTTCTGTTGATTTGCGGGCCGAATGGCGCGGGAAAGTCAACTTTTCGAAAAAAGCATCTTGAAGTCATAAGTTTTCCATGTGTAGATCCGGATGCCGTGGCTTTTGAGATTTTTGGGCGGCATCCGGAAACTAAAGCGGAGGCCATTAAGGCTACTAAAACAGCAACCAACAGAGTGCGTAGGCAATTTCGCGAAAAGAAGTCGATAGCGCTTGAAACGGTTTTTTCTGACACTAAAGGTCACAAAATTGCCTTACTTGATGAAGCTAAAAGAGCTGGTTTTATGACCGTTTTAATTTTCATCGGACTCGATCACCCGCAAATAAGCTTTGCCCGTGTTCAAGATCGTGTTGAACACGGTGGACACGATGTACCCGATGAAATCATTGAAAATCGGTTCCCAAAATGTTTTGCAAACCTTAAAACGGCCTTAAAAACCACTGATCTATGTATTTTAATTGATAATAGCGGTGAGTTACGCCATAACATTTTTGGAATCATTGAAAAAGGCAAGCTCATTCAACTGCTGAAACCGGCGCCAAATTGGTTTCGTATATACAACATAGCCGATGCGCTTAGTCTAAAACCTTAACGCAGCTACCCGGCTTTCGACGCCGGAGCGCCTGGCGAAGGACGCTGTGAATCCCCCCCGTAGCTTTCGCCCGGCCTGGCGGTTAACGGCGTCCTACGCTTAGATTTATATTTTGCTTGTCAGCCGTTCTCAGACTTCAACGGATTTTGTTGTTATGATATTAAAGGAATTTAAAATTTAAGGGTGGGTTATGCGGCAAATTGTCACTATTGATTGTCCTCCGGAAATTTTGCTTGGTTTGCATCTTAATGCGGAAGGTTTTGCTGACTATTTAAAAAAGCAAGCAGCTATCAATTTATTTAAAGAAGGTAAGCTTTCGTCCGGTACGGCCGCCGCTTGGTTAGGCATCGGGAGAGTTGCTTTTTTACACATTGCATTTGATGCCGGCGCTACTTTGATGGAAGATAGCGCCGATGATTTTGCAAGAGAAACTGCTTTGTTATGATCGTATGCGGGGATTTGATTGGATAAAACCGATTCAATCAACATCTATCGGTCAAACTAGCATTTTGCTTGAATTAGATAAAGGCGAAAAACATACGCTCGATATGGCCTGTAAACATCATGCAGATTGGGTAATAATTGACGAAAAAGTCGGTCGTAACATGGCGGAATATCTTGGCTTGAAAGTTACTGGCACGCTAGGGGTGTTATTGAAGGCAAGACAACAAGGCATGATTCCATCATTTATTGATTGTGTAGAGGCGATGCAAGCGCATGGTATTTACTACCATGCCGGATTGATTGCTAATTGAACGAAGATCTGCGCGAGGAACTGGAAAAGATTTTGCAAATGTGCGCGCGGCTGAACGCCTAGGGTGACACGCAGCTGCTGTTCACCAGCCGCGAACCTTTGCCGTCGCCATTTGCCGGTGAGCGCCAACGCCTTGAACCGCATCGCTCGCGAACGATGCGCTTCACTTCGTTCAGCACATCCTATCCTACTGAGCCGCGATTCCAAGAGAGTGGGGTTTGCGGTTCGGTTTTATGGCGCTTAAAAGCAGAATTCCGAGCGGCAGCAACAGGCCTATCGGCGGTTCCGGAGCCGCCGAGGATAACGGCAGCGGCGTCGTTAAGCCGGCGCTAATGGCGCTTGGGGAGGATGGAACCGCCGGATCGCCAATAGCGGCGGCGATGCCGTTAAGATTAAATCCTTGGTTAGACACAAAATCCGGACCTGACACCGGCGAATAAGCAGCGGTATAGCCAAAGCCGTCTAAATTGCCGGACGGCGTAAAGGTGGTGACATTGGTAGTAGGATTGTAAGTGTAATAATAATTGGGTATGCCGGCGCCGGTAGTCGCCCAAACCAATGTTTCGGCGCCATGGCCCAAATTAAAAAAATCCTCGTTCAGTATTTGGTAACTCCATCCCGCCGGTGTAACGATTGCGCTGATGTTGGCGTCCGGGAAATAGGGCAAGGCAAATGAATTTTGATAGCTAGGGGAATTTGGCGAACAAGAGCCCAGCGTAAATCCGGAAACGTCATAATCATACTGATAGCTGCTCGGCGACAACTCAGCTACCGTGCTCACGACATTTGGGCTGCCGAATTCGCAGAGAGCAAAACTTATCGAAGCGTGGAATAAAAATGCCGGCGCCAGCCCTAATTGGAAACAAAAATTACGAATTTTCATTGAACCGCCTAAATTTTTAAGATTAACTAAGATTAAAAAATGAGCACAATTTTCAGATAAGAATTATGACAGAAATTATCGTTTCAGCGCATAGATTCATTCCACGAACATGGCGAACGCATTCTTTAGCCCACGTCCTGAATTAAACGCCATCTGTACAAAACCCATAACCCGGATTAAAATCAAACCTTAATACGGCGTAAGCCTTCAATCCGCATCCGGGGTAACAGACCATGACCGAACTCAAATCCGAGGCCGCCCTCAACAAAAAAGCTAAAAACATTGCCGCTATCGTCTATTTGCTGCTGTTGACGTTTCTGGTCGGCGGTTCTTATATTAATCAGCATAAAAACCCCGCGCCGGCCGCGCCAGCGGCAGGCGCGGAATAGCCTTGAACAGGCTTGTTTCCCATATAAACCAAGGGCCGCATATGATTACCAAACCCGCAATCACCAGCGTCGAAATCAATACTATACTCCAAAACCGCTGGAGCCCGCGCGCGTTCGATCCGCACGTTACGCTGGCCGACGAGACGGTGACCTCGCTGCTGGAGGCCGCCCGCTGGGCGCCGTCCTGTTTTAACGAGCAGCCTTGGCGGTTTGTGGTCTGCATTAAGGCTAAAGACCCGGCCGGCTGGCATGATCTTTGGTCTTGCCTGGTCGAGAAAAACCAGGAATGGGCGCAGCATGCGCCGGTATTGATTTTGACCGTGGCGATGGAGCGTTTCGAACAAACCGGCAAACCTAACCGCTGGGCCGAATTCGATACCGGCGCGGCCAGCCTGAGCATCGCGTTGCAGGCGACCGCGCTGGGTTTGGCGACGCACCAGATGGGCGGTTTCGACGCCGAACGCAGCCGGCAATTGTTTAATCTGCCGGCGGAGACTACGCCGATGTCCGTCATGGCGGTGGGTTATCAGGCCGAGGCTAAAAATCTGTCCGGGGAATTAAAAGAAAGAGAACTGGCGGTGCGTACGCGGGCGGCCTTGGAAGAACGCTTTTATTTCGGCCGCTGGGGCGAGCAACTATCGGCTTGAGCCGGCGAAATTTTGCTAGAATTAAACCGGCTATCCTTGAATAGTTATTTATATAATTATAAACTTTCAAGTTAATAAGATAATGCCGTTAAGTTAAGCGACAAGCCGTCCCCTCTCCCACCGGGAGAGGGCTAGGGTGAGGGGATCTAAAACAGGAAAATGCCTGCGGACGATTAGTTTGACCCCCTCACCCCAACCCTCTCCCGGAGGGAGAGGGAGCTGTCCCTAGCTCAATTTTACGGCTTTCCCCGTCCAGCAGAAGTTGTGTGGATACCTATGCCCGAAGGGAGAGGGGACGGCTTGTCGCTTAACTTAACGGTATTGGGTTAATAAAAAGGATTTGGTTTAAGTGACTAGCCTAGATTTGGGAACAGTAGATAACCGAGGTTAACAACCATAATCATCAGCCTGTAAGTTGTTTACAACCCAAATAATAATTTTAAACAAAACAATTAAAACCCACTACAAGAGCCTTTAATGGAAGAATTTCACCGTATTAGCCGACTCCCGCCCTATGTCTTTAATATCGTCAACGAACTGAAAGCCAAAGCCCGAGCGGATGGCGAGGATATTATCGATTTCGGCATGGGCAATCCCGATCAGCCCACGCCGCCGCATATCGTGCAGAAATTGGTCGAAGCGGCCGAGCGCGGCGATACGCACCGCTATTCGGTTTCCAAAGGCATTCCGCGCTTGCGGAAAGCCATTTGCGGCTGGTATAAAAACCGTTTCGACGTCGATCTGGATTACAACAGCGAAGCGATAGTGACGATAGGCTCCAAGGAAGGCTTGTCGCATTTGGCGCTGGCGACGCTGGGGCCGGGCGATGTGGTGCTGGTGCCGAATCCGGCCTATCCCATCCACCCCTACGGCGTGGTGATCGCGGGCGCCGATCTCCGCCATGTGGCGATGACGCCCGGTAAGGATTTTTTCCAGGAACTGGACAACGCCATCGCCGAAAGCTGGCCGAAACCGAAAATGCTGATACTCAATTTTCCCGGCAACCCTACCTGCCAGTGCGTGGAGCTGGATTTTTTCGAGAAAGTGGTGTCGATCTGCAAGGAGCATAACATCTGGATCGTGCACGATATCGCCTATGCCGATATCGTCTTCGACGGCTACGTGGCGCCGTCCATTTTGCAGGTTCCCGGCGCCAAGGAGATAGCCGTGGAGTTTTTCTCATTGTCGAAAAGCTATAACATGCCGGGCTGGCGGGTCGGCTTCATGTGCGGCAATCCGACTTTGGTGTCGGCTCTGACCCGGATAAAATCCTATATGGATTACGGGACGTTTACGCCGATACAAGTAGCCGCCATCACCGCCCTGGAAGGCCCTCAGGAGTGCGTCAAGGAAATTTGCGAAATGTACCGCGTGCGCCGCGACGTGTTGTGCGACGGCCTGAACGCGATGGGCTGGAAAGTGGAGAAACCCAAGGCCACCATGTTTGTGTGGACGCCGATTCCGGAGCCTTACCGGGCGATGGGCTCCATCGAGTTCGCCAAAAAACTGATTATCGACGCCAAGGTCGCGGTGTCGCCGGGCGTGGGTTTCGGCCAGCACGGCGACGACCATATCCGCTTCAGTCTGATCGAAAACGAACATAGAACCCGCCAGGCTTTGCGCAGTATCCGGAATATGTTGCGCAAGGATAATGTGATCGCCTGAGAGCAAGTCCGGACGGTTACTCGGCGCATGGCGGCTTACGGCGGATATGGTTTTGCAAAGGCCCTTTGTATCGGTAGGCGATTCGTGGATGGCGGGCGGAAAATCATGAACGGCTAGATTAGGCTTTTGATAGATTTAACTATGGGCGGACATCCACGAATCCAGGCTTTTTTAACATTTGTTTTTGACATTCTCGTGAATCGGTTAGAAAAATTTCGGGTGGGCGGGCTCGCGTCACCCGGCGTCGAGGCCCTGGTTAAGCAATTGCTCCGCATCCCAACCTTTGCAAGCCAGGGCGACATAGCGCGGTACAGGGCGTTTTCCCGAGCCGTAAGCGCTCATGGTGCGCGCTGTCATGCCTAAGGCTTTGGCGGATTCGGCTAAAGACAGCCCGTGTTTTAACCGCCATAGAATAAAAATGCGGGTATTTTCGTCAGGCGCGTTTTGCGCCTGGGCGTCCAGCCATAAAGTGTCGGCGCCGATTTGAATATCCTGCTCCGGCCATTCTACTGTCCAGCCTTCGCCGGCAACCAACGCGGCTTTGGAGAATGCCGCCGGATCGGCAATCAGCTTTAGCCTTGGATGTTTCTTTAGCTCTTCGGCTAAGGATACAATGTAAACAGCATCATTAATAAATGTCAGTTTCAGTCTATAGTTCGGCAAAGTTTCCACCGCGCTGAGTCTGGGGCGTTTCATTGTCGCCATGTTTGCCACTCCTCGATTAAATCGTTCCGGTTTTCCGTGAGCCAAGCCATGACCTCTTTTTTTAAATCCGCCGGAATAGACCCGGCCACCACCCGCAAATCCACCAGATCGATTCTGGCGTTAACATTCCCGCCAACCAAATGTACATGCATCGGTTCATGATCTTTTTCGCGCGGTTGCAGACGGTATCTGTTACGAAAGCGTTGTTTTGTTGTCATGATTGTTATTATTATATAGAAATATTTTCTATATTCATACGTAAAAGTTTCGCCTGGGATTGGCCCTGGATAGGCTAAAGCTTGGCGGGTTATAACCCGCCCTACAGGCCTTCATTTAATAGTATAATGCCGGTATTTTTGGACTAACTACTAGGAGTCGGGTTTGAAACCGGTAAATATTGGTATTTTAGGATTAGGCACGGTCGGCGGCGGGACGGTGAACGTGCTGCGCAGAAACGCCGGCGAAATCGCCCGCCGCGCCGGGCGCGATATCGTCGTGCGCCGGGCGTCGGCGCGGGATCTGGCCCGGCCGCGCATCTGCGATACGCAAGGCATCGCGCTGACGGCCGATCCGTTCGAGATAGTCAACGATCCGGAAATCGACGTGGTGGTGGAATTGATCGGCGGTTACGAGCCGGCCGGGCAATTGGTGAAAACCGCCATCGCCAACGGCAAGCACGTAGTGACGGCCAATAAAGCGCTGATCGCCCGCCACGGCAACGAAATTTTCGCCGAAGCCAGCAAAAAAGGCGTGATGGTGCTGTTCGAAGCCGCCGTCGCCGGCGGCATTCCGATCATCAAAGCCATCCGCGAAGGTTTGAGCGGCAACCGCATCAAATGGCTGGCAGGCATTATCAACGGTACCGGCAATTTCATCCTCTCCGAAATGCGCGACAAAGGCCGGGATTTCGCCGACGTGCTGGCCGAAGCGCAAGCGCTGGGTTACGCGGAGGCCGATCCGACCTTTGACGTGGAGGGCATAGACGCCGCGCACAAGCTGACCATACTGGCTTCCATCGCTTTCGGCATTCCCTTGCAATTCGAAAAAGTGTTCACCGAAGGCATTACCCAAATCACCCGCGCCGACGTCGAGTACGCCGAAGCGCTGGGTTACCGCATCAAGCACCTGGGCATCGCCCGGAAAACCGACGCCGGCGTGGAGCTGCGCGTCCATCCGACGCTGATCCCCAAGCGCCGTTTGATCGCCAATGTCGACGGCGTCATGAACGCGGTGCTGGTGTGCGGGGACGCGGTCGGGCCGACGCTGTACTACGGCGCCGGGGCCGGCGCCGAGCCGACCGCTTCGGCGGTGGTGGCCGATCTGGTGGACGTGGTGCGGGCGCTGACCAGCGATCCGGAAAACCGGGTGCCGCATCTGGCTTTTCAGCCCGACGCCATCGCCGATATTCCGCTGCTGTCCGCCGACGAGATTAAAACCGCTTATTATTTGCGCCTTACCGCCGAAGACAAGCCCGGCGTGCTGGCCGACATCACCCGCATCCTGGCCGTGCATCGGATCAGCATCGAAGCGCTGATTCAGAAAGAACCGCTGGCCGGCGAGACTTCCGTGCAAGTCATCATGCTCACGCAGCTGACGCAAGAAAAAGAAATGAACGCCGCGATTGCCGAAATCGAGGCGTTAAGCGCCGTATCCGGCAAAATCAACCGCATCCGTCTGGAGACTTTAGGATAAACATGGCCACACAATCACGCTATACCGGTTTAATCGAACGTTACCGGCCCCGTTTGCCGGTCAGCGCCGCCACCCGCCTAATCAGCCTGTGCGAGGGCGATACGCCGCTGATCCAGTTATACAACATTCCGCGCCTGACCGGTAAGGACGTGGATATTTACGTCAAATACGAAGGCTTGAATCCGACCGGCTCATTCAAGGATCGCGGCATGACCATGGCGGTCACCAAAGCGGTGGAAGCCGGCAGCCAGGCCATCATCTGCGCGTCGACCGGCAATACTTCGGCGTCGGCGGCGGCCTATGCGGTCAGAGCCGGAATTAAAGCCTTCGTGCTGATACCCGACGGCAAGATCGCCTTGGGAAAATTGGCGCAAACCCTGATGTACGGCGCGCAAATCATCCAGATCAAGGGCAATTTCGACGCCGGCATGGCGCTGGTCAAACAAATCGGCGAACATGCGCCGGTGACGATAGTCAATTCCATCAATCCTTTCCGTATCGACGGCCAAAAAACCGCCGCCTTCGAAATCGTCGACGCGCTGGGCGGGGCTCCGGATTACCATTGCTTGCCGGTCGGCAACGCCGGTAATATCAGCGCTTACTGGAAAGGTTACTGCGAATACGCGACGGCTCACGCCGGCTTGCCGGCCGTGGCCGATAAACGCCCGGTCATGTGCGGCTATCAGGCCAGCGGCGCGGCGCCGTTCATCTTGGGCAAAATGGTGGACGAGCCGGAAACCGTGGCCACGGCCATCCGCATCGGCCATCCGCAATCCTGGGAGACGGCCTGGAATGCGCAGCGCGAATCCGGCGGCTGGTTCGCCGCGCTGAGCGACGCTGAAATTCTGCACGCCCAGAAATTGCTGTCGCAACAGGAAGGCATATTCTGCGAGCCGGCTTCCGCCGCTTCGCTGGCCGGCGCGTTAAAGGACATACAAACCGGCAAGATTCCGGAAGGCAGCCGCATCGTCTGCACCTTGACCGGCAACGGCCTGAAAGATCCGGATACCGCGATTTCGCAATGCAAGGACACCCCGCCGGTAACGATAGAAGCCAACCTGGACGCCGTGAAAAAAGCCATACTGGACGCTATGTGACCGGCGCCCGGTTGTGGGCTGCTCCGGCGCCGATAAGCGCGGCCGGTTAAGCGCTTGCCTATGTTTTTGCACGGCGTAAAAAAAACCATTATTCCCCGCCCCGCGCCGCCCGGCGCCGGGCGGCTGGCCGACGTGCATCCGATTTTGCAGCGTATTTACGCCGGACGCGGCGTACAAAGCGCCGATGAACTGGACGTCAGTCTGGCGAAATTGCCGTCGCCCTGGCTGCTGACCGGCATGCAGGCCATGGTTGAGCATTTGATAGCCGCCATCCGCGCCGATAAAGCCCTGACCATAGTCGCCGATTTCGACGCCGACGGCGCCACCAGTTGTGCGTTGGCCATGAAAGGCTTGGCGATGCTGGGTTTGCGCCGCGTGAATTTCGTGGTGCCGAACCGGTTTACTTACGGTTACGGCCTGACGCCGGAAATCGTCGAACTGGCGCTGCAAACCAAGCCCGATATTCTGCTGACCGTGGATAACGGCATCTCCAGCCTGGCCGGGGTGCGAGCCGCCAAAGACGCCGGCCTGCAAGTGCTGATTACCGACCATCATCTGCCCGGCCCGGAATTGCCCGCCGCCGACGCCATCGTCAATCCGAACTTGCCCGGCGACAAATTCCCCAGCCGCCATCTGGCCGGGGTAGGGGTGATGTTTTACGTGTTGACGGCGTTACGCATGCGGCTGCGGGAATTGCATTGGTTCGAGAAAAACCGCGCGCCGGAGCCGAATTTGGCCCAGTTGCTGGACTATGTGGCCTTAGGCACGGTCGCCGACGTCGCGGTGCTGGACCCGCTGAACCGCATCCTGGTGCACCAAGGCTTGCAGCGCATCCGCGCCGGTCTCTGCCACGTGGGCCTGAAGCAACTGGCGGAAATCGCCGGCCGCGCGCCGGAGCGCCTCTACGCCGCCGATCTGGGTTACGCCATCGCGCCGCGCCTGAACGCCGCCGGCCGCATGCAAGACATGTCCATCGGCATCCGCTGCCTGCTGGCCGAGGACGCCAGCGAAGCCAGACACATCGCCGAACAGTTGGACAGGCTTAATCAGGAGCGCCGGGAAATCGAAGGGCAGATGAAAAACGAAGCCATGCTGCTGCTGGACGACATGCATCCGCAAGACCAAAAAGCCGCGCCGGCCGGCGTCTGCCTGTTCGATCCCGGCTGGCATCAAGGCGTGATCGGCATACTGGCGTCGCGCATCAAGGACCGCCTGCATAAGCCGGTGATTGCTTTCGCGCCGGCTGAACCCGGCGAAATCAAAGGCTCGGCGCGCTCCGTCGGCGGCGTGCATATCCGCGACGTACTCAGCGACATCGCCGCCGCCCATCCGCAACTGCTGAGCAAATTCGGCGGCCACGCCATGGCGGCCGGCTTGAGCATCAAACTGCACGATTACCCGCATTTCGCTTTATTGTTCGCGGAGGCGGTGGCCGCCAGACTAGAGGATCAGGAGCCGGCGCGGCAGATCCATACCGACGGCGAATTGCCGGAAGCCGAGCTGACGCTGGCGTTCGCCGAACAATTGCAACAAGCCGCCGTTTGGGGGCAGGGCTTTCCGGAGCCACAGTTCAACGGCCTGTTCGACGTGGTGCAATGCCGGATAGTCGGCGGCCAGCACGTTAAATTGGTGCTGCGCGCGCCGTTTAGCGACTTATTGCTGGACGCCATCGCCTTTTTCGCCGATCGAGCCGAAAGCTGGCTGGGCTGCCGGAAAGTCAACGCCGTGTACAAGCTGGACGTCAACGAGTACCGTGGTCAGCGTAATTTGCAACTGCAAATCCAGTATCTGGAAAAATTAGCGTGACGGCGGTATTGGATAAAATTTTGCAGGGCCTGGAGCGGCGTTGGCCTTGGTTGTTGCTGGCGCTGTTCGCCTTGCGCGCGGCGTTTCTATTTGTTAACGGTCTGGTGCTGGTCGGCGACGAAAGCTATTACTGGGACTGGTCGCGGCGGCCGGACTGGTGTTATTTCAGCAAACCGCCGATGGTGGCCTGGCTGATCGGCGCGGCGACCGGTCTGGGCGGCGACTCCGCGCCGGTGCTGCGCTTGCCGGCGGTGTTGCTGGGCACGGTGGCGCTGGGCTATTTTCACGCCGCCGCCAAGGCGTTTTACGGCGCGCGCGCCGCCGGCCTGGCGGTATTGCTGCTGCTGGCGACGCCGAACAACGTGCTGGCCAATCTGATTATGACCATCGATCCGCCCTTGTATTGCTTCTGGATCATGTGCGTCTATTATTTGCGCCGCGCCATTTTCGACAGCCGGCCCTGGGCTTGGCTGTGGGCCGGATGCGCGGCGGGTCTGGCTTTGCTCAGCAAGCAGGTCGGCATCGCCTTGCCTATCATGCTGTTGGTTTATATATTACTCGACCGGCGGCGTTACGTCTGGTTGAAGCGCGAGTTCTGGTGGTTTCTGGCCCCGGTATTGCTCGCCTTGACGCCGATAGTGCTCTGGAATAGGCGGCACGATTGGGTGATGTTCGGCCATAGCCAAAGCCATTTTACCGGGCAGGATGTCAGCGGCTTTTTGAATCATTTGACCAACGCCGCGACGCTGTTCGGCTATCAACTGTTGCTGATGTCGCCGCTGATCGGCGCTCTGGCGATACTGCTCAGCGCGCGGAATGTGTTTTTTTTCAAGCGCCTAAACGCCGAACAGCGGTTTCTGACGCTGCTGGGGCCGGTGTTGTTGATAGGGGTGTTGCTGTTGAGCTTTAAGCAGAAAGTGCAGGGCAATTGGCCGATGCCGTTTTATTTTACCGCCTTGCTGCTGTTGGCCGGCTATTTTCAGGCCGGACAGTGGCGGAAATTCCTCAACTACGCGTTGACGACCGGTTTCGCGCTGGTGTTGGTCACTTATGCGCTGCCCGTTTTGCTGCACGTCTTCGATCTGGAAAATACCCGCTTGAATCCGATCCGCCGTTTCGGTTCTTGGCAGGAGCTGGCCGCTCGTATCGAAACCCATAGACGCGAGGCTTTGCCAAACGAGAGCGGTAGTTTTGTCGTTGCGCTCGGCCATCGCAACGTGGCCAGCGAAATGGCGTTTTATCTGCCCGGCCAGCCGCGAGTCTACCGGTATGAAGAGGACGGCGCGATTGTCACCCAATATGAACTCTGGCCGGGCCCGCAAGCCGATTATCAAGGCCGGGACGCGCTGATCGTCAGCGAGGTCCAGCATCCGCCGCCGCCGGAGATCAAAAACGCCTTCCGCGATTTCCGCTGGCTGGCCGAAGTGCCGAATCCCAAGTTCGGCGCTCCGCCGTATGAGTTGTATGCCGGCGCAGGCCTGCAACAATGGCCGGCGCGCGCCGCGTTTCCGGTTTATAAAGGAGAGTGATCATGAATTTAGCGCTTAAACGGCGTTGCCGTTTGGAAATCGGCGTCTGGTTAATTCTGGCCGCCGCCACGACGCTGCTGTTCTGGACGACCGATTTGGACATCCGGGCGGCGGCCTGGTTTTATCATCCGGAAAACCCTGAAAACGTCTGGCCCGATAGGCAACAGCCGTTTTGGCGGTTTTTGTTCGTGTCCGCGTCGCCGTTCGTCATGACCGCCGTGGCGGCGGCGCTGCTGGTTTTGCTGTTGAGTCTTTTCGTCCGGCGGCTGCGGCGTTACCGCCGCCAGGCTTTGTACGCCGTGCTGGTCATCGCCCTCGGGCCGGGGCTGGTGGTGAATCTGATCTTCAAAGACCACTGGGGGCGGCCCCGGCCCATGCACATCGCCGAATTCGGCGGCCAGTACCAATACATACCGCCCTTGCAAATCGGCCATACGCCGGATAAATCGTTCGTCTGCGGCCATTGCTCGGTGGGTTACGGGTTTTTTATCCTCTATTTCCTGGCCCCGCATTACCGGGCGGCTTATTTTCTGCTGACGCTGGCGCTGGCCTGGATCATGGGCCTCAGCCGCATGGCGGCCGGCGGCCATTTTCTGTCCGATGTGATATGGTCGGGCTATCTGGTGTTTCTGGTGGCGTTTTTATTGTATTACGGCTGGTATGTGCGGGGGGCGGAACGTTAAAATGTTTAATCAATGAATGCCGCCATTGATATTATGTTGATATTCAATGGATTCGGTTAAATTATAGCCTTTGTCGTTGAATAGATCGCCGATAAAAAACAATCGCATCTCTATAATCCAACCGATTTTTTTTTGCTTGTTGTTTTCTATGATGATGGTTGCAAGCTTTTGATTGTCGTCAACAATCTGATCCACAATCGTTTTTGGATTATTAGGGTCTTCTTTTAGCGCTCCGGACACTATACGCTGAGCTGATTCAATGGTCATCATTGGCCGCGTTGCGGGTATCGCGGCGTTTTTATCATTTATAAGCGACTGCGCTTTAAAATAACCGATATCGAAGGCAAGCTTAAAAATCAGACCGATTACAATCGCTACGCCCCAAGCGGAGAGGCCAATTTTTAACCGTCTTCTGACGCGCGGATTTGATAGTTTTTTTACAAAAACGCTAAATTTCATCTTATTGCGGTTCTATTGCTCAATTTACAATTATAGGCCATCAAGGGCTGGCGTGTTAATAAATCAAAATCGATTAAAGCATCACATGTTTATTGTTAGTGGAATTTTTACGAGCTCCGCCCGGATATCGACGCCGGCGCAAACAAGAATAACCTAGGTGATTACAAATATATTTCAAAACTCGTCGTTTTGTTTGATAATACGATTCGATACATTCAACTAAGAAGGTGGCGTTATGGGAAAAAGTGCAAGACTGCTTGCCGCAGATCCTAATAAATCAGAAATAGCCGAAGACCTGCTTTTCAAGATTGGCGTACTGGGCAGATGCGATCTCTGTGGGGAAACCGTTATTGTAAAAGACGTTTACGACAATATGGACAAACTCGCCGCCGTTGTTCAAAAGACGTACCCGAACGCGCTTAAATCGCTTTTTAGAGACGATCCGGTCTTGATGAAGAATTGCATTACCGACGAATATTCCGACGCCGCTTTTCAATGCGAAAACTGCAATGAAAAATTTAACGGCGAATAGCCGGTTTATTCCGTTTTAGCCTTATATTTAGTGGGGTTTCTGTCTCGATAGAGTTGTTTTATTTGCGGCCGGGTAGTATCCTGCACGGGTCTAAATTCCATAGAGACGCACGAGGGCGGTATTGATGCAAAACTACGAAACCGACGTAATAGCATGGGCAAATGAACAAGCGGCGTTTATTCGTTCCGGCCGTTTTGACTTGCTCGACCTTGAACATATCGCGGATGAGATTGAAGACGTGGGAAAAAGTGAGCAACGCGAATTTGAAAACAGAATGGCCGTGTTGCTTGCGCACTTAATTAAATGGCGATATCAACCGAATCTTCGTGGTAAAAGCTGGGAACGTACCATCAAAGATCAGCGTAATATGATTTTGCGCAGACTCAATAAAACGCCTAGTTTAAAACCCGAGCTTGAAAACGCAGAATTTTGGGCGGAGTCATGGGCTGACGCCGCACGCATTGCAGAGAACGAAACCGGGATATTGAACGTGTTTCCCGAATCTTGCCCGTGGGACTTCGAGCAAATCATGAATCCCGAGTTCTGGCCGGAATAAGCCAACTTTTGGCAAATTTCCACCTTGATGATCCTGTCGTTATGCTCAAGTCTGGTCTTTGCCGGACAATAAAGCTTTCAACCTGCCGGCTTCATCTGTCGTCAGCTACCCGGCTTCCGGCGCCGAAAGCCAATGTGGCCGGTTTGCGATAGGTTTTTTAAGCTAAGGATCGTAGGGCGGGTTAGATGCGCCCGCGCATCGTAACCCGCCAAGCCTTTACTCGACCGAAGCCAAAACATGAGCCGCCGACGCTCTATTTTTGGATTCCGGTCTGCCGCAACAAGGGTATGCGATTTACGCGTTTATACTCCGGGACGGTTTTCCGGTGATTAAGTCTGGTCTTTGCCGTTTAATAAAGCTTTCAATCGTTCGACTTCAGCTAAGGCGAGCGCTTCACGCTGTTGGGCGTCTGCTTCACGCTGCAGGGAGGCTTCTTTCTCCAAGCGTTCCGTCTCTAACTCTTTAGCCATCCGCAGTATTTCCTCTTTATCCTGCTCGCGCTCAATTTCCCTCGTGCGCTGCTCGCGCAGATACTCCTGCCGCGCCTGGTATAAATGGTATTCGTGTTCCTTGTCGGAAAATACGCTTAAAGTGTTCATGGCTTGTTGCATCTCCGGGGTTGTCATCCAGTCGGGTAAGGCGGCGTCATCCAGCTTTTCGCCGTCTTTGAAAAACATTAACCAGCGTCCTTCTTCGCTGCTGATCTGACGGTCATTATACTTGTTAAGCTCCAGCAAATAAATCGTGCAATGTTCGTTTAAGATGGTGGCGTCAGCTACCCGGCTTCCGGCGCCGGAGCCCCTGGCGGAGGACGCCGTGAATACGTCCGTGTAGGCTTTCGCCCGGCATCCATGCCGAGCAAACCTCCGCCAGGGGCTCCGGTGCCGAAAGCCAATGCGGCCGGCTACCGTACGGTTTTTATAGCTATGGATCGTAGGGCGGGTTAGATGCGCTCGCGCATCGTAACCCGCCAAACCTTTACGCAACCAAGGCCAAAACATGAGCCATACCATAGCTTTTAATCCGCCCATTTCAAATGTTGAAATTAAGCATGAATTAGCGCATCATCTTGCGACTGATTTGGAGTTGAAAGATGAGAACCACGATAGTTTTGGACGATGAATTGCTGGCGAAGGCTCAGGTATTGACCAACCTTCACGAAAAATCCGCCTTGGCGAAAGAAGCCTTGAAAGCGTTGATAGAACGGGAGAGCGCAAAAAAGCTGGCTAACTTGGGTGGTAGTGAACATGAAATGAAATCGGTTCCCCGTAAACAACCGCCGGACTTTCCGGTCATCAGCGTCGGCGAGTGGCCTGATGACTTGAGTTTACGCAGGGAAGACTTATATGGCGACGATGGCCGCTGATGCGCTATTTTGGATACCAACGCTTTGGTATACGCCAATGTACTTGAAACGCCGCTTCATCGGCAAGCCTTAAGAGCTATCAATAACTCGCGTCAAGCTGGGCGTACACTATGGATTTGCCGTCAGGTTATCCGCGAATACTTGTCTACGCTTACCAGGCCGCAAACTTCGGGCATCTTCTAAAAGCCACCATACTGGCGCAAGTTGATCTATTTATCGATCAATTTGAAGTAGCGGACAATACCGCCGCCGTAACCGAGCAACTTGCCGCCCTAACACCGCCAGATTGGAGGCAAACAAGTCCACGACGCTAATATTGCCGCTACGATGCTGATCTATGGGATACCTTGCCTGTTGACGCATAATATTAAAGATTTTGAGCGGTTCAGCAGCCTCATTAGGGTCGAAGCTATCAGCTGAACACGGTTTTGGTATCTGTAATACACCTGTATTAAGAATTTAATCCCCACCCTGACGCTAGGGCAACCTAAGGCTTAATTTTATTTACGCCGAATTTCCAAAAGGGTTAGGTTAAGTTGCGCGGTTTGGCGTTAATAACTAAAATGCTAAGGCGATTAAACCGGGCGCGGATCGGGCTAGCTTTTACGCCCGGTGATGAGTGGAACAACCTAATGAACCAATGTGGAAACCATGAGCAGATCGATACAAGCGTTAAAATTCGGCGGTGAAACTATTTATATTGAAGTTTCGGACGTAGATAATTCGTATGTGGACAAGAAAAGGGCAATGGCAAAAAAAGATGACATGGAAAATGTAAATGCTTTAGAAGAAATTGTTGACATTGGCCAAAAATTAGACGGCACGATTAAAGCATTAACCCAAACGGTAAAGTCCGCTCTGGCTGCCGCCGAGCCGAAAGAATGGTCGCTGGAAATTAATTTGGGCTTTGAAGGTAAGGCCGGTATTCCGTTTATTACCCAAGGAGAAGCGAATTGTGCGGTTAAAGTGGTGGCGAAATGGGTTAAACCATGATTTTTCGGAAACAGAATAGGACTATATCCAGCGATAGCCCTTTTCATAGCGTGGTGAGCGTTTGGTCGGCGAACCAATGGATAGGCAGCGCTTTTAGCATAAGCCCATCGTTACTCTTGACAGCCCGTCATGTGGTTAGAGATGAAAAAAATTGTACCCTATTCCCCGATTTAAGTTTGCATTTAATGTCGGGCATTGAGAATCTGACGCTGTTGCCGGATTTGATCTATTGTCATCCTGAGTTGGACGTGGCGTTAATTGAATTGGAAGTACCTTACGATGACCAGTTTTGTTGTAAGCTGGATTTAGATAAATATAATTTTCAAGGCAAGATTATCGATTATTTCGGGATAAATTCCCGGAACACTAATCGCGACCTGTCGGAGAATATCACGGTCGGCATATTGGATCAGGCCAAGCAGGGTTATATGTTTCACGACCGGGTGAAAAAGGGATTTAGTGGCGGCCCGGTATCTTTGCATAAACAAAATAAAGTCTTAGGCGTAATTTCTCAGCG
>JBEKBU010000052.1:0-18440 GCA_050015235.1 Methylomonas sp. | reverse complement strand
TTGCCCATAAACTTCCTGCAAATGCCGACCCATCAATAAATTAAATTTCTGGTCTGTTCCGCCTAATTCGACGTCGGCTTTCATGACCACCGAATCATAACCCTGAATGAGCGGATAGAGGAATTCATGAATAGCAATAGGCTGCCCGCCTTTATAGCGCTTGTGGAAATCGTCTCTTTCCAGCATTCTGGCTACGGTATGCTTGGCGGCCAACTGAATCAATTCGGCGCTGCTCATCGCCGCCATCCAGGCGGAATTAAAAACGACGGTGGTTTTTTCCGGATCGAGAATTTTGAAAACCTGCGCCTGATAGGTCTTAGCGTTTTCCATCACATCGGCGGGGCTTAACGGCTTACGCGTGACATTCTTGCCGGTCGGGTCGCCTATCATGGCGGTAAAATCGCCAATCAGAAATTGCACATTGTGTCCGGCATCTTGAAACTGCTTGAGCTTATTTATCAACACAGTGTGCCCCAAATGCAAATCAGGGGCCGTCGGGTCAAAACCAGCTTTTATAATCAACGGCCGATTTTCCGCCAATTTGTTGATTAATTCCGATTCCAGCAATAACTCATCGGCGCCGTAACGCAGTTGAGCCAGTGTTTCTTGTATCAATTCCGCCTCCAGAAATCTTTGTTTTTTGTGACATTATAAGAGAAACTCAAGCTTGATTACGGATAAAAACACTAAATTTATTAGCCATATTCGAAAAAATTGCCTACAATCACTTTATAAGAAACAATGAAGTGTGATCTAGTGTGAAAAACAGACTGCTTAAATCTGCGCTTTTAGGCGCATGCACTATTGTTGCCGCCGGCGCAAGTTACGGGCTAATCCCCCACAAATCCTTTGAAGACGCAAAAAGACTTGAACGTGATCGGTTGATTGCCGCCAAAATTAGTCAATACGCCCATTCTATCGAACCCAGACCGTTTTTACCGACCGAAAATATTTCCGAAGAACTGGAGCATACGGTCAGATCCGGTGAAAATCTGTCCAGCATCTTTTCCAAGCTGGATTTAAGCCGGGAAGATCTGCATAAAATTATCCACGCCAATGCTACCGGCCGCATGTTCGCCGATGTGGAGCCTGGTCAGGATTTAGTTGCGACGGTAAATGCTTACGGAGAATTGGAGCAATTGACCTATACCAAAAATCCATTTGAAACCTTGATCGCCACTCGGCATGATGATGTATTTGACGTCAAACTGCTGAGTAAAAAAGTCGAATCCCAAACCGTAACCGCCCAAGGCGTTATCCGATCATCATTATTTGAAGACGGTAAATTATCCGGCTTACCGGAAAAACTGATTCTGAAAATGCCGGATATCTTTGCCTGGGA
This sequence comes from Methylomonas sp., assembly GCA_050015235.1. Taxonomy (GTDB): domain Bacteria; phylum Pseudomonadota; class Gammaproteobacteria; order Methylococcales; family Methylomonadaceae; genus Methylomonas. Next base: position 17,098 of record JBEKBU010000052.1, on the reverse strand, counting down.
TATCGATTTCGCATTAAATTTAAAAGACGGTGATGAATTTACCGTTGTTTACGAAAAACTGCTGGTTGACGGCAAGGAATTCGATACCGGTGAAATTTTGTCGGTTGAATTCGTCAATCAGGGTAAGACTTATACCGCCGTGCGCTTTGAAGACAATCAAGGCAAGGGCGGTTATTACACCCCGGAAGGCCATGGCCTGCGTAAAGCCTTTTTGCAAACGCCTATGGATTTCGCCGTCATCAGCTCTAATTTCGATTTGCACCGTTTGCATCCGATTCTAAACACCATACGCGCGCATAAAGGCGTCGATTACTCCGCGCCAATCGGCACGCCGGTTAAAACTACCGGCGATGGTAAAATTATTTTCCGCGGCGAAAAAAACGGTTACGGCAATGTGGTTGAAATTGCGCATGGTCAGAATTATTCCACCTTATACGCGCATCTATCCGGATTTAAATCCGGTCTAAAAACCGGCAGCCTGATTAAACAAGGCGATGTGATCGGATATGTTGGCAAAACCGGTCTAGCCACGGGCCCGCATTTACATTACGAGTTCAGAATCGGCGGTATGCACGTTAACCCGGTTACTGCAAAACTCCCGCGTTCGATTCCGCTGGATGATTCTTTAATGGCTAAATTCAAAAACCAAACCACGCCCTATTTAGCCCAGCTGAAACAAGCCAAAGGTGAATCGCAAGTCGCCAGAAACTAACGCCGCGCCGGAACTTTTCATCGGCTTAATGTCTGGCACCAGCCTGGATGGCATAGATGCCGGGCTGGTTGAGTTTAGCGGCGGCCAAGCGCGTTTGATCGATTTTTACTATCAGGCGTATTCCGAAGAATTACGGGAACAAATTCAGGCGATCAGTCAAGCCGATCAAGCTGTATTGCTAAAGGACTACGGCTTTTTAGACTGCAGGCTAGGTTGTCTATTTGCTGAAGCTACGCAAGCTTTGCTCGCTAAAGCGGCTATGCCCGCCGACCGGATTCTGGCTATCGGCAGCCACGGGCAAACCGTGTATCATGCGCCGGATTCGCAATTCGGCTTTTCCCTGCAAATCGGCGACCCAAACCGGATTGCCGAACTCACCGGCATCACCACGATTAGCGACTTCCGACGCCGCGATATAGCCGTCGGCGGTCAAGGGGCGCCGCTTGCCCCGGCGTTTCACCAAGCCGTATTTGCCGACCGGCAACAACCCAGAGCAGTCGTCAATATAGGCGGCATCGCCAATATCACCCTGCTGGATGGCGAACAGGCCGCCGGTTTCGATACCGGACCCGGCAACACGCTGCTTGATTTCTGGCGGCGGCGGCATAGCGGGCAAGCTTACGATCATAACGGCGACTGGGCGGCAGGCGGCGAAGTTGACACCGGATTGCTAAACATTCTGAAAGACGACGATTATTTACGGCTGCCCCCGCCGAAAAGCACTGGCAAGGAATATTTTTCCGCCTTCTGGCTAGAACAAAAGCTAGCTTCATTCCGGAACTTAACACCCGTTGATGTGCAAACTACCTTGACCAAATTCAGCGCCGACTGCATTACCGACGCTATCAAGCAATATGCGGCCCGGACTGAATTAACCCTGGTATGCGGCGGCGGCGCTCATAACCGGACATTGTTAAAGTTCATGACCGACAACCTGCCTTGCCCCCTTGCGTCCACCGAAATTTTCGGCATTCACCCCGATCACATCGAAGCCATGGCCTTTGCCTGGCTAGCACGGCAAACCTTAAACGCCTTACCCGGCAATATTACCGGCGTTACCGGCGCGCGAAAACCGGTTGTTTTGGGGGGCGTTTATTTAGGAAATGCGCATCGCTAAATTAAGCCGCATAATGTTGCCGGATTATTGGCATGGATAATATATTTGATTTCGCCGCGCGATGTCTTTTCGACAGCGCTATCGACAAGAAACTGGCGCTGACTCATCAGGCTCGACAACTATTGGCGGCGGGGGCATTGAACCTGGAATCGTCGGGCGCGGTATTGCCGATCAAAGCTACGGTTTTGCCGGAAAAACCGTTGCTGATGACGCCGGGCAATATGCCGCGCCGGCGTCTGAATACGGATAAAGGCAAAGCGGCGTTCTACCATGCATTGGCCCATATCGAATTCATGGCGATTTATTTGGCCTGGGACATTATTTACCGATTTAGAGGCTTGCCGGCAGAATTTTATCGCGATTGGCTATGCATTGCCGATGAAGAAGCGCAGCATTTCGCGTTAATACGGGCTTATTTGCTGGATCTAGGGTTAGATTACGGCGATTTACCTGCCCATCGCGGCTTATGGACTCATGCGGAAGACACAGCTGACGAATTGCTTGCCCGTTTGGCCATCGTGCCGCGCTGTATGGAAGCCAGAGGGCTGGATGTGACCCCGGCGATGATAGAAAAACTGCAAGCGCTCGGCGATCAGCGCGGCGTAGCGGTATTAGAACGGATTTACCGGGATGAGATCGGCCATGTCGAGCGCGGCTCTTATTGGTTTAATCGTTTAGCGCAACAACAAGGATTTGTAGCGGAACAAATTTTTATACAATTGCTAATAAATTATTATAAAGGAAAGCCCAAAGGGCCGTTTAACAGAGAAGTGCGTATAATCGCAGGATTCTCAGATTACGAAATCGATTGGCTGGAGGGGCGTGGGCATGACTAATAAACCGGTTTTTGATTATCCGCTGTTTGCGATGGGGTTTAGAACTTTTTTCGCGCTAGCCGGTTTGTCGGCGTTGGCGTTTATCGCCCTCTGGAATGTGATCGCCAGCGGCAATCCGCATTTCAATAATTATTTTCCGGCGCCGATCTGGCATGCCCACGAAATGCTGCTGGGCTATGCTTCGGCCATTATTGCCGGATTTTTGTTGACAGACGTCAAAAATCGGACGGGCATGCCGGCCGTCAGCCCCGATCAACTGGCGGCGCTGGGTTTATTATGGCTATACGGACGCATAGCGCCGTTTTATTCAAAACTGCTCCCGGATATTTTGATTGCCGGACTGGATTTTGTTTTTTTACCCGCATTGGCCTATGTCATCAGCAAGTCCATTTTAAAATCCGGAGAGCTCAAAAATCTTGGTTTTGTGCTGTTATTGCTGTTAATGACGGCAGCCAACGGCTTAATCCATGCGCAAGTGTTAGGCTTTGCAGGCGGTGGCGCAAGTTTGGGCATCAATTTATTGGTCATGGTGATGGTGACAACCATAGTTTTCTTAGCCGGCCGCTTGATTCCTTCTTTTACCGAACGCGGTTTAAGCGGCGTCCTCTGCATCCGTAATCCATTATTCGATTGGGCGGCTATAATTGCCAGCCTGTTCACCTTCGGACTTGTGCTGGCGGATGTAACGGGCGCGCTTCTAGCCATCGCGGCAGCCATTGCCTTTATAAGCAATGCGCTACGATTTGCCGGCTGGTATGACCGGCGCATTTGGTATGTGCCTTTATTATGGGTGCTATATGTAGGCTATGGCTGGATTATTATTGGATTCGGCTTTTTATTCCTATCGGCCTACGCATGGGTTTTACCGGTGTTAGCTTTACACGCCTTCACCTTGGGAGGCATCGGCGTATTAACTTTAGGCATGATGGCGAGAGTCGCCCTGATTCATACCGGCAGAGCGTTGAAAGTCTCTAATATCATGGCGATAGTCTTTTTACTGATTAATTTATCCGCACTGAGCAGAATATTGTTTCCAGCCTTTATACCGGCCTGGTATAGCGGTTTGACATTAGTTTCCAGCTATTCCTGGTTGGCGGCGTTTTCATTATTCATATTTTATTTTACGCCTATACTAACCTCTCCAAGAACGGACGGCCAAACCGGCTAACCGACGGAATGTCGCGATGAATTGTCGTAAAACTTACAGAAAGTGAGCTCAACTAAAACTTAAAAAAATTTCAGGCCGCGAAAAATCTCTATGCGGCTGAGATTAAGCAAATGGCACAGTAATTGTAAGGTTAAAGATTTAACCCAACGTTACTCCAAATGTCCGCGAATACAGAACGCTATTTTATATCTTACAGCGGTGTTAAACTGCCTTTAAATTTGGTCAATGAACTTAACGAAACGGACCGCGAAAACCGCAATACCTTTTTTCGGGCATGCTACGATGCCCAGGAGCGCTTGCTGCTTTGCCAAAAACTGGTCTACAGCGAAATAGAACTGGAGCATCGTTACGAATATCATGATAACGGCATACTCAGCAAAGCCGAGATTACCGATGCCGACGGCGAACTAACCGTTTTACTTTTTTCGAGTACGGGTGAAGCTCTGAAAAATTGAAAATGGTTAACTCTTAATTGGATGGGTAAAATTCCATGCCTAAAAGCTATATTAGCATCGGCGGCAATATCGACAAAGACTTACATATACCGGCCGGTTTAAAGGCGCTGGAACGCCTGTTCGGTAAACTCTTTGTATCCAGCGTGTATGAATCGGAACCGGTTGGCTTTTCAGGCGATCCCTTTTATAATCTGGTCGTTGGTTTTGATACCGATTTTTCAATAATGGAAATTATCAAACACCTACGGCAAATTGAGTCGGCCAATGGCCGTATCCGCAACGGACAAAAATTTTCCGGCCATACGCTAGATCTGGATTTGATACTTTACGGCAATCAAATAGTCGATAATGATGATGTGCAGATTCCGCGTAAAGACATTGAAAATTATGCATTTGTGCTTGAACCTTTAGCGGAGATAGCCCCTGGCTTGGAACACCCGGTCAGGTCTATCAGCTTTGAAAAACTTTGGAATAAATTCAACAAAACCGGTATCAACCAAAAGCGTGTTAGGCCGCCTTGGTTGAGTAAGTTTTCAGATAGCCGACATTTTATTTTTCCGTAAGGCGGTGTTAGCCTACAAGAATTTGCAGTAGACGGCGTTTCAAACCCACCGGTTTTAATTAACATTTAATGAAGGTAGTTGTTTAGTTCCACAAATTACTTTCCGTGAGTTCAGGCAAGGTTTATACTGTCCGCCATCCATCCATATGAAGCACGTTATGCCGATCAATCGCATTCAGTTCCTGTTGTGCGCCGATGCCTGAGTTTTGGCGCGCCAAATAAAGTATTTTGCTAATCGGGAATAGTGATGGACGCTACTTCAAACACTAGTCCGGTAATCGCAATCATTGGCGGCGGACCGGCCGGTATGTCTTGCGCGTTGTGGTTGAAGCTCATGGGTTTGTCGCCAAATATTATCGAACGCAACGCCGCACTCGGCGGGCAATTGCTCTATATCAACCGAATTAACCGTTGGGTGCTGGGTTTACCAAACCGCACGAGCGTTGAACTCGCGGAACTCTATGGTAAACATATTAGCGAAGAAAATATCCCTGTAAAATACAATACCCAATTGACCGCGGTCGAATCGGCTGGATCGGATTACCGGCTTTTTTTACAGGAATCCGATCAAAATCCGACATCAATATTGGTTCAAGCCATCGTAATCGCTACTGGCGTAAGGGTTTTAAATCGCGAAATATTTAGTCAAATTCCGGAATTCGACACACTGGCCGCCATGGGGCGCATTGGCGTCTTTCCTACCGATCACATAATCAAACTCGAAAATTTGAGCGGAAAAACGGCGGCAGTAATTGGCGGCGGCGACAACGCCCACTACACCGCTAAAGACTTGGCTTCAACCGCCGCTCGGACTTATTTGTTGATACGTTCCCAGCCAAAAGCGCATTCCCGGATACGCAAAGAAGTGGAAACACTAATTGAACAGGGACTGGTAATCGAATATACTCAAACCACGGTTGACGCTTTCCGACAAGTTCAGGACGGCGTTGAAATTTTCTTTACGACCTCGGGTTCGGTTGTGGCCAATATTAAGGTTGACATGGTGTTCACCCGTACAGGTTTTACACCCAATAGCGAATTTCTGAATAAGCTCATCCCTTTTGCTAACATAAGGAAACTAGCGGACGGCTATTTATTCACCGATACGGAATGCCGAACATCTATTGCTTCAGTCTACGCCATCGGCGATGTCCGCAGTCCCAGGATGCAATCCGTAGTTACCGCAATCGCCGACGGCGCCAAGGCCGCGCGTACCATCGAAACGGATCTTGGCGCAAAAGAGGGTTTTTAATGCAAGACGAGCAAAATCAACAAAAACCCGCACAGCCTTTAGTATGGGTAATAGATAGCGCCTATACAGGTGAAATAAACGCCCGTATCGGCGTAGCCGAACGCCTGGGCTATCCTTACCACATCATAACCATGCCCAACGGCGACGCTCAAGGATATCAGCGGATGCTCAAAGAGCGCTATGCCCATCAAAGTAATGGCAGCCAGCCGAAGCTGGTGGTCATCAGCGGTACTGGCGAGGAAACAACGGCCGAAATAGCCGATTTAAAATTGCTTTTTGAAGACAACCTGTTAAACGTTTATCTTGCATCCATTTTGCCTGATGAATGCCATCCACGCCTTTCCGACTACGATCTTATCGCTTCCACCCAACTAATTGGCGCTAATATTGTCAACCTCGTTTGCGTACCGCATCATCTTACACCCGAACTTCTCGAAACTGGCTATCAGCTACATGAAGATTTCTTCAAGACCTTGCCAAAACCCATTATCGGCTTATTGATTGGCGGAAACACCCGCTATTGCGACGGTTTTAATGAAGAACACGCAACAGGTTTGGCGCAACGCGTCGCTAACCTCGCAAAGCCATTGGGCGGATGTCTGGTCATATCAAACAGCCGCAGAACGCCGGAGCCCGCCTTGCAGGTCTTATTAGATAATCTACAGGGACTAAACTATCATTTTTTCGACTGGCGGCAAATTGAAAAGAATTTCTATCATGCAATTCTCGCCCACGCGGATCTCTTTATAGTGACGGGCGACTCGTTGTCGATGTGCGCCGAAGCATCCTTCACCGGCAAACCGCTGCTGGTCGATCTCAGCAATGACGCCACCGAGAGTTATCATCGGGAAATTGTCGGCAATCTCATATATTACGGCGCCGCCAAATTTCTCACAGACCGCTATGCGCCCTGGACCTACATGCCGCCTGATCCAACCGGAACGGTTGCTTTTGCAATCCAAAGCTGGGTTAAAAAGCAGTAAAAGATGATTTCTTGCGGCAAGGACATGGGCTCGGCAAATTTCTGATTGCCGGGCAGATAGGCCAAGCCGATTTTTAAGCATTTCCCTTCTCAGTCTCTAAATGTTATCTTAAGCGAAAGCGTTGAAAGCCCATGGGTTTTGTTATGCCAAAAATCCGGAAAACTCTGAGCACAACGCTTAACTTTGGCCTGCCGGCCAAGTTCTTTGCCTTTTAACAAAATAGTTACCGGCTGTCATGCGAAAAAGATTCCTAATCAGCAAAAGAGAAATGCTGGGTTTAAGCATAGGCGTGATCGCCATTTTAGCTTCGTTATGGATCAAGTTCGCGCCGGACGGCTCGCTACCGGAAAAATTGAGTATTACGCCAGGACCATTGGATACTACCCGCGCTGAAGTCGCCAATGCCTTAGCGCATGAGTTGCAAAACTCGGGTATCAAGCTGGATGTGGTTGCCACCGAAGAATCCGTGGAAAAACTGGAAACCTTACAAAACGGCAACGTGAGTTTTGCTTTGGTTTCCGGGGTGTTGCATCTGGAGCACTACAGCCATATCCGGGAGATAGCGCCCTTATATGATGAGGCTTTGCATCTGTTGGTCAAAGCCGAATACGCCGAAGCGGTAGCTCGCAGTTTGTCCAGTTTGCGCGGGCATGCCCTGATTATCGGCATGCAAGGTTCCGCGGGCGCCTTATTGGCCGAATCGGTTCTGGCTTATGCCGGAGTTCCTGAGGCGGAAAACCTGAATGCTAACGGCTATTTGCCGATATACCAAGACCCGGCGGACACCGAAAAACTGATACAGACCACGCCACGTCCGGCGCTGCCGGATGCGGTTTTCGACTTTTCCACCGTACCGTCCAAAGTTGCCGAAAATTACATCGCCAAAGCAAATTACCGTTTGATCGCCATCCCGTTCGCCGATGCTTTCCGTCTGGCGGAAATGTATACCATAGGTGAAACAGTCCCGCAAAACACCTTGTTGTTAAAGCGCCGCTACACCACCGATGTCACCATACCGGCCTTTACCTATCTGACCGATCCGCCGGTACCGGCGGATATGGTTCACACCATAGGCGCGCCGCTCATGTTGTTAGGCCATGATTCAGTATCCGCGGATGCGGTTCAGGAAGTCTTGAAAGCCGTATTCGAAACCCGTTTCGCCCGCATTATGCAGCCCATGATTTTGCCCAGCGTGCTGGACTTGCCGCCACGCATTAAACTCCATGAAGGTACGGTAAATTATCGTGAGCGCGACCAACCCTTGATCGGTAAGGACGATATCGACGAATTAAGCTCGACATTAAGCGCCGGCGGCGCATTAATCGGCGGTTTGCTGTTTATTTGGCAAGTTTACAGACAGCATCGGCAATCGGCGCGTGAAGAACTGTTCGGTAATTATATGAAAAGGCTGGCCGATATCCAGCAAAAAATTATCGAAATCGAATTGGCGAACGCGCTGCTGGTAGAGGATTTAATCATTCAGCAAAAACTGCTGCTGACCTTAAAGTCGGAAGCCTTGCAGGATTTTAACGAAGGGCTGTTGGGTAATCACATCGCCTTGATGGATATTTTAATGCCGATTAACGCGGCTCGGGATAACATAGGCAAGCTGTTGTTACATGTCCGGGATAATCTGGAAGAGCAGGCGCAGATAGAAGGGCGCTCCAGCGAGGAATTATGGGAAGAAGCTACTGAGCATGCTGACTAATAGGCAGAAGCCGACATGACCAAATCTACCAACAAATCCCGATCGGAGGCTGAAAAACACAGCCCGCTTAGCGCCGAAAAGCGGCGCATGTTGGCGCAAGATCATGGCAAGGAAGCATGGCGATTATGGGGGCCCTATCTGAGCGAGAGACAATGGGGCACGGTACGCGAAGATTACAGTGAAGACGGAAAAGCTTGGAACTATTTTAGCCATGATCAGGCCCGAAGCCGAGCCTATCGCTGGGGCGAGGATGGCATAGCCGGTCTGTGCGATGAAAAGCAGCGGCTGTGTCTGGGTTTGGGTTTATGGAATGAACGGGATAAGATTCTCAAGGAGCGATTGTTCGGATTGACCAATGGCGAGGGCAATCACGGCGAAGACGTCAAGGAGCTTTATTACTACCTCGATGCAACGCCAAGCCATTCTTACCTGAAAATGCTGTACAAGTATCCGCAACAAGCATTCCCGTATACAGTACTGATCGAAGAAAATCGTAAACGCGGCAGAGACAGGCCGGAATTTGAATTGCTGGACACCGGCCTATTCAACGACAATCGTTACTTCGACGTGTTCATAGAATACGCCAAGGCTGGCGTCGATGACATTCTCATGTTGGTTACAGCACATAACCGCGGCGCGGATGCCGCCCCGCTACATCTAATACCGCAACTTTGGTTTCGCAATACCTGGAGTTGGGGCTACAACGCCACCCGCCCGACACTTTCCGCAAACGAAACCGGCTGCATCACGATCCAACACGCAGAGCTGGGAAATTATCACTGCTATTTCGACGGCGATCCCGAACTGCTGTTCTGTGACAACGAAACCAATCTGCCCAATTTGTATAACCAGAAAACCAGCGGTTTTTTCAAGGACGGTTTTCATGAATATATCGTCCACGGTAATCAGCAAGCCGTTAATACACAAAAGAATGGCACTAAGGCGGCGGGCCATTTCAGTTTTTCCATTCCGGCTCACGGCAAGATGGAAGTGCGGCTGCGCCTGAGTAAAAGCCAAAACCTAGAGCCATTTGACGACTTCGGCGCCCTGTTCGCTACGCGTCGTAGCGAAGCGGACGACTTTCATTCCCATCTGCAAACGGCCATGACGAATGCCGACAGCAAATTGATACACCGTCAAGCCTTGGCCGGTATGATTTGGAACAAACAGTTCTACTACTACGACATCCCCCAGTGGCTAAACGGCGATCCGGCTAATGTTCCACCGCCGCTAAAGCGGCGTAGCGGGCGCAACAAAGACTGGCGACACCTGAATAACGCCGACATCATTTCCATGCCCGACACTTGGGAATACCCGTGGTATGCGGCATGGGATCTGGCGTTTCATTGCGTGACGTTGGCAATAGTCGACCCCGCTTTCGCCAAAAACCAACTTCTGCTGATGACGAGGGAATGGTATATGCACCCTAACGGTCAAATGCCTGCCTATGAATGGAAGCTGGAAGATGTCAACCCGCCTGTCCATGCTTGGGCCGCATGGGAGGTGTATCAAGCTGAACGCCTAGGCAATGGCGGCGCCGGCGACCTTGACTTCCTGGAACGGATCATGCACAAATTGATCATCAATTTTACCTGGTGGGTCAATCGTAAGGATGCTGACGGCAACAATGTTTTCCAGGGCGGCTTTCTCGGCCTGGATAATATCGGCGTGTTTGATCGCAGTGCGCACTTACCGGCCGGCGGCCACATCGACCAGGCCGATGGCACCAGTTGGATGGCTATGTATAGCCTAAACCTGATGCGCATTGCCCTGGAACTAGCGTTGCATAATCGTGTTTATGAAGATATCGCCACCAAGTTTTTCGAACATTTTCTCTATATCGCCGAGGCAATGAACAACATAGGCGGCGATCGGCATATCGGCCTTTGGGACGAAGAAGACGAGTTTTTCTATGACGTGTTACGCGCTCCCAATGGCGCTATGATTCCGCTTAAAGTTCGCTCCATGATTGGACTGATTCCTTTTTATGCGGTAGAAATCATCGAACCCGAATTACTGGATAAGTTACCGGATTTCAAGGGCCGCATGAAATGGTTCCTTGATTACCGTCCCGATTTGGCCGCGTTAGTCGCCGATTGGAATGAGCCGGGGCACGGCGAGCGGCGCCTACTATCCCTGCTTGACGATCAGCGGATGAAAAAGCTGTTACAACGAATGCTGGACGAGACTGAGTTTCTATCTGAATACGGCGTGCGCTCTTTGTCACGTGCGCATCTTGATCGACCTTTTGTGATTAGCTGCGCCAACATACCGATGGGCGTGCACTACCAGCCGGGTGAAGCGGAATCCGGCATGTTTGGCGGTAATTCCAACTGGCGAGGCCCTATCTGGTTCCCAGTCAATTATCTGTTGATCACATCGCTCAGGCGTTTTGCCGGCTTTTACGGTGAAGGCTTTAAAATTGAATGCCCGACCGGTTCCGGTATATTGTTGTCTCTTAATGAAGTAGCCGATGAGTTGTCTCAGCGATTGACCCGGATTTTCCGCAAAGACGAAAATGGCCGTAGACCCGTATACGGCCATAATGAACAACTGCAAAATGATGCGCGCTTTAATGATTATGTATTATTCCACGAATATTTCCATGGCGATGAAGGCCACGGCTTAGGGGCGTCGCACCAAACCGGCTGGACCGGTTTGGTGGCAAAATTGCTGTAGCCGAATTAGGTTGATAGTTTTAAAGCCACTGCCGCAACGTGAGCGCCCTGGAACCTAGCGATTTTTAATTCATTTTCCGACGGTTGACGGCTACCGTCGCCACCGGCAAGGGTACTGGCGCCATAGGGCGATCCACCGGTGATTTCATTCATATTCATGAGCTCCTGGCATGAATAGGGAGTACCCACGATAATCATGCCGTGATGCAACAAGGTGGTATGGAATGAAGTGATCGTGGTTTCCTGTCCGCCATGCTGCGTAGCAGTAGACGTGAATACGCTGCCCACTTTACCTATCAAGCCGCCGTTGATCCACAACCGGCCGGTCTGATCGAGAAAATTACGCATCTGCGCGCACATGTTTCCAAAACGGGTGGGCGTGCCGAAGATGATGGCGTCGTAATTCGATAACTCATCAACCGTAGCGATCGGGGCCGCCTGATCGAGCTTGGCGCCGGCCTTCCGCGCAACTTCTTCAGGCATCAGTTCGGGCACGCGCTTGATGGCGACCTCCGTACCGGCGACGCTACGCGCGCCTTCCGCCTCAGCGTTCGCCATGGTTTCGATGTGGCCATACATACTGTAATAAAGAACGAGAATTTTTGCCATGCGATATCTCCTGATTTGAAGTGACTTTATGGGGAATTATCTGGTTTTTGCCCACTAGAATTTCTATTCAAATTGAATTCGCTATCCATTTGCGCCCAATATACACTATCTATCACATATAATCAGTTTTTCAAGAGCGGCGCATAACTAAGCCTCGGCGCTATTACCACCGAGGCTCGACTTAACGGCATTGGTGAAACCACCCCCTAGGTTTTATTTTGCGACGAACCCCGTGATGGTGATATTGTTCTGGTTGTCATCGACAAACGCAAACCGTCCAAGACCTTGGTACTCTTTAAACGAGAGACCGAAAGCGCCGCCATTATTTGGATCGACTGAAAATTGGCCGATAAATTCGCCTTCCGCACCGTACTCCACTATCTCGCTGGGTTGATTCGGATCCACGTTTGACCCATCCGAATTAGCGACCAGCAAATGTCCGTTTGGCGCTATTACCAAGTCAATCGGACCATGTAAATGCACATCATCTTGTAACACCAATTTACCTGTCGATCCGGGATTGACATTTTTATTAATCTGTGAAGCGTCGGAAATGGCGTAAACAGCATTATCTAATGAGGAAGCAACGAAAAGAGTGTCATTCTCTTCGTCGTAATTCAAGCCGGAAGGGCCCAGCACCAAGGCCGCCGGATCGGTTCTGTGGTTATAACCCGAGGCGATAGTCACTACCTGATTAATGGTTAAACCATTAGCATGAACATGAGCATCGAATCGAACCACCGTGCCGCTCAAAACATTCGAGACGAAAATTTGCGCATGATTGTGATTATCGTATTCCCGAATAGCCATGCCCCAGGGGCCATTAACTAAGGCGGGGTTTGAGATCGTCGACAACAAGTTACCATTAGCATCAATTACCAGCAATTTGCCCGCTTGCACAGTCGCCGCCGTACCATCCGCGGTAGGCAGGCTGCCCACGATTACCAATCCTTTGGTCAGGACGCCAAGCGCGGCGGTTAAACCAAGCCCTGGAGAACCTTGGAAAAAAGTGGATGTTGCGCCGCTAGGCGTGATATTGACGATAGTAGAGCCAGTGCCTTGCAGATTTTGCTTGTTATTGAAATTTGAGACCAAAACGTCGCCTGTTTTTAGCTTTGATTGATTTTGGAAGTCCGGGGATATAAAAGCCACGCCATAAGGATTGACGTCTCCAGAGCTTGGAACGGTAGTAGCCACGACCGGCACAATTGGAAAATCCGCCGGATTGTTATCGGTCGCCATGGCGTTAGAGGCGCCAACAGCAAATAGGCAGGCAATGGTCAATAAATTGCGTTTTGTTAAAGTTTTCATGGGTGTATCTCCTGAGATAAATAATTAAATTAAAAAGTGTTTATCACCGTTTGTTTAGCGAACGGGACAACTCTTCTATCTCAAGTTGCGTGCCAAAGCTTGGCGCATACAGGGAGAAATATGTTTTTTATTATAAATAACAATTATTTACAATGTTTTATAGTTTACCTGAAGTATATGGGTAATTGATGTTGTTAGCTGTCGTTCGATACGGTATTTCGTAACACTTACGGTATTTAGTCATCAGCGCGTTCATCAAAAAATCAAGTGCAATAATGATTAAACAGCTATTTGGCTAAATTAAGAGGAGTAGATCAAGCGAATCATGACGCCATTAGACGCCCAAAATCACTTAGGTGAGCTCATCGATACATCGCAATGGGAACCAATGACCAATTCATTTACATATCAACCGCTATCTTTAGATATTTTCACGGCGGGAAAGGCTAATGAAAGCCGGTTTAGATGAAAAACTTATTGTAGAAGCGCTTTATTTAACTGAAAGAAAATACACTTTGTATTCGATTGATTCGGGGGACTTGGCGGCTGACGGCAAAGCGTCCTCGGCCATGCTCTCTACATGAATCAGATCGACCTCGAAATCTCCGGAAAATAATGTATTGATTTCTTCGTCAACTTCCCAGGCTAGATGGTTATTATCGGTTCCATCCACATCCTCGGCGGTCAATAGAAATAACTTTACAGTCTCAGGCAATAGCTGTTTCATATGCGCCGCATAAAGTATGCGGATGTCTTCCGGTAGCGCTGTGAGCGCGGCCCGATCATAAACCAGATCCACCGGCCCCAAGTCATTCAGCGTCAGAGAAAAAAAATCTCCGCATAAGATGCTGATTTTCCCATGCTTCCAAAGCGTGAATGGCCCTCTTTTAATTTTGGTCGGCTGTAAGCCGTTTTCACGGAAAAAAGCTTTTACCGCGACCGGGCTCAATTCCACGCCGATCACTTCATGGCCTTGTTTTGTCAGCCAGATCATGTCCAGGCTTTTGCCGCAAAGCGGAACAAACACACGGTTTTCTACCATCGGATTCAAGCGCGGCCAAAACCGGGTCAGAAGCTGGTTTACGGCTTGTTGATGAAAATCGGTGCGCCGATCTCGCCAAAACTGCAACCAGAGACCGTTATCGCGGCTAATCATCCCGGATTCCCGCCACTGGCGCGGCAGATCGGTTAAAACGTATAAAGCATCCCTTAAACGCCTCGCCGTTTTCTAAAAAACGTTTGGCGCGCCAAGTGGTAAATTCATAACCCAAACCGGCCATTTCCCGGCAAAAAACCGGTCGATTGCCTCGATCCGGATCGACTATGATAATTTCCGCGCAAACAGCCGCATGACTATCAATAAATTTTGCCAGCTGATTGGGCTGTTGCCGCTCATAGAGGATATCGCTACCGATAATCAAATCGAAACGGCCTAGCGTCAGGTTGGCGGTTTCCCAATTTCCGGTTTGATATTTCATGGCGCCCAAATTATTTAACGACAAATTTTCATTTAGAAAAGACTCGCTCAAAGGATGCCAATCGCTAACCGTCACATCCCCGTCCCGGCGGTGAATAACCAAACTGGCCAAAGCCAAGCCGGCGCCGATTTCCAAAATGCGTTTGCCATGTAGATCAAAGTCGTGCATGGACAGAGCTAAAACCCGCGCCGATGGCCATATTTGCCCGAATAGAGGCCAACTGGCGGGAGAAACGCCAACCAGGGCGGCTTCGCCCTGCGGATCGGAATATTGCTGGAGATCGGATAAAGAACGGATCAGATAGTCGGCGCCGCCGATAGTAATGGTCTCGATTTTAACTTTATAACCGGGCACGAATGGTTCTTCTCATTTTTTACCTTGCATTATGGATCAGGAAAATGTTCTGATCGAAAGCACAAAAAATCTCTTGAGAAGAAAAATGCAAGCCGAAAAGGGCACTAAGAATTTACCCGCAACGCCGTTTGCTACTAGGGGCAAATAAAGAATAACAGAAAAAACGATGCATGGCTTTTCTATTTACCTCCAAGACAAGCGGCGGGCAGCGCTGAAAATCAAGTAAAATCCGATGTTACGCATTTGTGTATGATCGCATTCGAAAATATATTGTAATTTTTTCTAACATCATTTTTATGGCAAATCCATGCTCAGCCCAATCGACGCCGCCTGTGGCGGCAAGATCCGCGGGTCGGTTTATTCGAGGACAGCGTACTCAGCGAAAAAACGGAATTAGATAGCGCCCGCGACGTGTTTGCTTTATTGGCGCAAGCGGGCTGGATCGATGCGGCTTTAGCGGATGCGCTGAAACGCATGGTCGGCTTCCGCAACATTGCCGTCCATGACTATCAAACGCTGCAACTGCCGATTACCGTGAATATCATCATCAAACGTCTGGATGAGTTCCTTAACTATTCCGCCGCGATTTTACGCAATGACGCCGGCAAATGCAAAATAAGGCGATATCTTAGGCTCAACGGTTCAGTTTTAGCTGTTTCGACGCTTACTGGATATTCAACGGACCCTGCCGTTTATACAAACCTATCCGGCAGCCAACCGCGCTGTACGCAATCCCGGAACGACCAGTGGGGCATGGATTCGGTTTTATAGCTCCAGAAAAACCAACCCAAATATTTTTCAAAACTGAGTAATTGAGCCGCCGCATATGCCCGGTACGCCAGGTTTTGTTGAAAATCGTCCATCTCCGTTTGTTGCTGGTTGTGCGCCTGGCTTCGCCAAAACGCCAGCATGTTCGGATTCAATCCTAGACTCCATTCCCCCACGTAAGCGCCCCAAGGCGCATAATTGATGATGTCGTCGGCTTCCTGCCGCCACTCGCCCGCCGCTTTGCTGATATGACCGTAAATATCGGTATCCACATCTTCCTGGGCAAAACATTGGTAACGGTGGATATCCAACACCAGACGCTCGTATTCGGACGCCGGCAGCCCGCCGCTAAATTCGCGGAAGGCGCGGAAACCGTCATGAAAGACCACCGCTACCCGATCCGGGCGGCAGTAACGGCGGATGCGCCGATAGGCGGCTTGCGTGTATTGCAACAAAAACTTTGTGGGTATGTCCCAGTGCGGTTCATTGAGTACTTCTATGCCGTACAAGGCATGACTGCCGCCATATCGCTCGGCCAGTCTTTCCAACGCCGTTAATGAGTAGTCTTGATATTCCGGCCGGGTATGCCATTCGCAAACGTCTTTGATGCCGCCGTTATCAAAACCATTCTGGCAGCCGGGCGCCGCATGCAAATCCAGTATTATAAGCAGACCGCATTCCTCCGCCCACCTGAAAGCCTGATCCAAAATCGCCGGGCCGCCCGTCACAAACGGATAACGCTCGGCGCCGAAGTTGCGGTGGTAAGGATAATCGGCGCCGAACAGCCAGTAGCCGACCGGAATCCTGACGGCATTGACGCCCAAATCCGCCAGCCACAGAAAATCGTCGCGTTGAATAAAATTTTGCCAGTGTTGTTTCAGACAAGGTTCGGCTTGCCGGCCTTTCGCCACGCACCAGGAGGTTTCGTCCTCAGCCTGGACGCCCGCGAACAAGCTTGGCGTCATCCATTTTTCCAGCACCAGCCAGCCGCCCAGATTGACGCCGCGCAATTTTTTTAGCATTGAGCTTAACAAACGTTGATAATCCGATCATGCTGCGCTTGTATCTCCGGTTGCTTACTGATGATCAGCATGGCCGAACCCGGCA
>JBEKBU010000051.1:0-18490 GCA_050015235.1 Methylomonas sp. | reverse complement strand
TACTTTAATCGGCTCGACAGTATAGGCGGCTTGCACTTTGGCCAGTTCCTGGTCGGGTCTCCGGCCTTTCATCGCCAACAGCAAGCCGTCCGCGGCCTGCAAATGCCTGGTTAGTTTTATAATAGCCTCGATATCGGCAAATGCCCGGGTAATAACGGTTGAAAATAATTGCCCGGGTTTAAACGTTTCCACCCGGCTGTGTACAACTTCAACATTTTTTAACTGTAACTCTAGAACGGCTTGTTTGATAAAGCGGGTTTTCTTGGCGTTGGCGTCCAGCAATACAAATCGGCAATCAGGGCGAAATATCGCCAATGGTATGCCTGGTAATCCGGCGCCAGCGCCTATATCGGCGATTGTTGACGGTTTAATATACGGTAAAACCGCCAAACTATCTAAAATATGTAGACTCAGCATATCTTCGGGATTGCGTACCGCGGTAAGATTATAAACTTTATTCCATCTGGCGATCAGTTCTATAAATGCGAGTAAACTATCCAGGTAACCAGTTTCGGCTACCAAACCCAGTTCAACGATTCCTTGCTGAAGTTTTTCTCGATAAATAGGCATTAAGCGCTTTTCTTTTTCAAATGCACCAACAGCAATGAAATGGCTGCCGGGGTAATGCCCGGTATGCGTGCGGCCTGGCCTAAGGTTTCCGGACGTTGCGTTTTAAGTTTTTCGCTCACTTCGTTTGAAAGTCCTGAAACCAGACTAAAGTCTACATTCTCAGGCAGCTTTAAATGTTCATAGCGTTGAGTTCTGTTGATTTCCGTTTGTTGTCGATCGATATAACCGGCATATTTGGCCTGGATAGCAACTTGCTCTGCTACTTGTTCATTAACCATGGTTTCATTGCTAAAAGCGAGCAATTGATCGATATCGACTTCAGGGCGCTTGAGCAGCTCCATCAGACTGGCTTCTTTCAAGAGTTTTTTCCCCCATAAGAATTCCGCTTTCGCCGCTTCGGGAGACTCCGCTCTTAGCCATTTCTTGCTGAGAATGGTTTGCAAATGGCTTATGGCTTCGCGCTTTTCTTGAAAAAGCCGCCAGCGTTCGTCATCAACCAAGCCCAAATTGCGTCCTTGTTCGGTCAGCCGTAAATCGGCGTTATCTTCGCGCAATTGTAAACGGTATTCCGCTCGGCTGGTGAACATACGGTAGGGTTCGGCTGTGCCGCGAGTGATCAAGTCATCGATCATGACGCCGATGTAGGCTTCGTCACGCCGGGGACACCAGCTATCCAGGCCGTGTGCGAGCCGCGCCGCGTTTAATCCGGCGATCAAGCCTTGGGCCGCCGCTTCTTCATAGCCGGTAGTACCGTTAATCTGGCCGGCGAAAAACAAACCCGGCACAAATTTGGTTTCCAACGAACTTTTCAAATCCCGCGGATCGAAAAAATCATATTCGATTGCATAGCCGGGGCGCACGATTTGGGCATGTTCAAAACCCGGCATGGTACGCACAAAACGAATCTGAATATCATAAGGCAGGCTAGTGGAAATACCGTTTGGATAAACTTCGTTTGTACTTAACCCCTCGGGTTCAACGAAAATCTGATGGGAGTCCCTATCGGCGAAACGTACGACCTTATCTTCTATGGAAGGGCAATAACGCGGGCCGACGCCATCGATTAAGCCAGTGTACAACGGCGACCGATCCAATCCGGAACGGATAATGCTGTGCGTCTGTTCGCTAGTACGCGTAATATAACAGCATACTTGGCGTGGATGCTGGTCGCGATTTCCCATGAACGAAAATACCGGCGCCGGCGTATCGCCATGCTGCTCCAGTAATTTAGCGTAATCAATAGTGCGCCCGTCTATGCGCGGCGGCGTGCCAGTTTTTAGACGGCCTATCCGAAAAGGCAGCTCCCGCAAACGGTCCGCAAGTGCGTTGGACGCGGCGTCGCCAGCCCGGCCGCCGCTATAGTTTTCTAAACCTATATGTATTCGGCCCGCCAAAAACGTGCCGGTGGTCAAAACCACGGATTTAGCGTAAAAATCCAAACCCATTTGCGTTTTAACGCCGACAACCCGATTGGCGTGTATAATCAGATCGGCGACGGTCTGTTGAAACAACGCTAAGCCAGGCTGGTTTTCCAAGCCGAACCGTATCGCCTGTTTGTATAACTGCCGATCCGCCTGGGCGCGGGTGGCGCGTACTGCCGGGCCTTTGCTGGCGTTTAAAATCCGGAATTGAATGCCGCTTTGGTCTATGGCTTTCGCCATGATTCCGCCTAAGGCGTCAATTTCCTTAACCAAATGGCCTTTGCCGATACCTCCAATGGCCGGATTGCAACTCATTTGCCCTAAAGTTTCGATGTTTTGAGTTAATAATAGGGTATCAGCTCCACTACGGGCCGCCGCCAAAGCCGCTTCAGTACCGGCATGGCCCCCGCCTACTACGATCACATCAAAGTCTTTCTGGAATTTCACTGGTATTCTATGGTCAAATGATAATGTTTAATATGACTACGCCAACGCCGAAGAAATTCTCCGGGCGCGGTAATTTAATCTAAAATTTGTTAAAAGTATAATTGTTTATGAGGAAAAAAGCATGGGAAAACAAAACAAAACAAAGGCCTGGCGGGAAAAGCCACATCACAATCCGGTAGCGAAATTTGCTTGCCGATTTAATAAAGCGCAGGTTTATGCGGATAAGCGCATATACCGGCGTACGGCTAAACACCGGGGAACGGAGCCTTTCTTAAGCGCTTATGTTTTAAGCGCTTAAGAAAGGCTCCGGGACATGCCCTATACAGCTTAGCATACGGATCCGAACTCCAGTGAATGTAAAAATAGAAAATAAAGTTAAAACCCGAATTCCTACTAAACATGGCGAATTCATGCTGTATTACTACACTAACAGCATGGATGATAAAGAGCATATTGCGCTTGTTAAAGGTGAAGTCGCTCATATGGACGACGTGCCGGTACGCATTCATTCGGAATGTTTTACCGGAGACGTGCTTGGTTCGCGCCGTTGCGATTGCGGGGCGCAGCTGGATATGGCGCAGAATATTATCAGCCAGGCCGGTTTCGGAGTTTTGATTTATCTTCGCCAAGAAGGACGCGGCATCGGTCTGTTGAAAAAACTGCAGGCCTACAATTTACAGGATCAAGGTCTCGATACTGTAGACGCCAATATTCAGCTCGGACATTTGCCCGATGAACGCGAATATGATATCGCGGCGCTGATTCTTAAAGATTTGCAAGTAAACTCCGTTGCGTTAATCACCAATAATCCGCAAAAAATCGACGAACTGGTAAAACTAGGCGTTCAGGTTAAAAAGCGCATTGCCGTCGAAACGCATATTCACCTAGATAATCAAGATTATCTTAAAACCAAAGTCGAACGCATGCGTCATATGCTTTCCGTGCCGGATAACAGCCAATAACACTCGAAATGCTACACCACTTAAAACTACCGGCCAGTGCGCTGAAATTAGCCATAGACTTGCCCGAAATTACCGCCACTACCAAAACCGCGCAACAAGCCGGCATTCTTGGCCAAACTCGCGCTCAATCGGCTTTGGCGTTTGGTATCGCCATGAAATCGCCGGGTTACAATATTTTTGTGATGGGCGATTCCGGTACGGGCCGTTTATCGATGGTGAGCCTTTATTTATCCGGTTTTGCCGAACGACAGGAAGCCCCTCATTCTTATGCTTATGTGGAAAATTTCGAAAATCCCCGCGAACCGGTAGTCGTTGAGCTGCCATCCGGCGAAGGCCACCAGTTCGGTAAAGATATAGAAAAACTGATAGACAATGTGCTGGCCACATTTCCGTCCGCATTTGAAAGTCCCAGTTATCAGCAAAAGAAAACCGCCATAGAACGCCGTTTCAACCAACGCTATAACAGCGCGATAGATTTGGTCGACAATAAGGCCCGCGCCATGGGCGTGGCGCTTTATCGGGACAGCGATACGATTACTTTTCTGCCTATCCGTAATGATAAAGCGCTGGATGAGGAACAATTCACATTGCTGCCGCAAGCGGAACGCGAAGCTTTTCACCAGCATACCCAAGAGCTGGAAGAATTTCTCGGCGATACGCTGCTTGAGCTTCCGCAATGGCGGCGTACCCTGGTGGAAGAAATGCGCCAGTTGGACAGCGAAACCATCAAACAGGCGCTGGAGCCTTTATTTACCGAACTGACCAGCAAATACCAAAATGTTGATGACGTCATTACTTATCTGGCGGAAATCGAAAAAAATTTCAGCAACACCATAAGCGACCATCTGATGCCCAGCCGCAGTTCGGATAGCCGGGAAATCATTGCAAAACGTCAATTACTGATTGAGCAATATCTACCTAATATATTGGTCGATAATAAGCAGGATAGCGGCGCCCCCGTCATTTACGAATCGCATCCTATTTATCAAAACTTGTTTGGCCGCATTGAATACGTTAACGATCAGGGGACGCTGGTCACTAATTATCGGCGCATTTGTCCGGGCTCCCTGCATCACGCCAACGGCGGTTATCTGATTCTGGACGCGGAGAAAATACTGACTTATCCTTTTGTCTGGGAAGGTTTAAAACGGGCTTTAAAAGCAGGGCGCGTTGAAATCGAATCGCCTTATTCCGAATTGGGTATTAACACGATTACCCTCAAACCCGAAGTTATCCCGCTAAATGTGAAAGTAATACTGATCGGTTCCCGCGATATTTATTATTTACTGGAGGATTTAGATAGCGAGTTCAATGAAATGTTCAGAGTGCTGTGCGACTTTGATG
Organism: Methylomonas sp.; assembly: GCA_050015235.1. Classification (GTDB taxonomy): domain Bacteria; phylum Pseudomonadota; class Gammaproteobacteria; order Methylococcales; family Methylomonadaceae; genus Methylomonas. Next base: position 13,746 of record JBEKBU010000051.1, on the reverse strand, counting down.
ATCATATTAAACGCAATCCGGAAAATATTAACCATTTCCTTTCATTAATGTTGCAGCATGCGCATGATTCCGGCGCTAAACCGCTGACCGGCGGCGCGTTACAACGTTTGATCGAGCATAGCTGCCGGCAGGCTGAAGACCAGTTACATCTCTCCGCGCATATCAATAATTGCCTGGAAATTATTGCCGAAGCTAATCTGCTTGGTAGCCAAACCGGCGTTAATCATATCGATAAAGCCGAGATTGAGTTGGCTTTATCCGCACGGGAACAACGTAATGGCCGCATTGCGGAAGCGGTGCTTGAAGAAATGTTGGAAGGAACAATTCTGATTGATACCGAAGGCCAGGCTATCGGTAAAGTAAACGGCCTGACTATCATGGATATCGGCGGCAGCAGTTTCGGCGCCCCGGCGCGTATTACCGCCACCGTACATCCGGGTTCCCGAGGCATAGTCGATATAGAACGCGAAGTGGAGCTGGGCCAACCCATACACTCTAAAGGCGTTATGATTTTGACCGGTTATTTGGGCCATTGTTATGCGCAATTGTTCCCACTGGCTATTTCGGCCAGTATCGCCATGGAGCAATCATACGGGCATGTCGATGGAGACAGCGCTTCCTTGGCTGAATTATGCTGCCTTATTTCCGCTCTGACGCGCATTCCTATCCGCCAAGGTTTCGCACTGACCGGTTCCATCAATCAATATGGGGAAGTGCAGGCTATCGGCGGCGTGAATGAAAAAATCGAAGGTTTTTTTAATTTATGCGCCGCCCGCGGCCTCACCGGCGAACAAGCGGTCATTATCCCGGCTTCCAATAAACGTAATTTGATGTTAAAGCAAGAGGTGATAGATGCGGTCGCCGCCGGCCTGTTTGCCGTTTACGCGGTATCGAACGTCAACGAAGCGCTTAGTTTGCTGATGAATCAGGAGGCTGGCGAGATTAACGCCGAGGGCCAATATCCGGAAGCCAGTATTAACTTTAAGGCTGTCGCGCGTTTAAAGGAAATTTCCGATATGGCGGCGGATGAAGACAAGGAAGGCGAGGGGCATTGAGAGACTGAGCTTGCCTGAACAGGGGATGCGCCGCCTGCTTAAAGCAGGCGGCGCCAGATCGATGGATAAAACTATCTTACGCCGACTGACGTCTGCCGAAGCGGCTGAACGCCAATAAGCCTGAAGCAAACAGCCACAAACCGGAAGGAAGCGGCACAGCGTTTATTTGCAGGCCAAAATCGTTTCCTGGAGGGCTGGTCAGATTATAACCGCCGGTCGACATACCGTCATACCAAGCGTAAGCCTGCAACGGATTTGCAGTGGTTACCGGCATGGAGCCCGAGAACGTATCATTGTTTGGGCCGATCTCGAACGCCACCCAGTAAGTTCCCGCATTCAGGTTCAGGTTAAGCCCGGTCAAGCCGTTCCAGCCGTCGCCGTTAAAAGTCGCCTGTCCGGAAAGCTCGACATTGGTGTTTCCTGGATTAGGCGGGGTATTATTGGCGCCGCCGTCATAAACGGTTACGGTAAACGTATGACCGCTTTCATTAGTACCGTTGTCGTTTAAATAGCCTTGAATACTGTTAATATCGGCCGCCTGGGTAAGAGTGAACTCGCCCGCCAGCCAATCGCCGCCGTCAAGGGTGGAAGGCAAATAACCGTTGCCTTGAGGAGCGCCGGTATTTACGATAAGATCGGCGCTTGCTTGCTGGCTAAAACTTATAGCCAATAAAGCGATGCCCGCCAAAAGATTTATATTTTTCATAGCCTGCTTTTCCTAAAAATTATTGCGCGGAGTACGGTAAGGTAATGGTAGCAAGAGTTTTAGTCGGACTAACCATCTGGCCGTTAAACGCGGTGCAATTTGAATTCAAGGACGGATTGCAGACCACGGTCGGATCAAAGCCGTAGGTGTTGACAGTCACCGCGCCGCTTTGATGAATCGATACGGTAGCCCAAGAGTACATACGGTCGCTTTCCAGCGCGGTAGCGCTAATGGTGGTGTTGCCCGCACTTGTAACAATAGTCGCATTTGTGGCGTCACCGACCGGGTCTGGAGTTGATGCCGACGAATTGCCGGGCGCCGAGGCCAAGTCATCGAACGGAGAGCCGCCGGCGCCGAGTATAAATTGATAAGAACCGTTCGGCGCTCCGCCTTGTGGGGTAAAGTTGTCGGAAGGTTGCGACACGTTATAAACATGTTCATGGCCGCTGAAATACGTAGCGTTATGATTTTTAATGACTTGCCAGAAAGCATTGCCGGCGGTGTTGTCGGTTAAATACAGCGAAGAGGCCGCACTGGTGGTCAAACCGGTGTTAGTCTCGTTGGCGCCGGCATAATAGTAATAATAAGCCGGTTTATGGCCGAATACGAACAGGTTTTTAGCGCCATTGGCGACAGCGGCGGTAAGGTCGGCATTTAGCCAGTTGGTCGGCGCATGGCCGTCGTTACCGGCTGGATCGGTGTTGATAACGGCGAAGTGATTCGTACCGATGTCAAAAGAATAAGTCAATTGTTGCTGAGAAGTCGTAACGCCGTCAGCTGAACCGGGTAAAGAAGTATTCGGCCAGGTGGACGAATTCAGGCTTAATCCTGTCGGCGACAGCAGATTATTCAATCTGTTGGTATCAAGTATCAAGTCGCCCATGTTGTCGCGCCAGGCATTTTCGTTTTGCCATACCGCTGATTTGCCGGTAGAAGTGGAGCCGTTCGCCTGTAAGGCTTTGCAGCGTTTACACTGAGTTTCATGGTTACCGGGTACTGGCACCACATAAGTGCCGGTTTCCATCAGATTAGCCACCATGCCGCGCCAAAAGCCGTATTCTTTATAAAACTGCATTAAGTCGGAATTGATGATGCTGGTGATATTCGTGGTATTGCTGGCGGTAATCGACGCAACTGTTTCAGTGTCGGCGGGTTGACTAGCTTGGCTGCCGATGGTTGGCGCCCCTCTGGAAGTAACCGGAACATCGGCCAAGCCATAGCCCATAATCATGTCGCCGTTAAAAAACAGCAGATTGGATTTTTGCGACTGGACAGTACGGATAATGCGCGCCCAAGCCGTGGTATTTTGCATCCATTTGCAATCCTGGCCGCTTAAACCCGGGTTTGGCACTAAGCCGGTGCTGCCGCTAGGCGACGAACAGTAAGGCACGTTGACGTTCGCAGCGGTAAGCGCTGAGTTACCCAGTAAATTTTGGGCGGCGTTTACCAAGGAATCGTCAGGCGCGGCCGGGTCTTGTCTTGAGTCGCCCAGCGTTGAAAATGTCAATACGACCGGGTCGCTTGCAAAAGCGGTTGTCGTATTGATAGCGGCAAACAGCGAAAAGGAAGCGGCGACAACGGTCCGCCGCAAGATATTATTATTCGTATACATTTTTAGAATCCAAAAGAAGTTAAAAAGCAGACTTAAATTAACTTCGGAATATTGCATTTTGATGAAGGCTAATTCCTGTTTTAGGATTCGTCGGCTGTTTAAGGCGTTTTACCTTGCTGGCGCAAAATCTCTTTTTGTAAAGCCTCATCCTTGGCCGCTTCTTCGGCCGCTTCGGCTTCTTCATCCTCTTTATCCAGCACGGCCAGTCCGGCGCTGCCTTCGCCGTCGCTGCACGGCCTGCCGATCAAAACCGGCATCGCCTTTCCGCTCAAGCTTTCGGTATGGCCTACTTTAGGTCCGGAATTATAATAACAGGTGGTCGATTTTTGCCCCGGTTTAAGCTTGTTGGCGCTGGCGGCGGCAGTCAGAGCAAAGACGGTAGCAAAAACGGCTAACAGGCAGGCAAGAAAAAATTTCATTCACATTTCTCGATAATTAATGTTGGTTTTTGTGATGTAGTTAACACTTTTAACGACCCATTAAAATGGTTAGCGCGAAGTTCAAAAGTGAAGGCTAATAATTTTAAGACAATTTTATGTCAGAATAATTACGTTTTGGACGATTAAGTTAAGCGGAATTCAAATCCGCGCCGATTCATGCAAAAATCTTTTGCATATGAATTTATAATGGGCGCAATACCTAACGTAGGTCAAGTTTGATGGGCGATGATTAAATTAAACGCTAATTTGATTTTTAGCCTGGGTTTGTTGTCTTAACGTCGGGCGCTGTTTCAAGGAAAACCGCGTTTCTAAAACCAAAACGTAAGTAAGATAAGATTTAAGTAAAGTAACTGGAGTAATGGGTGAGTATTCTGACCATTCTGGAATTTCCCGATAGACGGTTGAGAACCGTGGCGAGTGAGGTAAGCAGCGTTGACGCGGAGATTAAAACATTGGCTGACGACATGTTGGAAACCATGTACGCCTGCAAAGGCATCGGTTTGGCGGCCACGCAGGTAAATGTGCATAAACGCTTGATAGTGATTGACGTCAGCGAAAACAAAGATAATCCATTGTGGCTGATTAACCCGGAAATTATTCAATCCAGCGGTGTTGAGGAGTCCGAAGAAGGCTGTTTATCGGTGCCGGGTTTTTTTGAAAAAGTCTGCCGCGCCGAACAGGTAACGGTCCGGGCGCTGAATAGAGACGGCGAAACATTCGTAATATCCGCCGAAGGCTTGCTCGCCGTATGCATACAGCATGAAATGGATCATTTGCTAGGTAAGCTGTTTGTCGATTATTTGTCTTCGTTTAAACGCAACAGAATAAAATCGAAACTGGAAAAAATTCATAAGGCCAATGCCTAATCAGGACACACCATGAAAATCGCGTTTGCCGGCACCCCGGATTTCGCAGTAGCGACATTACAGGCGCTGATTCATTCACGGCATCAGACGTGCGCGGTTTATACCCAGCCGGATCGGCCGGCCGGCCGGGGCCGAAAATTGCTGGCCAGCCCGGTCAAAACGCTGGCGCTTACCGCAAATATCCCGGTTTTCCAGCCGGAAAATTTTAAGCGCGCCGAAGATATCGCCGTTATAGCGAATTTAAAGCCCGATCTTATGGTAGTGGTGGCTTATGGCCTGATTTTGCCGCAAGCCGTTCTGGATATACCAACATTCGGCTGTCTTAATGTCCACGGCTCCTTATTACCGCGCTGGCGCGGCGCGGCGCCGATACATAGAGCGGTAATGGCCGGCGATGATAAAACCGGCGTCACAATTATGCAAATGGTTAAACAACTGGACGCCGGCGATATTTTGCGGCAATCGGAATGTCCGATAAGCGCAACCGCGACCGCCGGTAGTTTGCATGACCAATTGGCGGTAATGGGCGCCGCCGATCTAATTGCGGTCGTTGACCAGATTGATCAAGGCCGTTGCGCGCCGGAGCCGCAAAACGAAGCGTTAGCCACTTATGCCCACAAACTGGAAAAAAGCGAAGCCGAACTGGATTGGACTCGGCCCGCCATGGAGCTGGATAGAAAAGTGCGCGGTTTGAATGCTTGGCCGGTTGCGCAAACCTTATTTAATGGCGAAGTTTTACGTATTTGGCAAGCTTCGGTCATAGACAGGGACAGCCGGTTGCCGCCAGGAGTCGTCAGTTGCGGTGATCAAGCCCTGGATGTGGCTACAGGCCAAGGTTTGTTACGTTTGCTGGAAGTGCAATTACCCGGCGGAAAACGTATTAGCGGCAGGGATTTTCTAAATGCTCACCCGGCCGACGGCGTCAGGCTCGGCCAATGAATTTACGCAGAGTGGCTGCGCATGTAGTGCTGCAAGTACTTGCCGAAGGCCAGTCGTTAACGAAAGCGCTAGCGATAAATCTGCCCAAACTAAATGCCAGTCAGGATCGGGCTTTTGTCCAGGCGCTGTGTTTCGGGGTGATCCGCCATTATTTCGAACTGAATTGCATGCTTAAGCAATTGCTCGCCAAACCGCTTAAACAAAAAGACGCCGACATTAAAGCGTTATTGCTGACCGGTCTCTATCAACTCCGCTATATGCGGGTAAAACCGCATGCCGCGGTTTCGGAAACCGTTGAGGCCGCCGCTCCTAAATCCTGGGCGAAATCCCTGGTGAACGCGGTTTTAAGGCAATATCTACGGGATAAGGACACTTTATTGCAGGCCGGGCTCGGCGGCGCCGAAGCCCATTATAATCACCCGGCTTGGATGATAAAAGCGTTTGCGCAATGCTGGCCCGGGCAAAGCGACAACATTTTAGCGGCGAATCTTCTCATTCCGCCTATGGCTGTGCGTGTCAATCTATTGCAAGGCGGGCGCGACGCTTATCTGGAATTACTTAATGAACAGGGAATTGGCGCGCAGGCCGTGGATTTTTGCGATACGGCGCTAATCCTGGATGAGCCCCTGAGCGTGGAAGAGTTGCCCGGATTCGAGCAAGGCCGGGTTTCCGTGCAGGATGTCGCCGCGCAACTGGCGGCTGGGCTGCTGGATGTCCAGACTGCTCAACACGTGTTGGATTTATGCGCCGCTCCCGGCGGAAAAACGGCGGCGATTCTGGAGCGCCAGCCGGCGTTACGCTCTTTGCTGGCGGTAGACGCCGATGCCGAACGCTTAAAGCGGGTGGCGGACAATTTACGCAGATTGAATTTGAGCGCCGATATGCTGGCGGCTGATGCATTGCAGGCGGAAAATTGGGCTCAAGGCCGCCGTTTCGACCGTATATTACTGGATGCGCCCTGTTCGGGAACCGGCGTGATACGCCGCCATCCGGATATCAAAGTATTACGCAGGGAAACCGATATTGACGCATTACACGCCTTACAAAGCCAAATTCTGGCGGCTGCCTGGCGCTTGCTGACGCCGGGGGGAATATTGCTGTACGCCACTTGTTCGGTATTAAAAGCGGAAAACGAACGGCAAATTGCCGGTTTTCTCGATCTTTATAAAGATGCTTATGAAATACCTATTCAAGCGTCATGGGGAGAAGCTAGGCCTTGCGGCCGGCAAATTTTAAGCGGAGAATCACAAATGGACGGTTTTTATTATGCCAAATTGGGCAAATCCGCATAATCCCGGCTTAACAAGCGCTTGCCGAGAGACAGACGCTTGCGTGCGCTTATTTAAACTGATTAAAAAGCTGGCCCGTTACAGCTTGATATTGTATTGTACAGGAAGCGCGCACAACAGTTTTGCGGAAGACTATGCCGCTCAAGTGCTCTATGCGGAATTGCGGGAAACGGCGGATGCTTACGCGGTAGACGCGGAATTCAAGTATGGATTGAGCCCCACCGCAAAAGAAGCTTTACTGAAAGGCATCCCGTTAGCCTGGGAGGTTATAATAGAAATCCATGAACGCGGTTTATTGTTCAATTCGACTATATACCAGATAAAATTGCCGCATACGCTGAAATTTCATGCCCTGTTAAATCAATTTGAGGTCAATTCGTCCGGTCAGCTGGAAATGTTTTTAACCTTGACCGCGGCGCTGAATTATATGTCTAGGCTGCACGACGAAGTCCCCATAGCCAAAACTTTATTGAGAAACGGCGGAAGCTATGATCTTGCCGTAAAAATTTCGTTTAATCGAGAATCGTTGCCAGTTCCATTGCGCCCGTACGCTTATCTGGATAAGCAGTGGTTTCTTTCCAGCGCCTGGTATGTATGGTCAATTCAAAAATAAAACTGCCCGCCAGCGTATCCATCTTTATCCTGTTCGGATTCGTGTTGCTGTCCTTACAGTTAATGAGCAGCGCGACTCAGGAGTCTTCGCAACTCAGCGAAATGTATTCCTTGCTGTTGGTCATCAACACGCTCGGCTCCATTTTATTGCTCGGCTTAGTCGCCATCAACGCCTATTCCTTGGTGCGCGAACTGAAAAAAAAGGAGGCCGGTTCCCGGCTTACCACCCGCATGGTTTCCCTGTTTGTTTTGTTGGCGCTGGCGCCGGCCGCCATCGTGTTTTATTTTTCCGTTCAATTTTTACATCAAGGCATAGACAGTTGGTTTAATGTTGAAATCGACCGGGCCATGGATGATGCGCTGGAGTTAAGCCAGAGTTCGCTGGCGCAACGCATGAATTGGCATATCAAGCAAACCCGGCAGATCGCCGCGCAATTACAAGATAAGTCCGAATCCTTGATTGCCTTGGAAATAGGCAACTTATGGGCTGAATCGGGAGCGATGGAGATTGCCGTGTTTACAAATCAAGGCCATATTTTAGCTTCCAGCAGCAGCAATCCCGGCGATATTTTACCTCATTTGCCCGATGAACAGATTTGGCTGCAACTTAGGCAAAATCACGAGTACTATGCATGGGAAAATGACAAAACCCTAGCGCGCATTATTGTTCCGATTCAGCGCGATCAAAGCCGCTATCTGCAGGTTTTATACCCGGTGCCGGTGCGGGTAACCGATTTGGCCGATTCAATCGAATTCGCCGTCGACCGCTTTAAGGAAATGACGTTTTTACGGGACTCGCTGAAAAACAGTTTTTCCTTGATTTTAATGCTGGTTTTGCTATTAAGTTTGTTGGCGGCCATTTGGGTGGCTTTTATCATTATCCGTAATATTGTGGCGCCAGTGAAGGAACTGGTAAAAGGCACCCAGGCAGTGGCGAGCGGCGATTATAAACAGCAACTCCCTGTTACCAATCATGACGATTTAGGTTTTTTGGTTGAGTCTTTCAACTTAATGACCCGGCGCATTGCCCGTTCCCGCGATGAAACCCGCTCGGCGGGCCTGGAGGTGGAAAATCAGCGCGCCTATCTGGAAACCATACTCGGCAATCTGACGGCCGGCGTCATCAGTTTTGACGCGGCGTTCTCCATTCGTACCGCCAACCAGGCGGCGTACCGGATTTTACATATACCGGTAAGCCATTTTGTCGGTCAAACGCTGCTGACATTGACCGACAAACATCCGGAGTTGGCGGAAATGTTAAACAGCATCCAGCAATTGCTGGAAAAAGCGGATGATATTTGGGAGCAGCGCACGGTATTCCTTGGTCCGAACGGACGCCAGGAGTTATTGTGCCGGGGTACGCCTCTGTTTTCCCAGGATGGCGGCCGTACCGGCGCTGTCGTTGTTTTCGACGATGTGACCGATCTTATTCAAGCGCAAAAAAACGCCGCCTGGGGAGAGGTCGCCCGCCGCCTCGCGCATGAAATCAAAAATCCGTTGACGCCCATACAGCTATCGGCGGAGCGTCTGCAACACAAACTGTCCAAGGAGCTGCAGGACAGCTCGGCCGAATTTTTACAACGCTGCACCCGGACGATAGTCCAGCAGGTCGAAGCGATGAAGCGCATGGTGGATGACTTTTCCGAATATGCCCGGCCTTCTAAACAGCGCGTGGAAAAAATCAATTTGCTGGAATTGATTCAGGAAGTCATCGCGTTATATCTTCCCACCGAGATAATATTCAATTGCAGTTTTCCGAAAGAACCGGTCATAGTGGAAGTCGATCCGGTCAGCATCCGGCAAGTGTTGCATAATTTATTAAAGAACGCCCAGGAAGCAACGTCTTCGCAATGTCAAATCGATATAAAAACCGCCAAAACCGTTCGTAACAACGTAGAGTATATAGAGCTGGCTATTTACGATAACGGTAGCGGTCTTAACGCCGAACAGATAGAAAGCATATTCGAACCTTATGTCACCAGTAAATCCAAAGGCACCGGGTTAGGATTGGCTATAGTCAAGAAAATCATAGAGGAGCATGGCGGCGCGATTTGGATAGATAAATCATATAATGACGGCGCCGGTTTCATTATTCAATTACCGGTTTTTGAATTTAGGAATAATCAATGAATAAGCAAGCTCCTTACATAATGGTTGTGGATGACGAACAGGACATACGTCAATTGGTTTCGGAAATTCTTGAGGATGAAGGCTATGAGGTTGGCATGGCGCAAAACGCCGCTGAAGCAAAAGCATTAAAAATTCAGCGGACGCCGCATTTAATTTTACTGGATATCTGGATGCCGGACAGCGACGGCATTACTTTGTTGCGGGAATGGGTTGCGGAAGACGACAGTCTTTGTCCTGTGATTATGATGTCCGGCCACGCTTCGGTCGAATCCGCGGTAGAGGCGACCCGCTTAGGCGCCTATGATTTTCTGGAAAAACCCTTGTCGTTGGCGAAGCTATTGCTGATTGTAGAGCGGGCTCTGGAAACCAGTTCATTGCAAAAGGAAAATGCCGGGCTTAAACAACAGTTAATGATTACGGTCGATCCTGTCGGTAAAAGCGCCGTGATTGAGCGCACCAAGGATAAAGTGAAACGCTTGGCGCAACATGACGCACGGGTATTGTTTGTCGGCGAAGCAGGCGTCGGCAAGGAGATGTTTGCCCGCTACCTGCACCATAATAGCCTCCGCCGGGACGGGCCTTTTGTCGATGTTTCGGTGGGCAGTATTTCGCCGGAAAATTCGTCCGTGGAATTTTTCGGCCGTGAAGACAATGGCCGGATCTACCGCGGTTTGCTGGAACAAGCGCATCGCGGCACGCTCTATTTAGGCGAAATCGGCGGCATGGACCCGGGAACTCAAACCCGCTTGCTCAGTGCGTTGCAATCCAGTTCATTTCTGAGAATCGGCGGCAGCCAGCCTGTCCGGGTGGACGTGCGCGTAGTCAGCTCGACGCGTATGTCGCTTGATGACGAAGTGAACAGCGGCCGTTTCCGTCAGGATTTGTATTATCTGTTGAACGTGGTGACGCTGGAAATTCAGCCTTTACGGGACCATAGCGAAGACGTGCCTGGCTTGCTGAATTATTATGTCGATCATTTCGTGGTGCATGAAAAACTGCCGTTCCGCCGATTTTCCATGGCGGCCCAGAACTATCTGCGTAATTACAATTGGCCGGGAAATATCCGGGAACTGCGCAATCTGGTGCAGCGTTTAATGATTTTGGGCGCGGGCGACGATATCGAACTGGACGAAGTTAAAAACGCCTTGGGATCGATAGCCGAACTTCCGAAACTGGGCGGTAATGTCCCGGAATTTTTCAATCTGCCGTTAAAGGAAGCCAGGGACCATTTTGAAAAATCGTATCTGGAATACCATTTTGAAAAAACCGGCGGCAGCGTCGCGAAACTGGCGTCGGCCATAGGGATGGAGCGTACGCATTTATATAGGAAACTGCACGCTTTAAAAATTAAGTTATAAATCGCCCAGGACGGGGTTAACATACTCCGTCCCGCTGAGGAAATTAAAAAATGACATCTAAACCCTTTGCCTGTACCAAATGCAGAAGCTTAAGAGCGGTTCCGCTCGGTTTTTTTTTGCCTATTTCCCATTTCTGCACCGTAGGAATACTAGTGTTCAATAACGCGGCAAAAACAGCCTGACTAACATTGGTTGCTTCGCGAATTTTCTTTATTTCTTCAGGCTGTAGAGGGCTTATCGGCGGCAAACAAAGGCGATCAAACTCACGCATTGTCATTTTGTCCATCAATCCGGCGTCGAACAAATCCTTTGCGGATTCGTGGACTGCTTCAAGAATTGCTGATTTCCTTTTTCTCATTGCATTCAACTCGTATTAGTTTGCCATCGTTAGTAAGCTTGTCTATGGCTGTTTTGGAATTGGACAACAATTGATCGGCGTACAACTTCAAGGCTTTTTCTTCATCATTATTGATATTTCCGCGCGCGTTTTTAGGAAAGCCGAAGACAAAAAACCATTGGTCGCCTTTGTTGGTTGCAACTAATGTTCGATACCCACCGCTTTCGCCTTTTCCTTGCCTCGCTATTCGCTTCTTGATTAGCCCTCCACCAAGGTCGGCATCAAAAAGACCCTTTGTCATTTCCTGAACAGTAATGTTATTCTCATGCCCCTGGTATCGGTAGGACCGGCATAACTTCCACGGATTCACCAGGAAAGATAGTAAAGCTCGGGTGCTTTTCGAACAATTTTGCCGCCGCCTCGTGCGACTCGGCGCGAACGACTATGTAGGCGCTTAATGCATTGCTGGTATCTTCGACGCCGGATTGGGTTATCTTTTTTGTTTTGCCGAGCGGCCCGCCCATGGCGATGATCGAGTCCTTATGCTGCTCGACCCATGCTTTCCAAGCAGTTACGCCTTCCTGTTTCTTGGCGTTTCGTTCTTCTTCGGGAAGCGCCTCCCATGCCGTCATGCGAGGGCCGGTTTTGTTGACAATAAAAACCGCCAGGTAAGTGTCGTTTGTGCTCATGACTGTTCCTTTTTTGTGTGCGAGAAGGAGTTTTGACAAAAACGTTGATAACCATATTATAAAAATAAAATATATGTCAAGGTTAGCGAAAGTTATTCATCATGATTTTCATATCATAACTTTCGTAAACTCCGGACACGCCTCTGCATTGCAAGCGTCCGGAATTCAAAATATGCCGACTACATACCCAAGATAACTAAGCCGCCTGAGATAAAACCCAGAACAACCGCAAGCATTCTTATGGTAAACGCCGTCCGTTGTGATGGCGTTTTCCAAACCGCCGCCGGCATTTTTTTTCCGGCCGGAACAATGCGCCGGCATAGTCGGAGCCGTTGCCGGCCATTTCCAGATAATCGTGGATCAAGCGGCTGGACGCCGAATGCGGCGAAAAGTCACTCCCTCTCCAGATTTTTAAAGTAACATAAAGGACGTTATGTTTCGTTAAAGCGGAACCAACCAGCGCAATAGAAAAACATTCCGCTTGTCCGGCGATCCATGCCGGGATCAGAGCAATGCAAGGTTTCGTCCGCCCTGCCGCCGCTTCATCGTGGCATTTCTTTATCCAGTTTTTTAAGTGTACGACCATACGGCGGATACACAAAAACCGCATATGTCATAAAATAAATGATAAATATACTTGAAATCAATTTTCCGATTGGTTACAATTCGCCTTCTGTATACCCTCAACCGAATTGAACAAGATGAAAACATTTAGTGCAAAGCCTGCTGAAGTTAAGCGCGATTGGTACGTAATTGATGCGGAAGGAAAGACGCTTGGTCGCCTTGCTACTGAAATTGCACGGCGTCTGCGCGGCAAACATAAACCCGAATATACGCCGCATGTCGATACGGGCGATTATATTATCGTCATCAATGCTGAAAAAGTCGGCGTTACCGGCAACAAGGAAAAAGACAAAATGTATTACCGCCACACCGGTTACATAGGTAATATGAAGTCTACTTCCTTGGGAAAATTGAGACAGACTTTCCCCGATCGCATTATCACTACTGCTGTGCAAGGCATGTTGCCTAAAAATCCGTTGGGGCGCGCCATGTTCAAAAAATTAAAGGTTTACGCTGGCGCCGAGCATATGCATCAGTCTCAGCAACCCAAAGTTCTGGAATTATAATTTAGGTAGATAGTTTATGGCAGCTCAATATTATGGAACCGGCCGGCGCAAAAGCGCTATCGCGCGCGTATACGCAACCATCGGATCGGGTAAATTTATCATTAATAGACTTCCCGTGGAAGAATATTTCGGCCGTAAAACCGATGAAATGATCGCTAGACAACCGCTGGAATTATTGGGCAAAACCAGTGATTTCGACATCAATATTTTTGTCTGCGGCGGCGGCCCATCAGGACAAGCCGGCGCCATACGCCATGGCTTGACACGCGCTTTAATGGTGTTCGACGAACAATTAAGGCCGACATTACGGAAAGCAGGATACGTCACCCGCGATGCGCGTGAAGTTGAACGTAAAAAAGTCGGTTTGCATAAAGCTAGAAAACGTCCACAGTACTCAAAACGTTAACAGTTTTCTGTTTGCTGTTAAGCATAAAAAGCCGCTAGCCAGCGGCTTTTTTGTTTTATCGATTTAAAAATAAAAAATCCGATTATCCGTAGGACAAGCGCATTTTAATATAATTAAAATAGATATTAACAGGATGAACTGCCAAGAGCTTGAAATAACGGAAGAGGCTACAAGCGG
>JBEKBU010000050.1:0-18574 GCA_050015235.1 Methylomonas sp. | reverse complement strand
CAGCGGGCTATCAACCCAATTGTCTCCGGCCGCCGGGTTGGAGTATATTGCTATGGGGTTGCCGGGAGCCGTGCGCAAAGCGACGCCGCTCCAGTCGCCTTGATAGATATCGTGATTAAAATGCTTTTGCCAGTCGCCGGGGGCTACCCGCGCCAGATCGTTGTTCAGCTCAACGGGATCGAATGTAAACGGTAAGCGTAACGCCGAGGGAATTACGGGAATTTGCATTATAGCCTGCTAACCTGGCCGCCATTCCATAAGAAGATAGACGCCCTCATCGTTTATCGGATCAAATCCAAGTCTTGTATATAGATTTTGGGCGCGGTTATGTTTTTCCACATGCAGTCTGACCGGTTTTTTAGCGTTGGCGGCGTCGCTAAGCAGCCTATTCATTAAAAAGCCGCCCAGGCCTTGCCCGCGATGCGCCGGCAGCAAGGCGACGTCTATCAATAAATAGGCGTCGGCGCCGCGCTGCACATACCAGCGCCCAACCGCTTGGCCGGCGAGCAACACCAGCATAAACTCCGCATCGGGAAAATGCTGGCGGTAATGCCGGCGTTGCAAGTTAAACTGTTGATTTAAAAAAATAGACTTTTCGGCGTCGGTCCACGGCAGCAAGGACATTTCGCCGCCGCGGGTAGAGGCGTAAAGCCCGCGCAAAAAATTATCATCCGCAACCGTTTCATCGCGGAGATGAATATCGTACATCAAGATCGATAAAGTTTAAATTCAAACCGGTTTGGTATATCCGGCGGTCAGCCAAGTACTGTCGTTAACGGTTCGCACCCAGAAAGCGTTATTATTCTTGCTGATATGGGCTTTAACTGCGCCGTAGCCATCCTGGCTCAAGGCGTCTATACGCAAATTTGCGCCGAAATTGGCGATCTGGCGCCAATTTTTTCCGCCGTCGGTCGATAGCAGGATTAAACCTTGCGCGGTGCTACGGTATTTTTTCGCGCCTATTTGCAGTTCCCGAATGGCGCCGGCATCGGCAAAAGCCGTGTTTAAAGGCAACAGCGCCAGACCGCCAAAGGTTAAAGCGGACATTTTTAAAAATTTGCGTCTGTTGCCGGGCGATAAAGATTTCAATTTTGACATAATAGTAATAAGAGGGTTTAAAACTTAATAAAACTGCCCGTAAATCAATCGACTCCGGAATAGCGCGATGAGTAACCAAACTCTGTTAAATTTTGCCGGATTAATTACGGCTAGGAAAAATACCTTGAAAAGCAATAATATAATTTATGACCAGATAAGGCTGCATATTATTGACGGCTTGACCGCCGCCGGTGGCTCCGATTGAATTAGCGGCAAGACTGACTGGGCCGCTGCTCGAGTTGTAAATCGGCGTCCCTGAACCGCTAGCCAATAAAGCATTTGCTGGATTATCGGTGGCGCCGGTTGCGCTTGTGCCGACAAGCGCGTGACTATGTGCAGGTAGTTGGCTGGCAAGCAAGGTGTTGTTTTCCGCGCCGCTTATTTCGCCTTCCACGCGCGGCGTCAAACCCGCTCCGTTGCCCATGCCGACAACAACTCGGCCGCGTAAATCGGGCAATGCAAAATTGTTTGTGCCGTTTCCGCCATAGGTAGTGCCAAGAAGGGAGAATAAAGCGGCATACTGATTAATAGGCAACAATTGTCCTTGACAGAGAAACCAGCCCGTAGGCGCGAAATTGCCGGCAAAAATTCTAATTTCACCTAAAAATGGTTCAGCCATGATCAAACCCTCATTATTGTTTTAAGCGCCGAAAACTGTTGAAACGCCTGCCGCCCGGCGGTTTGCGGACAAGCTGCCGTTTATGCCGAAAAAAGCATAAGCGGCCTATAAAGCTTAGGCTAAAAAACCATTATTACAAAGTCTGGCGTTAAAACCAGGCTTACTAAAAACATTTGCTCAGGTTTATTAGTTGCCTACGCAAATGAAGTTTACATTTTCGGTGTCCGTCAATATGCCTAAACTAATAGCAAGCTGGGTACTCGATACGCCTGTTATATGGAAAACCACATTATTTTCGCCGCTAGTCGTGCAAACCGGCGTGTGACTGAACGGATGGCCAAACGTAATCGTTGCCGAACCTGAAATCGTCACCGTGTCGGCGACTATTATGCCGTTAGAAATTGCCGTGCCGGCAGAGTTAAATATTGCCGCGGCGGCCGAAGCGCCATTGGCGCCGGCCGGACCGGTAGCGCCGGCAGGACCCGCGAGTCCGGTGGCGCCGGTAGCGCCGGCAGGGCCTGCGAGTCCGGTGGCGCCGGTAGCGCCGGCAGGGCCCGCGAGTCCGGTGGCGCCGGTAGCGCCGGCAGGGCCTGCGAGTCCGGTGGCTCCGGTAGCGCCGGCAGGGCCTGCGGGTCCGGTGGCGCCGGTAGCGCCGCTAGGGCCCGCAAGTCCCGTGGCTCCGGTGGCGCCAGCCCCTGTAGCCCCTGTAGCCCCTGTAGCTCCAGTAGCGCCTGTAGCCCCTGTCGCTCCAGTAGCCCCTGTCGCTCCAGTGGCGCCGCCGCCCGCGCCATTACTGGCTAAGGTAATATCAATATAGGCTGGATGACTGGTGACGGTATTTTCTTTACTGTCCAAGGAAACCGATGTGTTGGGGGAGGATGCGTCCGCTTGAATAGCCAAGCCAAAATCGCCGGCAGGGCTGGTAACCCAAGTTTTGACAAGATTGGTGATATCCACGACGACAAAGTTGCCGCTTAGGGCGGCCGGAATCGCGGCGTTATTAACCCCGCCCAGCGTTGGTTCGGTTCCAAAAGTAACGCCCAATTCGCTCCAGGCGCTGGTAACCGGACTGATTTCCAATGCTCCCGCCGTGGTAACGCTGTTGACGAAGAAAACTAAATTGGCTTGGGAAATATTGGCGGCTGTCGTTCCGGCGGGCAGCGCGCCTATATCGAACTGGAACAGAGCGGTCGTTCCCGAGTTGACTTTCAAGTTAACGGCAACGCCGTAATTAATAGTCGGAAAAGCAGTGGCGGTATACGTATCGCCCTGCAACGGAATGGTTACCGCTTGAGCGGCGATAGGGGTTAAGCCGGCCAATATTATGGCGGCGCTTAGGGGTTTAAGCTGGGCGAACACTGACACACTCCTTAAAATAAGATAATTTTTGTTTAAAAATATAAGCTTTACTGCTGGCGGTTTTCGGTCGGTTAATACGGTCCATCAAATGGCGCGGCGGCGTAATTGCATCCCCATTAGTACTAGGCCAAAGGAAAATAAAGCCGGCAAGCCGGTTTCCGGAACGGAGCTTATAATAGCGGAATTATCGACGTTCAAAATATCCACGGCCCAATTAGCATCCCGTTGACTGCCGTCC
Organism: Methylomonas sp.; assembly: GCA_050015235.1. Classification (GTDB taxonomy): domain Bacteria; phylum Pseudomonadota; class Gammaproteobacteria; order Methylococcales; family Methylomonadaceae; genus Methylomonas. The sequence goes on along the minus strand of JBEKBU010000050.1, from coordinate 15,260 downwards.
GGGGCGGTGAAAGGCTGCGGGTTATTCGGATCGTTGCCGAATTGAACGCCGGTAAAATTACCTTGGCCGTATTCGGAAAAATCCGCTGGATTTGGAACGCCGCCAATCAGGTCGCCAAGCGCTACGTTATTATTTTCGGTAAGCGCAAGTAGGTATGAGCCGGCCGATAAACTTTCAGTAAATGACGCGTCGGAGCTTTGCGCCTGTGCGCCGTTTAATTCCGAGCCGTCAGCGGCAAACAGTTGGAGAAAGGGAACAAAACCGCCGGCCGCGATCGTTTGGCCGGCCGCATTGACGCCGCCGTCATACGAAAGCGTTTCTATTGTGACGGAGCTGGTCGCGCCAATAGAAAAGGAAATGAACTGCACGTTGTCATCTTGGCTAAATGCGCCGGTATAACTGAAATCGACGGCGGCGGCCGGTTGCGCCGTGCAAACCAATAAAGCGATCGTCCCCAGCATGCTGCGGTATTTCATTTTCAACTCCGTTAAATGGATTTTAAAGTGGGTTAAAAATATCACATAAATTTAATGAAACCAATTGAACTATTGGGCAATATAGTTGACTAATGGTACTTCAATTTTTGACGTATAGTAACCCGTTTTTAAAATCGCCATGCCTTTTTTGGCGCTGTCAATTGAAAGTCGCGCCGAAAGTGAAAAATTTTTCGCGTGGCGACATTGCTCCCGCTTCCAGGATATAGATTGTCAACTTTTAACCGTGCTGCTTCATTACGGATCGATCCGCATAGATCAGGCCCGCTTGACCTATCCAGGCGATATCTTGCATGAAGCCGGCCATTTAGCCGTTATACCGCCCGAATGCAGACGGCTGCACTATATTAAAACCGGTAAAATCCAGGCTGAAGAAATGGCGGCGATCGCTTGGTCCTATGCCGCGGCGGTGCATCTGGATATTGATCTAGCCGTATTGTTCCACTCCGGATATAAAGGGGGAGGGCAGTATTTGATCGATAATTTTAGCGCTGGCCGCTATATCGGCTTGCCGGTGTTGCAATGGCTGAATATGGCGCATGACGCTCGGCAAGCTGCCGGGACAGGGTTACAACCTTATCCGGCAATGCAAAAATGGCTGCTGGATGCCGAGATTCCGGAATAATTTGCCGGTTTTAGCTGAACAACCATAAATTGGCGCCGGGAGCGGGTAGTTGTATATGTTCATTTACGATGCAAGAATTTATACAGCATGAAACCGGCCAACATAGCCCCGGCAAAAACATAACTGCCGGCCAAGCCGCTGCTTAAACCCACGATAGCCGGCCCCGGACAGATGCCGGACAGGCCCCAGCCGATTCCGAATAACGCGGCGCCGATGATTAGACGCGCGTCGATATTTTTTGGGGTCGCCGCGCATGATTCCGCATCCGGATTTTCCGACGTCATAAGCGGCTTGGCGTTGACGGGCAAGCGGACGCCGACGCCAAAGACCAGCAGCGCGCCGGCCATTACCAGCGCCAGACTCGGATCCCAGTCGCCGCTGATATCCAAAAATGCTAAAACCTTGGCCGGGTTGGTCATTTGCGCAACGATTAAACCCAAACCGAAAATCGAACCGAAAATAAACGCATAAAAATTAGCCATCAATGCATCCGAAGGGTAGGTTAAAAAATATGCCGGACCAGATAGACCGTAACGCCCGCGGTGAACATAAAAATGAGGGTCGCCGCGATGGAGCGAGTGGATAGCCGGGCCATGCCGCAGATGCCGTGACCGCTGGTGCAACCGTCGCCCAGCCGGGCGCCGTAACCGACTAATAAACCGGCGGCCGCCAGCATCGTCAACGGCGCGTCAATAGTAATCGGGATGGCGTCGCCCAGCCCTCTGTACAGAGGCGCACTGAGAAATAGTCCTAATAGGAAGCAAATCCGCCATCCGCTTTCCGCATTCCAGGGCGGCGGCAGGCCGGCCGCGATACCGGAAACGCCGGCAATGCGCCGCAGTTTTACATAAAGCAGGGTGGCGGCCGCGCCGATCAACGCGCCGCCCGCCAGGGACGATAAATAGGTTATTTCAGCCATGGGCCGCCTGGAATTCTTTTAAAAAAACCGTATTATTAATTATTTACTAAATTTTTGCATGCGGCGCCGATTTCCGGTTCCGTTTTGTAAATCATGCTTTTTGTCGGCAGGTCGAAATAATCGCCTTGCAGCAGCGTGAAACCGGTCTGCCGCGCCAGATACGCGTGCTGCATATCTTCGATATTAAACAGTATGCTCCGGCCTTGCACCGAGTTAGTCAGGACATTTAGTTCATAAAGTTTTTCCAATTGCCTGCCGTCGCGCGACAGATCGAGATCCAGGGCGGATACGCCCACGAAATCCGGCGCTATCCGGACTATGAGTTCATTCGCGGATTTATGCAAAGATTCCATATCGAACTTTAGCGCTAGCCGGTAACCGCGGCGCTGGTAATTTTCCAGCCCTTTTAAAAGCGCGGGATAGAGCCGGGCGTATGCGCTGTTAATGGCTAAATTGATAGCGACATGACTGGTTTGCAAGCCGCATTTGATGATGATCTCTTCAAAATAAGCGCCGTGATCTTCCTTGACGCCTAAAATGTGCCTGGCGTCGACGTCCAGCACCAGGAGTTTATCCAGATGCGCTTGCGGCAAATAATTCAGCATATGGACGGTGCGCGATAGACGGTCGAAATTAATAACCGACTCCACGCCGGACGTTTCTAAAGCGCGGATGTTATGCGAGGGATTCGCGCTGGTTTGCAACTGTGCGTATTGGCCGATAAAATCGGAGCCGTGCATGGTTTCGCGGATAGGCGATAAGCGGGTGCCGATGCGGATCGGGCCGAATAGGCCGTGCACCCGGTCGTTTTCCAATACAAAAGCCCTGACGTCATTGTTATGCTCGATCTCAAGCCGGTCGTTGAAATATTCTACTAATTGCTGCAAAGGCATGTTAATCTCCAATTAAATTTCAAGCGGCGGTTGCTGTGATGAAAAAAATGGCGGGAAATCAATTTCCCGCCACCAAAAACATCCCTGTCGCCAACGAGGAGGAGAGCCCATCCATTAGAGCGCATCAACAGCACACAAGCTGCCTGTGGTAAAGAATAGGTTAAAACCATCTTGATTAAAAACGATATATATCGATTATAATATCTATTTGTTAGATTTATGTAATCTATGGTCAAGGGTGTTTTTTGCAAGTTGGCGCCGGTTGTAGCGGGCATGAAGCCGATATATGCATCGGCTTCATCTTGACAAAGGATAGGAATGGCGGAATTCGACCGGCCCGATTAGCGGTTATGGAAGCTCGAAAACCGGAAAATCAATTGCCGCCTTTAAAACTAATTTGCAGGGCATGCAAGGCGTTTGAGCAGTTTTCACTGGATTTTAGGCTGGGATTGTCGTAACAAATCTGATTTTGCGCTCGCGCTTCTTTAATATTGGCGACGTACCAGGCGACAGATTTTGTATCCTCTGGCTTCGGCGGCGGGTTTTCAGCGTTTTGGGCGCTAATGGCCTGGATTGTCGCGACCAGTAATGTAATGGCTGAACCTGTCAACATGATAGATTTGATATTCATAATTTAGCTCCTTATAAAGTTGATGAATTAAATCGCGCAAATCGGAATTTGGGCGACGCCAATAGTTTAATCAATTTTGTTTTAAATAAAATGTGACGGATTGCCGCGCGGCAAATTGTCGCTTTATTATGTTAAATGAATAAAATAATAAATTATGAAATGGCGGGTAGTGGATTGTAGAACCGAGAGATATATTCGGCGCCGAAATTCGAGAAGAGGAACTTTCAGCGCCAGGGATATATTTTGCAATGTAAATAAAGTTATTTACAATAACACGTAATTTGTTATGCGAACCGGCCGCCGGCTAACTGTATTTTATTGCGGCGGCCAAACGCGATGCCGGCAAGGCCTAAACTCATCAATACCAGCGAGGCGGGTTCGGGAACCGCGGATAATACATCGTCGTTGGAAACCGTTATCGGCGTCAAGGAGAAACTAACGCTGGAATCGGAAACATTATAGCTTCGCGTGGTTTCATCGTAAGACCAAAATGAATACAGCGAATTCGTCATATTGCCCCAGATATTGATGTCTTTTTCGGTTCCGTTGCTGGAGCCGGTAAAATCCAGTCCCCAATAATCCAGTTGCGACGATTGGGTGGCGTAAACCATATTATCGACGATAAACGCGCCGTCGGAAGTGATTGTTGAGCTGGGGCCGATTGCGTCGAGGTTGTATGTTCCTATATCCGCGCCGCTAGTGACCGTCAGCGAGCCGCTGGTAGCCAGACCGTTGCTATTGGTGAAAATCGTGCCGGCGCCCTGATCCTGGCCTTCGGAAAATAAAAAACTATATTCTTGATCGGCTTTGGCTTGTCCGGCGCCAAACAACAATAGCGTAGAAAATATTAGAGATTTAGAGAGAGTAATGTGCGTTTTCATGAGAGCAGTCCAAAATAATTAAGTACGTATTTATTCTAATTAAGAAATGATTATTAGCCATTGTCCAATAGTACTAGCCGTTTATTTGACGAATAGTTTTGTGATGGATATATCATTTTTATTTGTTTATTGGCTGCTATATTTTATTTTAAATGATCAATATTAATGCGATAAATAAAGCAAGTTTATTTAAAAAAATGGTGAATTCGTCACATAAATTTAATGGATATTAAGTTATATGAGATTGTAAATTTTGAATATTCTATTAAGGAAATTAGATTAGCTGGATTATTCGGTAAAGCCGGCCGGCAACAATTCTGCTTAGCCAAGCCCGATAACATCGGAGCCCTCTCGCTCAAGTAATTTGGCGTGGGCATTGAACGCCCACGCCGGAAATATGGCCTTAGCTAAGAGGTTTTGGGAACAGGAAAATTTTTAACCTAATTTGATACCCATAATAAAACCGCCCGCCGCGCTGACGCCCCGGCTGGTGATAGCCGACAGACGGTCAATCAGAAAACCTCCGGATTTCTCGGCGGCGGCGGCGGCCGATCCGGCCGCGTGTTGTAATGCGGCGTCGTTGATGCTGATAACTCCGTAGTACTCGGCGACGAATAAAAGTACTACGATGAAGCCGCCGATAAATAAAGCGGTACGGAACATTTTTTTGGCGAAATAACCTACGGCCATTCCGATTACAAACGGCGCTCCCACATTACCTAGCAGGAAACCGGTAGAAAAAATATCGGCTGAAGAAGCCGCGTCTATTTCATTATTGTTCATGTTATGGCTATTGTTATAAGTGATACGAAGTTGATGCGGAGCCAGTATAACAAAGCTATACGGGCTGTGCGAGCAGCGGGAAGGGCTTCCATTCCGGTCTAGCGTAGCGCTGGTCGCCGCTATAATGATTTAATCGTATTTAATATGCTGATTGCGCAAGAAAGCCAGGTAAATTCCTGGCTAATTTTTTTTCTGGCTTCCCGGCGCGCCGGGGAATTTTCCGCCGCCAACAATTCGGCGATTTTGGCGCCGGCTTGTTCCGGATTGCGCGGATCGGCGTAAGCGGCCAAATCTTTGGCTACTTCACGTAAAGCGGGTATATCGCTGCAAAGCACGGGCGTACCATGGGCAAGCGCCTCAACAGGCGGGAACCCGAATCCCTCAATGAGAGAGAGGAATAAAAATAAATCGGCATACGCGTAATAAGCATGCAACTGTTCATCGAACAAACTCTTGACCGCCGTTACGCCTTCTTGATCGGCCGCCGCGATCCCGCAAAAAAATAACGGTAACGGATCGGCGGCGAGCGTTCGATAAGCTCGATAAGCGGCCAAAACCCCGGCGGCGTTTTTATGCGGAAGTTGCGAAGCCATTGCGAAAATATAAGGTTTGTCGTACGGCCTAGGGCCGGGCGCATGAATGCTGACGCCGTTATGCGCCATGGATAGCGGGACGCCGGTTCCGAACCGAGCGGTGATATCGTCGGCGGTGGCGCCGGAAATGGCGATCACATGGTTGGCGCGTTTTATGCTGGAGCTAATAGCGTTATTAATAAACAATTCTTCAAAGCGTCCGAAATAGCCGGGATAATGATCGGCGTACCAAAGCGGTATTAAATCATGGATGACGATAACCGTTTTGATTTGAGGCGAGACTAAGCGCATGCCGATCGGCAAAAAGCCTTTGGGCGAAAAATAGACGTCCGCCGCCAGTTTTTTGACCGTAACCGCCGCCTGTCCGAAAAACCACGCCAACCTTGCGAATTTATCCGGTAATTTGGAAATTGTCACATAGCTAACCGCCGGATGTTCGCATTTAAAGTCCGCGTAATTAAGACTGTTGCAAAGCACCACGATCTCGGCGCCATCGTCAAGCGCTTTCGGCATGGCCTTGAGCAGATTTTTAGCATAGTTGTAAATGCCGATGCTTTTGCCCTGGCCCAAAACAAGTTCATAAGCATCGAACACTATACGCATGGCGATTCCAAAATTTCAGGCGCGAAACGTTTAGACACGAGGGTCAATCATTAAGCGCCAGCAAGAATTGCAGCAGCCGGGCCGCGACGACTTTGCTGTCGTATTCGTTTATAAATCGCCGCCGCGCCGCTTGGCCGGCCGCCTTAAGCCAGGCGGCGTCTTGCATCGCATCGGCGACCAGTTTTGCCGCCGCCCATGCGTCGTCAAGCGGCAAAGCCAGCCCTACGTCGCCGCCCGCCAATACTTCCGGAATGCCGCCCACCGGACAGGCAAACAGCGGCCGGCCGCGCGCCAGCGCTTCCAATAGCGTCACCGGCAGATTTTCCAAGCTGGCGACATGTATGCAAGCGCGGTGATAAACAATCTGCGAAGCGCCATCCGGCATAAAACCGCGAAATGTGACGCGATCCGTAAGGCGTAAAGCCGCGGCGGTTTCTTCCAGCATGGCGCGGTCGGCCCCGTCGCCTATTAACGTTAACGTCAGATCCGAACCCTGGTCGCGTAACGCAGCCATGATCTCCAGCAGATATTTTTGATTTTTCCGGGCTTCCAGGCTGCCGATACAGATCAAATCGGCATGCAGCTCCTTAGTTTCCGGCTCGCCGGGGTCAGGTAGAAAATTCGGAGCAATCAAGGATTTAACCTGGGCGACAGCCGGGATTCGGCTAAGCAGCTCCCGGCGCATAAAATCCGAAACAAACACTAGGCCATCCAAAGCCGGCAGCGTCGCTGCTTCAAATTCGCGGATGGCGCGGAAAAAGCGGCCATCCTGTTTAACCAAGCCCTTGCCCGCCCATTCATCCGCTTGCGAGATGTTAAAATGGGTGACCATGACGACCCTCTGGCGGGGGGAAGTCCGGGCGCGGAGCGCCGCCGCCGCCGCGACCGGACATTGAGCGTAGATGACGCAATCCGCTCCCGCCGCCAATTGTTCCCGTAACGCCAACTGTAAGAATAAGGCATGCCAGAACCGGTACCACCAGACGCTCATTTCTCCGGATAAAGGATGTAGTATCCTGCGTATGGCGAAAACCGGATAAACCAACGCGCTATAATAATTGAACGGGGTTATCAGCTGCATGCTGGCGCCTTGTTCGGATAAATAGCGCATAAAGCTCGCCACATGGGTCTGCACGCCGTTTTCACCGATAGGCCGCATGATGCTGGCGATAATAATTTTGCTCATAATTTTTATTTAGGCTGCCGGCGCAATAGTTTTCAGACCGATAGAAAAATTATTCCATCCAATTTTCAAACGAATATTTTCGGCTAAGGTAGCGGGCGTTAGGTTGTAAAAAATTTCTGATGATACGGTTTAGCCAGGTTGGGTTACAACCAGGTTGCGGGCGGCCGGGTAAAATCAGGTAGACGCGCACTTTATCATAGTCATGATGGCCTTACAAGGCTGATTTTGTTACGGTCATATTATTGAATTTCGCTTGTTGCTATCGATAACACTCTCGGCTTGACACTTGTTTTTTGTATGTTATATTATAACAATTATAGAAAACAATCGAAGCTCATATATCGCGACTATTGTTCGCCGCTGCAAATTAATTATTAGGTTCGGCTTAAGACAATAACAAGATCGTCTTTTTTCACAAGAAATGCGATGTTATATCATTTATTTATAGTGTAATGTTATATCATTGGAAATAGTAACTCTGGAGGGTTTTTATGCATAAGAGATTTATTCTAGCCGCCGCTACGGCAAGCTTTACGCTGGCGGTTCAGGCGGCTGACCCGGCCGATCCCGTCCCGATGCCGGCCGACTCCGCCCAGCAAGGCGATCCGAAGGCCGCGGCCAAAGTAAAGACGGCCGCGGAAACCCTGGGGCCTCAGCATCCGGAAAACGAAATGGAAATGATGCTAGTCACTTCGCCCTTGCCAATCAAGCGTTCCGATGCGACCGCGCCGGTGACCGTGCTCACGGGCGACGATCTAACCAGAAAAATGGGGCATACCATAGGCGAGACTTTAAAACAGGAGCTGGGGATTAGCAGCCAGACTTTCGGCCCCGGCGTCGGCACGCCGGTGATACGCGGTCAAAGCGGGCCCAGGGTGCGGGTTTTGGAGAACGGCATCGGCAGTAACGACGTTTCCCAGTTAAGCCCCGATCACGCCACCAGTATCGAGCCGGCCATGGCTGAGAGAATAGAAGTGTTGCGCGGGCCGGCGACTTTATTGTACGGCAGCGGGGCCATGGGCGGCGTGGTGAATATCATCGATAACCGTATTCCTACCCATTTATATAACAAGCCGGTTAATATTGGTTTCGATCAGCGTTACGATTCGGCGTTTAACGAGTCCAGCACCGCGCTGAAATCCGAGGGTAGCGATGGGCATTGGGCTTACCATTTGGACGGTTTATACAGGGACCGCGGCGATATGTCCATTGGCGGTACGGCCATAGACGCCAACAAGGCGCAAGCGTTGGACCCGACATTAAATGTGGTGAGCAACACGCATGGCTTGGTTCCCAATACCTTTGCCCAGACTATTAACGGCGCTCTGGGCGGATCTTACGTCACCGATGCGGGCTTTGTCGGCGTAGGGATCAATCAGTTTCATAATAATTACGGTATTGCTCCGGATGGCGGAACCTTCAGCCAAAACGGCTTGGCGTACGCCGACCCTAACACCCGTATCGATCAAAGGCAAACAAAATACGATTTCAAGAGCCAGTTGAACAATCCCTTCAGCTTTGCCGATAAACTCAGTATGCGTTTGGGTTATACCGATTATTACCACACTGAACTGGACGGCGGCACGCCAGGCATACCTTACAGCCCCGGCACGGCTTTCAGTAACAAAACCTACGAAGGTCGGGTCGAGCTGACGCACAAAGCTTTCGGCCCCTTTAAGGGCGCCGTGGGATTTCAAGCGATTTCCAGCCAATTCAACGCTTTTGATTTTCCATTAGGCGGCGTGCCGCAGGTCGACTGGCCCACCACCAATATGACTTTAACCAATATAGTTCCGTCAACGCAGACCAATAGCTTCGGCGTATTCGGTCTCGAGTCGTTTGAATTCGGGCCCGTCAATTATCAATTGGGCTTACGGGTGGAAGACACCGCGCTGACTCCCAGTCTCAGCAGCAGTTATACGGCGCCGTACATCCCCGGTACAAACTCAAACTATACGGTTGGCTCCGCCTATAATTATCTGCCTATCAGCGCCTCGGCTTCGGCTTTGTGGAAACTGGATGAGGTTAACAGCTTGAACATGGCGCTCACCCGCTCCCAGCGCGCGCCACAAGTACAGGAACTGTTTTCCAACGGTTATCACGACGCCACCCGCAGCTATGAATTGGGCAACCCGAATTTACAAATGGAAACCTCTTACAATCTCGATTTAGGCTATAAGTTCAAAACCAGCTGGATGCGGGCCGAGCTGGATTTATTCAATAATTGGGCGAACAATTACATCTATCAGCAACGTAGCGGCGAATTCGTTACTCCCGGTTTTGAGCCGATTCCCGGCCAGACCCTGGCCAACGCCAACCATGTTTGCGCATCAGGTCAGTCCGGCGGTACTTGCACCCCGGTAACGGCAAGCTATCAAGCCGGCGCCATATTCAGAGGTTACGAGAGCAAGCTGGTGTTTCCAGTAGCGGAGCCCGCTCACGGCGCCTTGGATTTAACCTTGTTCAGCGATTACACCAACGGCACTTTTGTCGCCACCGGCGCCGCCGTGCCGCGCATGCCGCCCTTACGCTTCGGTTTTCAATGGGATTATACCCGCGAGGATTTGACGGCTAATCTGCGCTTTACGCGCGCCCAGGCTCAGGACCGTCCGGGCGCTAACGACACCACCTCCGCCGGCTATTATCTGTTGAGCGTAGGCGCCGAATATAAAATCAATGACTTCCACGAAAGTCAAATCATGCTCTATCTGAAAGGGAATAACCTGCTGAACGAAAACATCCGCAACTCGGTGTCTTATTTGCGCAATTTCGCGCCGGAGCCGGGACGCGGCGCACAGGTGGGCATACATATCACTTATTAACCGGACGGATGTTTATAAACCGATGATGAATTAATTTTGGGTTAAGACTATATGAGCAACCATGATTTCTATGTGCATCTGCTCGGCGTGGTTTTGTTAAGCGCACTGGGTTTCCTGGCGTTGCGGATTCAACGCAAACGTTTAAAGCGGTTGGTTTCGTACTGTTTCGCTATAGTACTTGGCTTGTTATTGGTTGATGCGGCGACACATCTGCTGCCGAATACAATAGCAGGCTTTATTTACGGTTCGCGCCACCGTTCTATGCCGAGAAACCTGTGGAGCGAAAATTAACGATGAATGTTTTCAGTGAATAAACGCTTATTTACGTAGAGTTGTTATCATTTAATACGGGTTGGGCGCGCTTTGGTAAGTCCATTTTGAGTTTGCGGCCGCTGATGGTATAATAAACCTTATTTTAATTTGGGTATTTAGCAAGAGGACTAACAATGGCTACGACACAAGTAAACATCGCCGAACTGCATGATTATTATCAGCAACATGGTTATGCGCTGATCCAAGGGTTGATACCTGCTGAAAAAATCGACGCGCTGGTTGCTCGTTTCGAAAGCGAGATCAAACCCTCCCATGACAAATTCTACCGTCAAAACACCAATGTTTATGACACCAACCGCCTTAATTCCGGCGGGCATATCATTCAAAGCTTTTTGGATATTCATCATTACAAACGCTTTCCGGAGTTCCGGAAACTGGCGCTGGACATTTATTTCAGCGATGAGATACTGTCGGGTCTTACGCAAGTTACCGGGAATCAACAACATAATCTGATGCAGACCATGCTGTTCGATGCGAACACCGCTACCGCGCCGCATCAGGACTGGTGGTATCTGGATTCCGTGCCGAACGGCCAGTTGCTGGGCGCGTGGATTGCTCTGCAAGACATCGAGGAAGACGCCGGGCGCTTTTATGTGATACCCGGCACCCAGAATATGCATTTGCACAAGGAAAATATGCCGCACTCGGAATGGCTGGTGCTGATCAAACAATATTTCGATGCGAACCAAGACAAAGTCTTTGCTCCGGCCTTGAAAAAAGGCGATGTGATGTTCTGGAATTCAGGCACGATACATGGCGCTTTACCGACCAAAAATCCGGCGCTTTCCCGCCGTTCCTTGACGGCTCACTTCATGCCGGCCGGTTTGACTTACGGCAATCTTTTCACCAGCAAACCCTGGATCAATTACGAAAATTATGAAGGCCATCCATATTTCGCCAACCAGCCGGAGTATTCGCTGAAGGCCGATCTGGTTTCCCGTCTGAAAGTGGCTGTGTACGACAATCCTAAATTAATGAAACTGGCGCGCAAGTTTCAGAAGAAATCGATTAACGAGTTTTAAAGCGGAAAGCGTTTACTTAAAATCAAACATAACGCACACGCGGTTTGCCTCATTATTACCGGCAACCACGCCAGTTTTCCCAAACGTTAGGGGCGGGGTAATTACTCCGTCCCGCTCGGCCCCAACCGCTTGGCGGCGGAACATCTCGGGAATTAAAAAACCTGAAGCGCGATACATTATCAAGTTTTGGCGGCGATAAATTTCTCCAGGCCGATGAAAAAGTTTTCCACCATGTTTTCAATCGAATATTGATGGCTGCTGTTGCGGGCGTTGTGTTGGAAATAATTCAACGTGGATTCGGAATTTAATACGGAGATAACGGCTTGCGCAAAATCCTCCATGTTAAAACTACTCATAATGCCGTTATAGCCGGAGTTCAGATAGTCAATTTCCGGGCTATGCATTTTTTGGTTGGTGGTCATTAAAGGTAAACCGGCGGTAAAGGCGTCCAGAATCGCCAAACCAACCATGCCGGGATTTAGAAAAATTTGTGCGCTCTTAAAAGCCAGGCTTTTTTTCATGCCGTCCAGTCTATGCAAATAAATAATGAAATTATATTGTTCGGCATAGCTTTCCACCAATGGCCGGTCTTCGCCGCCGCCGCCCACTAATAGAACAAAGTCAGGTAGTTGCTGGTGGATGTAAACGGCGCTGTCCAGTAAAAACCGCATGCATTTATCTTTGTGTAAGCTACCGCAAAACAGCGCTATTTTGGCCCGATCCGGTATTTTATATTCCTGCCGGAAGGCGGAAATTTCCTCGCCGGTTAAATTGTCCAGCGCTAGTTTAAAGTCCAGCGTGTCTATGCTGTTATTTAATACCGTGATCTGCCGTTGATCAAATCCCAGGGAAATTAAATAATCGGCGACGCTTTTGGTATAGGCGAACCACCAGTCGCATTTGATAGCCAGCCGCCTTTTAAACTTTTCACGGATGGAGTTCGGGTTGATCAGCCGGTTCGCGCCATGTCCCCAGTAAGCAAACGGCTTTATTTGCAAATGGCTTAAGGTCAGCAAAAAATAATTATGCATATGTTTATTGGCCTGTTCGGTAATCACAATATCCGCCCAGTAAATGTGCTTTAACACGTCTTTTAGTATATGCACCTTGTTTTTAAACAGCCAGTAACTGTCTTCGAAAAAATAATAATCGGTTTCTATACAGGCATTGTCGTGGCGCAGTAGTTCTTCTTTCCAGGGCGTGCCGACCACCACCCGCAATTCATGGTTGCTGGCGCTCAATATATGGTTTAGCTTTTCAAATAAAGCTAACCGGTATACTTTCAGCATCGGTTGGAAAATGACAATTTTCATGGCCCTATCATGTCAGGTGAAAAATAAAAGCTGAAGTTATCTCCGCTGATTTGAAGTTTAAATCGCATCAAATCCCCTATTTAGTCAAGGCTATCCTGGTCAATTCCCACGCCGAAATAGAACAATAATCGCAAGGTATTGTGTAAAAACAATGAACTTCATTCATCTTTGCGCAAGTTTAGGCCCACAATAACCGCGGCCTAGCGAGTTTATGGGCCGGAATTCGTATTCGATTCCGCCGCATACTTTCCTGGTCAATGCGCGATTGAGTAATGATCGCCATGGTTTTCCGCCGCTTGGTTGATGGCGTTTATCAGGCCAAGCGCGGAATTATCGTAACTATAGGTCGCCACCCGCGAACGGGCGTTATCGGAAAAGCGCCGATACAGCGTTTCATCGCTCAACAGATCTACCGCCGCATTTACCCATAGCTCGATGTCCAGGTCTCTGACATAAGCGTTAAAGCCGTCGATAAGCAATTCATTCACTACCCCAGGGTAGGGCGAAACTATGACCGGCAAGCCAGCCGCACAAGCTTCGTTGGCGACCACCCCCCACGGGTCCCATTCGGAAGGAAACAGAAAAATCCGCGCCGCCGCATAACGGTGCGGCAATTCCTGCTGCGTGGCGTAGCCTTGAAAGCGGCAGTCGACATATTGGCTGTATTTGGCGGCGAAATCATGCAGCTCCGCCTCCATAATGCCGCTGCCGACAAAATCGATAACGGTTTTACGCCCTAAACGCATGGCCGTATGGTAGGCGACCTGAATGGCGAATAACGGCCGTTTATGGCTGATGAAGCGGCCGCAGAAAATAAAGTCGGCCGGATTATCGGCGGGCGGGCAAGTAAATTTGTCGTTATCCGCGCACAGATAAGATAAATGGATGCGTTCCGGGGGAATTCCATATTGTTTGAACAACGCCCGCGAGGCGGCGCAAGCCCCAACAAAAGCATCGCTGTGCCGGTAAACGAGTTTTCGGATCCAGCGGTGCAACGTTGTTAGTCTGCGCTCCGACTCCACCGTGCCGTCGTTCATGGCGATGTGCGGTACGCCATGCCGGTAAGCCCAGGCAAATGCAAACAAAAAGGTGGGAATATAGCCGGTGGTGATGACAACATCGGGTTTTAGGCGGTTTAATAAAGACCAAACGTTTAAATCGTAATGCATAAAACGGCGCTGCATGGCGAAATAGCGGCCGCTCAGAAAATGCATGCTAAATCCGTAATCGTCCGGGCGGGTGGCCGTATCGATATGCGCCGGCGCGCAAAATATCAATTCCAGTTCTATGCCTTCGGCTTCGGCTACCCGCCGCCAAACCGGCACCCGGTAAGGCGCCGGAACATTGGTGACGATGACGGCTTTAATGGTGGCGTTTGTGTTTCTCATCTATAGTTCGTTCCGCGCGGGGCAGGCAAAATTTAAAAATCGATTGCGGCGACATGGTTAATGACCTGCGTCCCCGAGTACTTCCCGGTATAAATCCATATAAGCCGAGCAGGCGGCGTTAGGGGTAAACATTTGCCGCGCGCGCGTAAAACCGGCCGCGGAGCGTTCCGGATAACGGGCGTCGAAAGCTTCCGCCATGGCGGCGGCAAGCGCTTGCGGTTGGCTAACGTCTGTTAAAACCCCGCAGCATACGCCAGAAGTATTTTCGGCATAGCCTATTACCCAGGGCGCCGCGCCGCTGTTTTTACCGGCTACCAACGGCAGACCGAGCGCCATGGCTTCGGCAATGACGACGCCAAAAGACTCTTCCAGCGCCGGATGCAGCAACAAGTCCAGTTCGTTAAGCCGGGCTATGAGTTTTTTGTGGGCCAGCGGGCCGTGAAAATGCATATTGGCGGCGATATTCCGCTGCAAGCACCATGCTTGACCGGATTCGCCGGGGCCAAAGCCATGTCCGAACAGATGCAATTCGGCTTCGGGATAAGCTGTCCGAAATTCGGCAAAAGCATGCAACGCCGGTTTCGGGTTTTTACGCGCCTCCCAGCCGTTACAAATCATGGCTATCCGTTTGTGCTCCGCTAATCCGCGGCGGCTGCCGCTGCTGAGTACGTAGTCGGCGAGAGGATTGGGAACTACTTTGATCGGAACGGACGTGTAATGCTGAATTTGGCCGGTCATATAATCGGAAACCGTGGAAAAGCGCCGCCCCCGCCG
>JBEKBU010000049.1:0-18727 GCA_050015235.1 Methylomonas sp. | reverse complement strand
TAACTGGTGCGAGTATTAGTAGGAGCCTTAGAAGTAAAGGCACGGCACAGTCCGCGATGTGGCAATTCAAGAAGTTTAACCGTAATTCTAAATTGATAACCGACAAGTTGTTTGTCGTTGTCACCAGAAATGATCATCCCTGGGGCGAAACTGATACCAAAACATTAGAGGAATACTCGCTGGTGGTCTGTTTACGTGATCGAGAGAATCAGCAAGCCAAACTATACAGTCAAATACAAAGCCGCTTGCAACAGCGTCAACGAGCAAGGGCAAGGGGATAGAAATGTCGAAGGAATCGAGGAAAGACTGGCCCAGGGTAAAGTTTGGCGATGTTGTTCGTTTATCTAAGGCTCGTTGTGCTGATCCGCTGGCCGAGGGTATTGAGCGCTTTGTCGGGCTTGAGCATTTGGAACCTGGCGATCTGCGGATTCAGAACTGGGGGAGTGTGGCTGATGGCATAACTTTTACCAGCGTGTTCAAGCCGGGACAGGTGTTGTTTGGCAAGCGGCGCGCCTATCAGCGCAAAGTGGCGGTGGCGGAGTTTACTGGGGTTTGCTCGGGAGACATTTACGTGTTGGAAAGCCTAGATGCCAACATACTGTTGCCTGACTTGCTGCCATTTATCTGTCAGACCGATGCTTTTTTCGAACATGCGGTCGGCACCTCTGCGGGAAGTTTGAGTCCGCGTACCAACTGGTCGAGTTTATCGGGTTTTGAGTTTGCATTGCCCTCAAACAAGGAGCAGAAGGGATTACTGTATGCTTGCCAAGTATTCGAGGAATCTGTGCGAGCTTATGAATCGGCTTTTATGGCTGCAATTGGTTACAACGACTCATTACGAGAATCAATTTTTGACATATGTAGTTCAGAGATACGCTTAAGTGATGTTCTCAGTGATATTCAAGCGGGGAAAAGTTTGGTTGGTATTGACGAGCCATCAACGGAACCTGACCAAAAGGCTGTATTGAAGGTAAGTGCAGTTGGAAAACTTGCTTTCCTTCCAACTGAGAGCAAAATTTTAATCAAACAAGAAGAATTTCTTAATGAGCATTCAGTTCGTGAAGGTGATGTTCTTATTTCACGAGCAAATACCCCGGAACTTGTTGGATTGGTTTGTCATGTTAATCATGATCATCAAAACCTTATGCTATCGGACAAGACGCTTCGTTTGGTTCCGAAAGAAGGTGTTCCAAGTCTACTGTTAGTAGAAAGTCTTCGGACTAAGGCGGCACGTCAGTACTTGAAAGCAAATGCGACAGGTACTGGAGGAGCTATGAAAAATATTTCGCAAGCTAAACTGCGTGACATGCCAATACGATTTCCTACTCAAGAACAGTGGGATGGACTTGTACCGATAGTCAAAGCCGCAGTGATTTCAATTGAGAACATAGCAAATAGATTTTCTAATGCGAAAGCCTTTCAACGTAGGGCTACTCAACAAATGTTTGTTGGAGAATAAATGTCATTCACCGAATCAAACACAGTCGAAGCATACCTCTACGACCTGCTCTCCGAACCAGTCAAATTCGTTCCGACAAATGCATCTAAAGAACCAAACACCGTCTATGGTCGATCCCAAAAAGGTCTTGGTTGGCGTCGTGTCGCCTGCCAAGAAATTCCTCGCCAACCACAGGAAGTGCTGGTCGAACCCTGGCTGCGCGAAGCGCTAATTCGCCTCAATCCAGAAATCGCTGCCCAGCCCGACCGCGCTGACGAAGTGTTATACAAGCTACGCGCCATTATTCTCTCTGTGCGCTCCGACGGCCTGATACGAGCCAACGAAGAAATGACAGCCTGGCTGCGGGGCGAACGCTCGATGCCTTTCGGCCAAAATAACGAACATGTGCCTGTACGGCTAATAGACCTCGACAACCTCGATCAGAATCAGTACGTCGCTACTCAACAATTTACTTACCGTGCCGGCAGCGCTGAACGCCGAGCCGATTTGATGTTGCTTGTAAATGGTCTGCCGCTGGTACTGATCGAGGCCAAAACGCCGACGCGAGCTGCGGTAAGCTGGGTGGATGGCGCCTTGCAGGTGCATGACGATTATGAAAAGTTTGTGCCGGAACTATTCGTCTGTAACGTATTTTCAGTAGCAACTGAAGGCAAGGAATATCACTACGGCTCTCTCGGCTTGCCCATCAAAGACTGGGGGCCGTGGAATCTGGATGAGGATAACGGCGATGTGCGGCATCATCCACTAAAGACACTGCAACTGGCCGCTGAAAGCATGCTGCGGCCGCATGTGGTGTTGGATATTCTCGCCAGCTTTACCTTGTTCGCCACCGACAAGAAGAAACGCCGCATCAAGATCATTTGCCGTTACCAACAGTATGAGGCCGCCAACAAGATCGTCGAGCGGGTGTTGGCCGGTTATCCCAAAAAAGGCCTAATCTGGCATTTTCAAGGCTCCGGAAAATCGTTGCTGATGGTATTTGCCGCGCAAAAACTGCGGCTGCATCCTTTGTTGAAAAATCCGACCGTGCTGATCGTGGTGGATCGAATTGATCTGGACACCCAAATTACTGGCACGTTTACCGGCGCCGACATACCTAATCTGGAAAAAGCCGAGACGCGGGATAAACTGCAACAATTACTGGCGCAGGACGTGCGTAAAATAATCATTACCACGATCTTTAAATTTGGTGAGGCAGAGGGGGCACTCAATCAGCGCGGCAATATCATCGCTCTGGTGGATGAGGCGCACCGGACCCAAGAAGGCGACCTTGGCCGCAAGATGCGCGACGCCCTGCCTAATGCTTTTCTATTCGGTCTGACCGGCACGCCGATCAATCGCTTCGACCGCAATACTTTCTATGCCTTTGGTGCGGATGAAGATGATAAAGGTTACCTGAGTCGGTACGGCTTCGAAGAATCCATCCGTGACGGCGCTACGCTGAAACTGCATTTCGAACCGCGCCTGCTGGAACTGCATATCGACAAAGCAGCCATTGATGCCGCGTTTAAGGAAATGACTGGCGACTTATCTGATTTGGATCGGGATAATCTTGGCAAGACCGCCGCCAAAATGGCGGTACTGGTCAAAACTCCGGAACGTATCCGCCGCGTCAGTGAGGACATTGTTAATCACTTTCTAACCAAAGTGGAACCGAACGGCTTTAAGGGACAGATTGTCGCTTTCGACCGTGAATCATGCCTGCTGTACAAGAAAGAGCTGGATAAGCTTCTGCCGCCGGAAGCATCCGAGATCGTGATGACGGTTAACGCCAACGAAACGGAATATAAGCCTTTTGCCCGAAGCAAGGATGAGGAGGAACGGCTTCTGGATCGATTTCGCGACCCCAACGATCCGCTGAAACTACTTATAGTCACCGCCAAACTGCTCACCGGCTTCGATGCGCCGATATTGCAGGTGATGTATTTGGATAAACCATTACGCGACCATACGCTGTTACAAGCCATAACCCGCGTAAATCGCACCTATTCTGAACAGAAAACTCATGGTCTGATCGTAGATTATCTTGGCATCTTCGACGATGTAGCCAAGGCGCTGGAGTTTGACGATAAAAGCGTGCTGGCGGTGGTGTCGAATATTCAGGAACTGAAGGACAAATTGCCAGAGGCGATGCAAAAATGCCTGGCTTTCTTTGCCGGTGTGGACCGAACCTTAGAGGGCTATGAAGGATTGATTGCCGCCCAGCAATGCCTGCCCAATAATGCGGTACGTGATAATTTTGCCGCCGAATACAGCCTGCTCGGCAAACTATGGGAAGCCATTTCGCCCGATCCAATTCTGGGGAAGTATGAGAAGGATTACAAGTGGCTGTCCCAAGTTTATCAATCGGTGCAGCCATCCAGCGGCCACGGCAAGTTGGTCTGGCATTCGCTTGGCGCTAAAACCATAGAACTGATCCATCAAAACGTCCGCGTTGACCCTGTTCGTGATGATCTTGAAACCTTGGTGCTGGATGCGGACCTACTGGAAGCGGTGATCTCTAACCCGGATCAGAAAAAGGTTAAGGAAATCGAAATCAAGGTTGCGCGGAGGTTACGTAAACATTTAGGCAATCCCAAATTCAAAGAGCTTTCAGAACGGCTGGATGCCCTACGAGACCGATTTGAAAACGGTGTGCTGAACAGCGTCGAGTTTTTGAAGCAGTTATTGCAAATCGCCAAGGAAGTCTTGCAAGCCGAAAAGCAGATTCTACCCGAGGAAGACGAAGATCGCGGCAAATCGGCCTTAACGGATTTATTCAATGAAGTAAAAACCGCTGAAACGCCGATTATTGTCGAACGGGTGGTGGCGGACATTGATGAGATTGTACGGATGGTGAGGTTTCCGGGATGGCAGAATACCCTCGCCGGCGAACGCGAGGTAAAGAAGGCGTTACGGAAATCGCTGTTCAAATATAAGTTGCATACGGATGAGGAGCTGTTTGAAAAGGCTTATAGTTATATTCGGCAATATTATTAATCCATTCTGGATATCCCAGTTTAAAGAATCAACATAAATTAATTATGAACTACGCCCTTTATTATCCAAGCATTGAATTTAGTGATCCTGATTTTGTCAAAAGATCGTTGCTTGTTTGGAATCGTGTTTTTCGAATTGTACCTCCATCCTATCACGCACGGACGTTCACTCGTCGCGAAGTCGATAAACTACCTCTAAAAAGAGTAACATGAAAATCACCGGCTCATCCGTTGATTTATTAATTAAATTTCAGATTTTTCGGAAAAATTAAGGTCATAAAAGGATTGTTTCAAAAATATCTCCTAGTGATATCAATATTCTACCAATACCAATTCGTTTGAAATATTGAATATAATATCTCAATTATATGGAACCCATATTATTTTACTTAAGGCCTTAGATGATTGGTATTAGTGGTGGCGGCACATTTCATTCCTCTATACTAACTTATTAACGGCTAACATCAAAATAGCAATTGCCGAACTTCATTCTGCCATGTTCATCGCCATATAGCGACCAGTCACATCTAATATTATGTCGACGCCGCCAAAGCACCATTTAATGAGTTGCTCCATTGAGGCGCTTTTTCTGCCTCAATAAGGTTGTTTTATCGGCGACTAGATAGTATTCTGTCAAGGTCTAAATCCTATTGAGACACACGAGGGCATTATCGATGCAAAGATACGAAGCTGACGTTGTGGCATGGGCGAACGAGCAGGCCGCGTTTATACGCGCGGGCCGGTTCGATATGCTCGACCTGGAACATATTGCCGACGAGATAGAGGACGTGGGTAAAAGCGAATTAAGAGAACTGGAAAGCCGAATGGCTGTTTTGTTGGCCCATCTGCTGAAATGGCAATTTCAACCAACATATCGAGGTTCTAGTTGGGAATGCACGATTAATGACCAGAGAACCATGATTTCTCGCAGGCTGGCCAGAACACCAAGCCTAAAACCCTATCTCGATGATGAAGAGTTCTGGCAGGAAGCCTGGGCGGACGGCCGCCGGATTGCCGAGAGCGAAACAGGCATTTTAAACAGGTTCCCTAAAACTTGTCCTTGGCCATTTGAGCAGGTCATGAATTCCAGGTTTTGGCCTGAATAAATGGCGTTGTTGGGTTAAGCGCGGATCGAATTAAAAATCGGCCAAGTCACCCCGCTCCTCCAGCCAGATTTTGCGGTCGGCGGAGCGTTTTTTCGCCAGCAACAAGTCCAATTGTTTAAACGTGGCGTCGTTTTCGTCGACCGGCGTCAACACCTGATTTCTTTTCGTAACGGGTTTTATCTTCGCGATGAAAAAAAAGAACGTTGCCTTCATGCTTGATCAAACTCCAGGCTACGTGAATATAACGGATCGGCTCGGCCATTTGCTTGAGATGACAATCGTTTCGGCGATTTTCGATGATTTTTAAGACCCCACGTTGCCGTTCCAATTTACTGGGATCAACGTCTCGCGTATTCCGGAAATCCGGCTCGAAATAGCGCGAATCCGGGTCGCTCAGGGCCGTCAGAACGGACAAAGCCATTAACTGCGCCGGGAATGAAACGAAGCGCCATTTACCGCGTTGCAAGTCTTGCGGATTTAGCGTCGCCAAACTATCCAGCAGGGCTTCGCAGAGATCGACGGTATTTCCAGCAACCGCCGGTGATACGCCTTGTGTTGCCGATAGCTCGGCAATCAACGTGTCGCGGATGACGGCGTAAAAATCGCCTTCCTCTTCGGCGAAACGTGGCGGAACGTTTATCAAGGCTTTAATCAGATGGCTGGTCACATTGTTCCTCGGCATTTGCGGTGTATGACTCTATTATTTGGCGCTGGCTTCCACTTGAGCGATGACTTCCGCCAGCAACGATGGGCGAATATGCAGCGTGGTCTGAATCGGTACCTTGCGCAACAAAGCCAAGACATCTGTTTTAGAAAAACTTTTCCGGCGAATGGCCCGAACCAGCAAACCAAGTGTGCCGTGCGCCGAAATACTCAAACTTTTTGCGGCAAGGCGCGCGGCGGTATCGTCGGTCAACAATACACTATTGCCAAATTCAACACATAAATGCAGAGCTTCCTGCTCACCGCTATGCAGGGTATAAAGCGGCGTTAACGCTATAACCAAAGGAGAGGCCTTGACCGGGCTCCGCCGAGCAAATAGACCCGAAAATCCGTTCAACGCCAGAGGCCGATGATTGAGGATTTCCCGCCAAACGGCCTCGGGCACATATACTTTTTCAAAATCGGCCAATACGTCGAGACAGTCCAATTCATCCAGATGAATGATAGGGCCGGCATCGGCGACAACGACCGGTTTAGTCTTGTCCATGCAATCCCCAATCGACGTCTTCCTTAATGAATTGTTCGGCTATCGCGTCGCGATGCGATTCCAGATAACGGCGCATCGATTCGGCGATCAATTCGTCGATATTGGCGATCCAGCCTTGTTGCACCAGATATTGGGCTTGTTGAAAGAGTTGGTCGGGGATTTTGGTTTGTAGGGTGGTCATGGGTTAGGCCTTTGGGAAACTTCGGTTGTAGATATGGCTTGAAAACTTTAATAAAAACTCGGGCTGAGAATAATTGAAAAAATTAAATGTATAGTTCCACTGTTACTTTCTTTTGAATTTAGGCATGGATACCTCATCTAATAATATATCTTTTTGAAAAAAAATCGTAACGTGAAACGTTTGTTGGTTCTGTGTAACCAATAAGCTCTTGGCGTCGCTACTCATGTCATTTAATTGTCGCAAATCTTCCTGTATCGCGTCTATGCCTTTGCCCGTTCCAAGCGCACTTGTGGCTTTATTACCCAGCGGGTTATGGAAACAGATAGTCAAATAGTTCTTGCAATCTGTTATACACTCACCAAATTCTACCGCTAGAAATTCGGTTGATGAGTGGTCGGCATATTTGAAAGCATTGAACAACATTTCTGAAAAGTAGCCAAACAATAGTGCTTCGGCATGGCTTTCGGCAAGGATACGCGCGTATCCAGCGCCGAACAGGATTACACTTAACAAGAACAAGCTTTGCGTCAAACCGGTTGTGACGCGATCCAGGCCAGCGCCCGGCCCTATCCCACCGGGAAACGTTCGGATCGAATTAAAAATCGGCCAAGTCCCCTCGCGCCTCCAGCCAGATTTTGCGGTCGGCGGAGCGTTTTTTCGCCAGCAGCAAATCCATTTGTTCGAAAGTGGCGTCGTTTTCGGCGATGGTTAGTTGCACCAGGCGCCGGGTATCCGGATTCATCGTCGTTTCGCGCAGTTGCGAAGGATTCATTTCCCCCAGGCCTTTAAAGCGCTGGGTATTGACCTTGCCGGCCAGTTTTTCCGCTTCAATGCGGGCCAGCACGCCTTGCCGCTCCGCTTCGTCCAGCGCATAAAACACCCGTTTGCCGACGTCGATGCGGAACAGCGGCGGCATGGCGACAAACACGTGCCCGGCTTTCACCAGCGCCGAGAAATGCCGGTAAAACAACGCACAGATCAGCGTGGCGATATGATTGCCGTCCGAATCGGCGTCCGCCAGTATGCAGACCTTGCCGTAGCGCAACTCCCGCAAATCGTCGCTATCCGGCTCTATGCCCAGCGCCACGGCGATATCGTGCGCTTCCTGCGACGCCATCACTTCCGCCGAATCCACTTCCCAGGTGTTCAGAATCTTGCCGCGCAACGGCATGATCGCCTGAAATTCGCGGTCTCTGGCCTGTTTGGCGGAGCCGCCGGCGGAATCGCCTTCCACCAGAAACAGTTCGGTGCGCGCCAGATCCTGGCCGGAGCAATCGGCCAGTTTGCCCGGCAAGGCCGGGCCGGCGGTGATGCGCTTGCGGATGACTTTTTTGCCGGCTTTCAGGCGTTTCTGGGCGCTGGCGAGGATGATTTCGGCGATTTTTTCGCCGTCCTGCGGATGTTGATTCAGCCACAGGCTGAAACTATCCTTGGCGATGCCGGACACGAACGCCACGCACTCCCTGGAGCTGAGCCGCTCCTTGGTCTGCCCGGAAAATTGCGGGTCCCGTAGTTTAACCGACAGCACGAAATGGCAATGCTCCCAGACGTCTTCCGGGGCGATTTTCACGCCGCGCGGCAGCAGATTGCGGAATTCGCAGAATTCGCGCATCGCCTCGGTCAAGCCGGCGCGCAAACCGTTGACATGCGTACCGCCCTGGGCGGTCGGCACCAGATTGACGTAACTTTCAGTCACCGCTTCCGGCAGGCTGTCCGGCGTCCAGACCACGCCCCACTCCACGGCTTCGGTGCTGGCCGCCAGCGCCGCCATGAACGGCGGCTGCGGAAAAATCTCGACGTCGCCGATTCTATCCAGCAAATATTCCTCTAAACCGTTTTCGTAACGCCACTCGTAGCTTTCTTCCGGCTGCTCGGACGTCAGGCTGATTTTCAAGCCCGGACACAGTACGGCCTTGGCGCGCAATACATGTTTCAGCTTGGAGACCGAAATCCGGTTGCTGTCGAAATATTTACCGTCCGGCAAGAAATGCACGCTGGTGCCGGTATTGTTTTTACCGACGTTGCCGGTCTGCCGCAAATCGCTGGTTTTTTCGCCGCCGGCGAAACTCATTTCGTAACAGCCGCCGCCGCGTTTGACTTCCACCAGCAACTTTTCCGACAGCGCGTTCACCACCGACACGCCGACGCCGTGCAAGCCGCCGGAAAACTGATAATTATTGTTGGAAAACTTGCCGCCGGCGTGCAGCTGGGTCAGGATCACCTCCACGCCGGGTATGCCCTGCTCCGGATGGATATCCACCGGCATGCCGCGGCCGTTATCCTTGACCAGCACCGAACCGTCCTTATAAAGCATTACTTCTATCGTATCGGCGTAACCGGCCAGCGCTTCGTCGACGCTGTTGTCCACCACTTCCTGCACCAGATGGTTAGGCCGGGTGGTGTCGGTATACATGCCCGGCCGTTTGCGCACCGGCTCCAGGCCGGTGAGCACCTCGATCGCCGCCGCGTTGTAATCGTTACTCATGTATAGTCAAGCGAAGCAGTTCACGGCGGCCGCATAGAGCTGGCCGTCTGTTGGTGTTATGGAAACCGAAATGTAGATCATCATAGGCGCGGCAGTTTACCACTAAACGGGCCGCCGAGGAAAAGTTTACACGGCTATGGATGGTGGTTCAGCTTGAAATTTTCCATGGGGCGAAAAAACATTTAACCGCGAACACTTGACCGCATTTTCCCGCTCTTCCAAATTGTTTGCGTTTATTTCTTGATCCGCCTGTGTTTTTAGCCTTTAAGCTGGGTATCGCAACCGCTCTACCCAGCTACGAGCCCGGGGTTTACGTTTGGGCTGTTTTTTTACGAAACGCGCCGATACCTAACAGACCCGTGGTTAGCAGCGCCAGAGAGGACGGCTCCGGGACAGCGGCCTGGAATGGCGTTATCTCGATGGCCGAATAAGCAACAGTGACGGGATTGAGTATGAGAGGTATATTTTGGGGTGTGGCGGTTTCAACTTGTAAGCCGCCTTCCGTCATCCCGGCTGGTGGGTTGGTAGGGGTAGTGTGTAGTATCAAGACCTCGCCTTGAGCGTTAATTAATTGTGTATAATCCGAGCCGTCCGCCAGGTGCGATGATAAATTGATCTGGTTTAGTTTATACGTTCCGGTTGAGTCGGTATAGGATGCGGAGATTAATTCACTGAACATATCCGTGGTTGTGTTGAACCCCAGCAGCGCGTTAAAAGAATCCCCTTTTCCGTCTGCTCCGGTTATTTCATATTCGGCTATCGACGCAACGGCTTGAATTGGCGCACTGCTCGCCGCGAAGAATATTGACGCGGCGAACGCGCAGGCTTTGTAATTATTTTTTGACATAACGACCTCTATATATTGGTTAGTGACAAACGTTTCAGGTTATTTGTACATTTGTTTACTGTACGAACACTATATTTCAAGATCGACGCCAGAATACGAAGACGGCGGCCAAATTTTTTAACCTATTGTTTATAAAACAAATAAGTTATATTCTGAAATTAGGTCACCCTTGTTTAAAGGCAAATCACCAGGATGTCGGTACGATATTTCATATCGAATACGGAATATCGTATTTTATGCCGGCCATGGTTAAAGTGGGCAAGACATAGCCGCGATTGATCGCCGTCCGCCGGGACGTACACAGTTCATAGAGTGCGATTTCCTCGCTTGAATTGTGACCACGAAGGTGCTGCATGAGTATTTTGAGGCCCAAGAGCGAATTGTAACTATATCGAATCACTATTAAACCGAGTATAATAAGCGCTTAAGTTAATACTGAAACCGGGAATAACATCGTGGCGACCCATGAATCAAACTGATATTTATGAACTTATTGAATGTATGACGACGCTGATCCGCTCTGAGGAACGGAAAAAATGTGCGGAGTTAGGTTTGCAGCCCGTACATTTTCAGATTCTGAATTTCCTAGCGCGTTGCAACAAATACAGCGACACGCCAGCCGCTATTACCAATTATCTCGGCATGACGCGCGGAACCGTTTCACAATCCCTGATTATTCTCGAAAACAAAGGTTACATTGGCAAAAATACGGACGCCAAAGACAAGCGCGTCAAGCATTTGCAGTTATTAGCCAAGGGCCAAGACATACTCAGACAGGCGCGCCCCTCCGATTTGTTTCACAACGCCACGGCCATATTGCAAACAACCGACAATCCGCCTACAGATGTGAATGTTTTTCAGCAAGCATTGACCGCCCTGCAAAAAGCAAACCAATCTCAGTCATTTGGGGTTTGCAACAGCTGCCGCAATTTTAGCGAAAAACAAGGCGAATATTTCTGCGAACTTACCCAGGAAAAACTCAGCCTTTCCGATACCGAAAAAATCTGCCAGGAACACGTTCCATTATAATCATATGGTTAGCGTACCGATTCACATCCTAAACTAACATGACTTTGATCTGAACAACGCCCAAAAATATAGCTTGGTCAAAATTTTCGCGTTAAAGCTGTTAAGCCCCTAAAAGGTTACTCGGTACATTCATTTTTCCGGGGCCAACCAATCTTCCCAATCAGTTCGTTCAATCATGGATTTGCGAATGTGTTCGGTAACAATCTGTTGACCGGGACGCATTTGCCAACCACCGCCCGAGGCTTTATATAATGCAATCAAATATCGCGCAACGTCACCTTGGGCGACTGTCGGCCCGTCTTGCCGCCGCACCAAAAATTGTTGTGAATTCAATATACGGATGTAATCATCAATGCCATCGCGATACTCGCTGAGCGCGATATCAAGCGAGCGGCGCGAGGCTTCGACGCTGGTCAGCAAATCGTCTACCTGTTCGCATGCGCCCGGTGACCGAAAAAAAGCGCAAGCTAATGGCCAAAGCTATGCAACAGCATTGCTGGCGCATTGCGCCAGCGAAAGGGAAAATAAATCGCTTCGCGGGCGCAAACGCTCATCCTTTCGACGATAACCGCTAAAGCCATTGTTTTGATTAAGCCTGGGATGAATACCAGAAGAATGCAGTATTTTTTGTCCATCCAAGCTCCCCCGATGTATGGAATGGCCAAGGCTTTTAAATTCTTAAAAACATAAATTTTGCGCCCTATCATTGACGGGGGATGGATCAGTGGAGTTGTTGGGAACATGCCAACGGTAGCGAAGTTCGGCTCCTTTACTGACCATAAATACGCGTTCTACCCAATAGCCATCGTCCACCGCAAAAACCCGCCAGCCTAAATCACGATAGGTATGGCTTAATTTTTGATCAAAAAACTGATCAACCGTCAGCTCGGCGGTGCATGGTTGAGTTTTTACGAGTCTCTCGGCCTGGGAATAGCCCTCTTCGGCTAATGCGGGCAAAGAAAATAGCAGCGTGCTGGTTAGCAAAATTAATGACTGCTCGATGCGGTTTCGAAACATAGTCAGCTCCTTGTCGATAGTTGATGGCGGCCGCTGAGTTAGTTCGGAATCTGACGCCTCATTCGGTTGGCGTATTCTCGGTGAAACAAGCGGCGGTAATATTGCCCAAGAAGGAGGATGTATTCCGTAACTTCAAAGCCGCAACAATTCAATATTGAGCATTAGCGCTATAGGCCGGATTAAGATACTACAAATATTGTATCGATTCAATACTATTTTTTATAAACGTTTTGGAGTTTGCCGGGTGCGGCCGATTAAATTAAAAAATTCTACAAGTCCATGAATAATATTATTTTTTAATAACGCCTTCCAAAAAAAAATCCGGCTTTTCGATTCCAAAAAAATTTGCGACACAACCAGACGACGGGGTTCAACGATATTTGTCGGGCGAAAGCGGCGGCAACAAAAAACGGGAAGCGCGGGCTTCCCGTTTTGAGGGTGGAGGTGGGTGAAATTTATCAGGAGTAGCTGGGCTGCCCCAAATTCCGACGCCGCACCCGCGCCGCCAATCCTAGCAAACCCGCGCCAGAGAGAACACCTGACGGCAGTTCCGGAACAGCGGTCACAGGGCCAGAAGACACCACGATGCTACCGATATTGGCAGACGCCCCAGGCACGGCTCCCCTTTCAAGGTTATCACCCGCAATGGTCACGCTGGTAAAAGGCATTTGGGGGATATCAGCAACATTCGTAACATTGCCGTTAGTAAGCGGCGTATCTAAGCTTTGAACCGCTCCATTAGCTTCGGTCCCGAGCATCAGGACAGTCTCAGTGGTATTAGGCCCGGAAGCCAAAATGCTATCAAGATAGAAAGCGCCTCCGGCGACGACCGGCTTAATGGTGAGTGCGCCAAAAAGAACGTCGATACATGGGGCATTACCACAGTTAACGACCTGCATCAATTGAGCTGAAAACGTAAGCCCGTCCGCGGTAAAGTTTGAACCCTCAAATCCAGCAGGCAAAGTAACAACCTCAGCCGTATCAGGCAAACTAGTTCCATCCGCACGCGACTCGGTGACCGCATAACAGTTAAACATGAGTAACGCCACCATTGAAAATAGCTTGTTTGATTTTTTTAGCATCGTCATTCAGTGTGTTTCCGTATTGCATGGGTGACTCCTAGTAAAATAATAAAATAGTAAGTAAATATTATTGCTGAATTTTTAGCCTAACACTTGACCCTAGTTTCTAGTATTGCTAAAAAAATATAATTGACACTCTAAAAGCCGCACACCCCATGCAAAGGGCGAATTAGACGTGTTTCCGCGCCTCGTAACCCGGCTTTAGCGGGTATTTTTTCTTGACACAAATTAAGCTTGTCTTAAGAGTCGTGAGAATTTGCTAACCAAAAAATCTGCGTGATAATTTTAGCAAAATTAGCGCTTGCCGTTCTTTAGATAACGCCTGTGTAGAAATCATGGCTGAACTGAAATATGGCGTGGATATGTTCGCACTGATCTAGATTTGACCATCTAGGGCTTGCTATGCCGGAATTCAATTGACCCAGTGTGGCGTTGATTACAGGTAATTGAATAGCATGGAATTTATTCTCAAATTAAAGATCAATGTTTGACCGGTAGGAGGGAGCAATTTTCAACCGGCTTCAACGCTAGGTTAAGAACTGGCAAAATTCACCTATCTTTTATTGCAGAATTGAACGATTTTCCTCGCCATTTCGCCCGGATCAGTTAAAAAAACGGTTCCCTGCTTTTAGAAAAAATAAATCAAACCTAGCCAGCAAATCCGGTGTTACTAACAAATAACATCCCCAAA
The DNA here is from genome assembly GCA_050015235.1 of Methylomonas sp. GTDB lineage: Bacteria > Pseudomonadota > Gammaproteobacteria > Methylococcales > Methylomonadaceae > Methylomonas. The sequence continues at coordinate 4,642 of JBEKBU010000049.1, read as the reverse complement.
TTACCAGCGCCAATCCAGAAACATAGTCCAACCAGACGGGCTTCAGAGGGAAAATCTTCTCTAAAACCACCATAAAAGTAATTAGCCCCATCCACATTAAATTCATGACTCCGACAGCAAACATTATCAGCATGAGCGCCCAGCAAGCTCCCACACAATAAAACCCATGATGCAAGCCCATACCGATGGGACTACTATGGCAATCCTCCCTGATGTAATGAGCTTCGCGGCAATGGGCAAGACAAACCGCCTTAAATTCGGTCACTTGGTAAAGCCCTGCCAACACCAATACCAATGCGCTAAAAATGATGTTACGGCTTTCCATCATCGGCGTAAGAACAGCCAGTTCATGTAGTTGCCACTGCAAGGCTGTCATGGCGACACAGAAAACCAACCAAATGAGAAAATAGCCCAGTACAAAATACAGTGAGCCCAGATAGGCGGATCTATTGGGATTTCGCTTCTTATAAATCCTGATAAAGCCAAGCGCCATGTGGATAACGGAAGGCGTCATCATGGCCGCCATCATAATAATCCACATGTTGAAAGTATTGATGAAATCGTTAGTAGACCATGCCTGCCCAGACGGCGGCGGCATCCAGGCGCCGGCCATGTTGTCCATGTTCATGGCTTGATCCATAGACACCATATAACGCCATGTCACCACTGAAATGCCGGTAAGCAGTAGAAAAATGAACGTTTTTTGTACCCGCAAGGTATTGGCGCGCATAACTTTCACCTGCTATAAATCAAAAGAATCGTCAACAAATATTAGGCAATCAAAATTGTGTTTCGTTTCATAATTTCGTTGCCCCTCATTGCTAAACATTCCATGCGGCAATCTGTCACATTTATAAAATGGGTGGCAACTGATAGACTGTGATCACATTATCACTTGTATGCTTAATATCAATCTTCCCTCTCTATAAACCGGCTCAATCTTTCTTGAGCCGGTTTTTTTTGCCCACGCCTTCGCGAGCTCGGCTAGATATCAAAAACTGTGTTTTTAATAATTTCAATGAGATAGTGGTTATCTTTTGAAAAATTTCGACGCCGTTTTCCATGGGGTGAATGTCTATCTGGCCTTTTACCACGGAAACAATCGCTAAATGCAATTTCAATGTGCCGGAACGCATTAGATGATGTTGGGGGATTTCTCGGCTATCACAATTTTTTGGAAACGCTGCTAGTCGATCCACATACAGAAGAAGCTCAGGAGATGCGTAATTGGGCTGGCGGAAAATTCGACCCTTTGGCCTTTGATATACGACTCGCGAATGCCGCAATTTTTCGGATGATGTACAACCGATGGGGTGGGAAATAATTCAAAATTCTAAGCAGTATTTACAATTCCTTAAAAGAGCGGATGATATCCGAAGACCGGCAAAATTCTGACGACGAGCAATGCTATGTTGTGGATTTTTTACCGAAAACCAAATTAGAAATTGCCGTTACCGACGAATTGGCCGAACCAGCTGTCGAGGCAATTATAAAATCGGCCAATACCGGAAAAATCGGTGATGGCAAAATTTTTATTACCGCGTTAGAGCTAGCCATTCGCATCAGAACAGGCGAAATCGATCAAGAAGCCCTTTCATAGAAATCAAGCAAGAGCTGCAGCATAAAATGTTGTTGCCAATTATATATCGATTCGCTATTATATTCCCTCCTGTCGTCCTTTGGGAATGTTTTTAAACCTATAAGAAGGAAGAATGCCTATGTCGATTACTACTCATTATTTGGCCTCAGCTTGGCGGTATCCTGTTAAATCAATGATGGGAGAGGAATTAAATTCTGCTTTTATCGGTGATAACGGTATCTTGGGGGATCGCGCCTATGCCTTGCTGGATTTAGAAACCGATAAAATAGTTAGCGCCAAGAATCCAAAAAAATGGCCGGAACTATTTTTTTTCCATGCCCGTTATGTCGAACCGCCAGCTTCCGATAAGTCGACGCCCCCCGTCTGGATTACCCTACCCGATGGGAATACGCTTCGTAGTGATCAATCGGATGCGGAGCGGAAAATTTCATCCGTGTTAAATCGTAGCGTCTCCTTGCGAAAACGGGCTCCGGATAAGGCCAGCCTGGAACAGTACTGGCCTGAATATGATGGAGAAAGTACAGAAATTAGTGACGAAGCCATTGCAGGCGACGCAAGGGAAGGTAGTTTTTTTGATTATTCCTCCCTGCATATATTAACAACCGCAACGCTTAATCACTTACAGCAACTCTATCCTGCCGGCAGGATGGAGTCGCGTCGTTTCCGTCCCAATTTGGTAATCGCCACCGATCCCGATCAAACCGGCTTTGTGGAAAACGATTGGGTTGGCAAGACATTGTGTATCGGCGGCGTGAAGTTGTTGGTCACTGATCCTTGTCCGCGTTGCGTCATGCCGACATTGGCTCAAGGGGATTTGCCAAGAGATGCAAAAATAATGAAAACCATAGCCAATAATACCGTCCACGTTCCTTTTGCCGGCAAAGCGTTGCCCTCGGTTGGCGTATACGCCAAGGTGATACAAACCGGCATCATTAAGCGAAACAGCCAGGTCGTAATAGAGTAGAGAAGCGGCAAGACGATAAGTGCTTAACTAATTTACCAAATTCGTTTTTATCTCGGGCGTCGTAGAATAATTCCGCATTGGTGATTACGCTGATGGCGATATGGTCATCGCCGTGCGCCGGAACGCCCGCTGTTCGCCCTCCACGCGGCCATGCCTTGTTCGAAATCGTGCAAGATCAATAACCGCGGCAGATATTCCAACGTATCGGTGGCGATCTGCGCCGGATTGTACGTGCTATAGCGTACAGACCGGAGAAAAAAATTGAGGTATTTTAAAAAGGTGAAGTGAAAATCACTTTGCAACCGGGAATGCAATAAGCGGGTATTGTGTTTGCGCTGAATTTGTTTCAGTTAAACGATAACGATTAAATAGCGAATTAGACAATGCCGCTTGGCTGACATTTAGTAGCCCTCATTATTCACATTTTTTGCCTTTATTAATGACAATTATCGGGAGACAATGTATGAAACCAAAATATTTTTTAGCCGTGTTACTTTTATCCATTCTAGCAACGGGAGCTTTTGCCGCGGGTAGCCCTATAAACGAAAATTTTAGTAATTTGATTACCTTGTCAAATGACGCAATCGAGGCCGGTAAGCAAGGCGATAAGCAAGCTTTTATCGAAAAAATCAATACAGCCTTGACGGCGTTAAAAGATCAAGATGAGAAGGGAAGCTCAATCCGCCTGCAACGCGCTAGCAGCAAGCTAAAAAGCGCTTTAAAGGCAGCTAAGGCGGCTGATCTGCAAACAGCTATAGACCAAGTTCAACAAGGAATAACAATAATGCAAATAGTGAAATAATTTTGAAATTTGCCGGCGCGAGAGTCGTAGGATGATGGCATGGATCCTCCCCATCCTACGGGGTTATCGAGCTTCACTGCCCGCTATCGGCATCCCTAAAGGTCTCAAATTGGCCGTTTTGCATAGAGCCGTAGGTTTTGCAACATGCCTACGAATAAAAAACCGCTACTCGCGTAGGAAAGCGGTTTTTTGTAAAAGCAAAAAACAATATCAAACCGATTTTTTGCGATTAAAGCCAACAAAACCAGCAAAAGCGGAACCGAATAGCCACATAACGGCCATTGCAGGCTCTGGAACGGAAGATGAAATGACATCCGCGGAAACATCGTCTAGTCCGTTATAGCCGGCATTTGAATAACCGGAAAATGCAATGGTGTCCGAACCTGTTCCGGTAAAATCAACCGTGTATTCCGTCCAGGGAGTTGCGGCCACATCTTGCAGAGTAAACAATACATTTCCATCCACGGATGCTGTAAACAATTGCGTACCAGCTGAAGTGTTCGAGCCATTTTCCTCTACCCAGAAGGAAAGTTGGTATTGTGCGCCAACCGTATCCGTAAAAGTTTGGCTTACGCCCGATGCATCCTGGTAAGCGTAATTACCTACATAAAGTGCGTAGTTTCCTGAATTGGCGGCAACTCCATCGGCGCTACTATTGACATAGGAATATGTAGTATTCCAGTTTCCAGTTTGTGTCCATGATGTCGTGTCGCCAGTTTCAAAACCGCAGTTCTGAACAATATTAAGCGGGTCGCTATCGCAGATGCTGGTTGTCGCTTTGGCTGAAAGCGGCAGTAAAGCGGTTAACGCCACTATCAGCATTTTGTTTTGTAACTTCATAATACAACCTCTATGGTAAAAAAAATATTCATCAGATAAGCTAACGCGCAAAAGTTTTTTCTTTCGAACGTAAGAGACAATCCGGCTATCCGTTCAAGACTAACCCTGTGATTTTCCGTACAGCGATCAACCACGCTGTTTTGCTTTTTCTCTTGCATACAAATTTAATGTATAAGTTTCTTTTTAAACAGTGTACTAATGAACAATGTACTAATGGACAATGGACAAGGACGGACTTTAACTTTTTCTCACAAGGGTGAGTCTTGCAATTGTTACAAAACAATACATAACATCACTTCAGCAACCACCACCACCCGCGCTTAATCGCCGTGCGCCGGAAATCCCGCTGTTCGCCCTCCGCGCCGGCGACGATTTTCGCGGCGGCCTGGTAAATGTCTTTTTCGAATTCGTTCATCGACATCAATTGCGTCAACCA
>JBEKBU010000048.1:0-18766 GCA_050015235.1 Methylomonas sp. | reverse complement strand
TTAAATTCCGGATTCAAGCTGGAAATTTATCTTCATACCAGCGCCGGCAGGTATATCTGCGGCGAGGAAACGGCGCTGCTGAACGCCCTGGAAGGAAAACGCGCCACGCCGCGCGCTAAACCGCCGTTTGCCGTCGTCAGCGGACTTTGGGGCAAACCGACCGTCATCAATAACGTCGAAACCCTGTGTAACGTGCCGCATATTTTACATTACGGCGTCGAGTGGTATCAGAGCCTGGGACGCGGCGCCGACAAGGGCAGCAAGTTATTCGGCGCCAGCGGCCGCGTTAAATATCCGGGCTTGTGGGAATTGCCGATGGGGACGCCCATTCGGGAAATCCTTGAAGAACATGCCGGCGGGATGCGCGACGGCTATAAGCTGCGCGGTTTTTTGCCGGGCGGCGCATCCACCGACTTTTTGTTGCCCGAGCATCTGGACGTGGCCATGGATTTCGAGGCGGTAGCCAAAGCCGGCAGCCGCATGGGCACCGGATCGATCATAGTGCTGGACGACAAAACCTGCCCGGTGCGCATGGTGCTTAATCTGGAACAGTTCTTTGCCCGGGAATCCTGCGGCTGGTGTACGCCTTGCCGGGACGGATTGCCCTGGACGGTGACGCTGTTGCAAGACATCATCGCCGGACAAGGCCGTCTGGAAGATCTCGATACATTGGCCGGTCTAACTGAAATGCTGGGTCCCGGAAATACCTTTTGCGCCCTGGCCCCAGGCGCCATGGAGCCTTTGCAGAGCGCGCTCAAATACTTCCGCGCGGATTTCGAGCGCTACATCGTCGGCGCGCATGCCGCCGAGGAGTCACGCTAATGGCCCGCATAGAAATAGACGCTTGCGTTTATGAAGCTCCGGAGGGCGGCAATCTGCTGTCCGCCTGTTTAGAGCTGGGCCTGGATCTCCCCTATTTTTGCTGGCACCCGGCCATGGGTTCGGCGGGCGCCTGCCGGCAATGCGCCGTCATCCAATACAAGAACGCGGAAGATACGCGCGGACGCCTGGTTATGGCTTGCATGACGCCGGTAACGAACGCCCTGCGCGTTTCCATACGCGCCGAGCGGGCGCGGCAATTCCGTTGCAACAATATCGAGCTGCTGATGACTAATCATCCTCACGACTGCCCGGTATGCGAAGAAGGCGGCGAATGCCATCTGCAGGACATGACTGTCATGACCGGCCACACTTTCCGCCGTTACCGGGGCAAAAAACGCACGCATCAAAACCAGAATCTCGGCCCTTTCATCAATCACGAAATGAACCGCTGTATCGCCTGTTACCGTTGCGTCCGTTTCTATAACGAGTATGCGGGCGGTTCGGATCTGCAAGTCTTCGGCATCCATAACAACGTCTATTTCGGGCGCTTTGCGGACGGCGCCCTGGAAAACGAATTCAGCGGCAATCTGGCGGAAGTTTGTCCTACCGGCGTTTTCACCGACAAAACCTTCAGCAACCATTATGCGCGGAAGTGGGATTTGCAGACGGCGCCCTCGATTTGCCCACACTGCAGCCTGGGTTGCAATATTTCGCCCGGCGAACGTTATGGAACGCTTAGACGCATCGTCAACCGCTATAACAGCGAAGTGAACGGTTATTTTCTGTGCGACCGGGGCCGGTTCGGTTACGGTTTCGTTAATAGTCCCGACCGCATCCGCGCTCCGCGTCTGCATAACGGCCAAGCAATCAGCGCCGAAATCGCGCACCGGCATTTTCGCCGGCTAGCGCAAACGGCCAAGGGCATGATCGGCATCGGCTCGCCGCGCGCCTCTCTGGAAGCTAATTTTGCGTTGCGGACCCTGGTTGGCGAAGAAAATTTTTATCTGGGGCTGGATGAGACGGAACACACATTACTTGAGGCGATCGCCGAAATATTGCTGACCGGCGGCGTCCATTCCCCTTCCATGGGCGAGATCGAACGCGCCGACGCCGTCTTGATACTAGGCGAAGACATCACCCACAGCGCGCCCAGGCTGGCGCTGGCGCTCCGGCAGACTGTGCGTAACGCGGCTTTTGCGATGGCCGATAAGATGCATATCCCCCGCTGGCAGGACGCCGCCATCCGGCAATTACCCGGCAACGCGTCCAGTCCGTTGTACATTGCGGCGCTATGCGCCACGCGGCTAGATGACGCGGCGGCCGTGACATATAGAGGCGGCCCGGACGACATCGCCCGCCTCGGCTTTGCGGTAGCGCATTATTTGAATAGTGAAGCCCCCGCCCCGGCCGACATGAGCGATGCCGACCTATCCCTGGCGGCCGCCATTGCGGCCGGCCTGAAACAGGCCAACTATCCGCTCGTGGCATCGGGAACCAGTTGTTCGAGTTTAGCGGTTATTCAGGCCGCCTATAATGTCGCCAAGGCATTGCCGGGAGCGCTCAAGCCGTTGACTTTCGCCCTGCCCGAATGTAACAGCCTGGGCTTGGCGATTATGGGCGGCCGCCGTTTGCAACAAGCTTTCACGATGGTGGCCGAAAGCGTGGCCGATACCGTGGTGATACTTGAAAACGATCTTTATAGGCGCGCATCTCATCAGGAGCTGGATTCGATGTTGGCGGCCGCCGCTCATGTGGTGCTGATCGACAGCCTGGAAAATCGCACGGCCGAGAAAGCCGAGTTGTTGCTGCCGGCCGCTGTTTTCGCCGAATCCGCGGGCGCATGGGTCAATAACGAAGGCCGGGCGCAACGTTATTTTCCGGTTTATCCGGTCTCGGAATCGGCCCCGCCCAGCTGGCGATGGTTGACGAACGCCATGCCGGATAGCCAATGGCGCCGCCTTGATGCGCTTACCCTCGCCTGCGCCGGGGCTTTTCCGGCGCTTGCCGGCATAGCCCGGCTGGCGCCGGATGCCGAATGCGCCGGCTACGCCGATAAAATCCCCAGGCAAGCTCAGCGTTACAGCGGGCGAACCGCCATGCACGCCGACATTAACGTCAGCGAACCCGCTCAGCCGCAAGATCTGGAAACGCCGTTCGCATTTTCCATGGAAGGCGGCCGCCTGCATATCCCGCCGGCTTTGTTACCCGTAATTTGGGCGCCGGGGTGGAACTCTAATCAGGCCATTAACAAATATCAGACGGAAACTGACGGACAACCGCGCGACGAGGAGTCCGGCATACGTTTGATCGAAGCAGCGGGCCGCATGACCTGGTTCGGCGAAATTCCGTCCGCCTATCAACCGCAACCCGGTCTATGGCGCATTATGCAATTGCCCCACATTTTCGGCGGTGAAGAATTAAGCCTGCATGCGCCGCCGATTTGCGAACGGCTGCCGCCGTGTTGCGCTAAATTGCATCCGCTGGATGCGGACATATTGGGCGCCGGTTGCGGCGACCACGTGCGCATCCGCGATCTTTTAGACATCACCGAACTTACGCTGCCGGTACAAATCGAAACTACTCTTACCCGCGGTTTGTTAGGCATAACCATGGGCCCGTCCGAATCATTGTTACTGAAATCCGGAACCCTGGTGACGGTAACGAAAATCAATCCGGCCGGGCGGAACGGAGCGGAGGACTTTTTATGAATACAAATTTGGGCGGCGCGGCTAATATAGCCGGCATACTGGTTTCGCTGATAGTCCTGGCCGCCCTGCTGGTCTGGGTGGAGCGCCGGCTTCTGGCTGTCTGGCAGGATCGGCTCGGGCCTAATCGCCTCGGCCCGTTCGGTTTATCGCAGGTGGCGGCGGACATGATCAAAATGTTCTTCAAGGAGGATTGGATACCGCCTTTTTCCGACAAATTCATATTTGTGCTGGCGCCTACCATCGTCTTCTTCACCATGCTCGCCGGGTTCGCCGTCATCCCTTTCGCGCCGGGCGTCGGCGTCATCGACTTCAATTTCGGCCTGTTGTACTTCCTGGCCATGTCTTCCTTGTCCGTCTACAGCATCGTGCTGGCCGGTTACGCCTCCAAAAATAAATTTGCGCTGCTGGGCAGTCTGCGGGCGGCGGCGCAAACCGTCAGTTATGAGGTCTTTATGGGCATTTCCATCATGGGCGTGGTCATGCTGTCCGGTACTTTCAATCTACGCGAGATAGTCGAAGCCCAGCGGGACGGCTGGTTCATTTTTCCGCAATTTTTTGGCTTTATTATTTTCCTGATAGCCGTTGTCGCCGAAACCCGCCGCGCCCCTCTCGATTTGCCCGAAGCCGAACAAGAGCTGGTGGCCGGTTTTCATACCGAATATTCCGGCATGAAATTCGGCATGTTCTTCGTCGGCGAGTATATCGGCGTGACGCTCAGTTCCGCGCTCATCGTGACCTTGTTTTTCGGCGGCTGGCTGGGTCCCTGGTTGCCGCCGCTCCTCTGGTTTTGTCTGAAAACGATGATCGTCATTATGTTTTTCATACTGTTGCGGAGCGCGCTGCCGCGCCCGCGCTACGATCAACTGATGTCTTTCGGCTGGAAGGCCTTATTGCCGGCAGGGCTATTGAATCTGCTGCTGACCGGCGCGGTCTTGCTGTCATTGCGGCCTTAACAACTGAAAAAACCATGCTCAGTCAACTACGCTCACTGTGGGAAGTTTTAAAGCATACCTTTGTTAAAGCGGATACCGTGGCCTACCCGGAACAAAAGCCGGCGTTATTCCCCCGCTATCGGGGCCGCATCGTTTTGACCCGCGATCCGGATGGCGAAGAGCGTTGCGTCGCCTGTAATCTTTGCGCCGTGGCCTGCCCGGTGGACTGTATCGTCTTGCAAAAAGCCGAGGACGAGAACGGGCGCTGGTATCCGGAATTTTTCCGCATCAACTTTTCGCGCTGCATCATGTGCGGATTTTGCGAGGAAGCATGCCCGACCACCGCCATTCAATTAACGCCCGATTTCGAGATGTGCGAATACGATAGGCAAAACATGGTTTACGAGAAGCAGCATCTGTTAATCGATGGCCCCGGCAAATATCACGATTACAACTTTTATCGCGTCGCCGGCATGACGATAGCCGGTAAAGCCAAGGGTCAAGCGGAAAATGAAGCGCCGCCGGTCGATGTTAAAACGTTATTGCCTTAACGGAGAAAACAGCATGTTGATGATTTTATTTTATATCGCCTCCGCCGTCGCCCTGTATGCTACGCTCATGATGATCACCCGGCTCAATGCGGTGCATAGCTTACTGTATCTGATACTGTCCTTATTGGCGGCCGGCGTTATCTTCTTTCTGTTGGGCGCGCATTTCGCCGCCGTGCTGGAAGTCATTATTTATGCCGGCGCTATCATGGTGCTGTTTATTTTCGTAATCATGCTGCTCAATCAAGGCCAAAAGACGCAAGAGCAGGAGCGGTTGTGGCTAGAACCCGGCATTTGGATCGGACCTTCGCTGCTGGCGCTAATCCTGTTCGCCGAAATCGCGGTTATTATCGCCCGCAACGGCGGCGGCGAAACCGGCCGCATCGTCAACGCCAAGCAAGTCGGGGTAGCATTGTTCGGCCCTTATCTACTGGCGGTGGAGTTGGCTTCGATATTGCTGCTCGCCGGCCTGGTCGGCGCATACCATCTGGGTAAACCGATCGTCAAGACGTTAAAGCCGGAGGAGGAATCATGAACACGATACCCATGGAGCAAGGCTTGCTGTTGGCTGTCGCTCTATTCGCGCTGGGATTAATCGGCGTATTGGTCAGGCGTAATCTGATCATGATGCTGATGTCTCTGGAAGTTATGCTCAATGCGGCCGGTCTGGCTTTTATCGTTGCCGGTTCGCGCTGGGAGCAAGCGGACGGGCAAATCATGTTTCTGCTGATATTGACGCTGGCCGCGGCTGAAGTCGGCGTCGGTCTGGGTCTGGCGCTGCAAATTTACCACCTTCGCCATACGCTGGACGCGGATGCGATGAACGGTATGAAAGGCTAGGAGGAAAATGTGATCGCACAGATAGGGTTGATCCCGCTGCCGCCTTGCCTGGGTTTTTTAACCTTGACGTTGTGCGGCGGGCAACTCTCCAAACGGCTGATTGCCTGGCTAGGCGTCGGAACCGTGGGCATTTCCGCTCTGTTAACCGCCCTGGCCGGCGCCGAATTTCTGCATGGCGCGCCGCCGGATTACCATGTGACCTATGGAAACTGGTTGGAGATTGAGGATCTGTCGGCGCCCTTCGGTTTCTATCTCGACGCTTTGTCGCTGACCATGCTGTTTGTCGTTACCGGCGTCGGTTTGTTGATCCATCTCTATTCCGCGGAATTTATGGCCGGCGACGACGGCTATGCGCGTTTTTTCGCCGGCATGAATTTGTTTGTGTCGGCTATGCTTTTGCTGGTGCTGGCCGACAATCTGCTGCTGCTTTACCTGGGCTGGGAAGGCGTCGGTCTCGGCAGCTATCTGTTAATCGGTTTCTGGCATAGCGACCCGAATAACGGCTACGCCGCCCGCAAAGCCTTCGTAATGACCCGGACGGGCGACGCCGCGATGTTGTTAGGCTTGTTTGTGCTGTTCACTCAGTTGCATACGCTCGACATTCAAGCGCTGATGACCCAGGCCGCCAAGCAATGGACTCCGGGCGCGCTGTTGCCTACCGCCGCCGCCGCCCTGTTGCTGGGCGGAGCGGTGGGCAAGTCCGCGCAATTGCCCCTGCAATCCTGGCTGCCGGACGCGATGGCCGGCCCTACGCCGGTGAGCGCGCTGATACATGCCGCCACCATGGTGACCGCCGGCGTATACCTGATAGCCAGAACCCATGTATTATTCGAGCTGGCGCCCACGGTGCAAAGCCTGGTGGCGGCGATCGGCGCCGTCACTTTGTTGCTGGCGGGTTGTTCCGCCCTCGCCCAGACCGATATCAAACGCATTCTTGCCTATTCGACCATCAGCCAGATAGGTTATATGTTTCTGGCTCTAGGCGCCGGCGCCTGGTCGGCGGCAATTTTTCACCTGCTGACTCACGCCTTTTTCAAGGCGCTTTTGTTTCTGGCCGCCGGCGCGGTGATGATGTGTTTTCATGACGAACACAATATATTCAAGATGGGCGTACCGCGGAAAACCATGCCTATCGCCTTCTGGTGTTTTTTGATCGGCAGCGCGGCTTTGACCGGGCTGCCGCTGACCTCCGGTTATTACAGCAAACACCAGATTCTGCTGGCGGCTTACACGAGCTCGCCCAACCTATGGATGGCGGGCTGCCTGGGCGCGATAATCACCGGCATTTATAGTTTCCGTCTGTTTTTTCTGGTTTTTTTCGGTCAGGGGCGAGCGGACGTTGAAATACGCCCCGGTTGGCGCATGAGCCTACCTTTGATCCTGCTTGGCTGGCTGGCGCTATTCGGCGGCATGCTGCAAATTCCCCTGGACACGGTGTTCGCTACATTCGCGTCCGGGCAAAATTCACGCGAATTTAATCTTGTATCTATCGTCACCGCCGGCATGCCTTTTATCGGTTTACTAATCGCGATGCTGTTCTATCTTACGCATGTGTTTTCCGCCGCGCGCCTCGCCGGCTCCGGCTGGGGAAAGCGCGTACAGAGTCTCTGGTTTAAAGGTTGGGGCATGGATGAAATATACGGTTGCTTAGTCGTGCGCCCGTTTAAATCCATCGCCGAACGCAATCGAAACGATGGCGTGGATAGTCTATATACGCTGATAGCCTTGCTTTGCCGCAACGGTCATCGGGCGCTCAGCGCATTGCAAACCGGACGCATCCGTTGGTACGCCGCCTCCATGACGCTGGGCGCGGCGCTTATTATCGCCATAGGATATCTGTCGTGATATTGCCGGCGCTAATTTGTATTTTATTAATCGGCGCATTCGCGGCCTGGTTTTCGGAGCGCTTCAGCCCACTAACGCCGCGCTGGATAGCGATGCTTACGCTGAGCGTCGAGGCGCCGCCGATGATAGCGCTGTGGACGAAAGCCGAGGCGGCGGGAGATTTTCCTTCCGCCTGGTTCGCCGACCTGTATATACCATGGATCGCGCGCTTCGGCATCGGTTTTCATCTGGCCATGGATGGTCTCAGTCTGCTGCTGACCGCTTTGACGGTGCTGCTCGGTTTCATGGCGGTCAGTAGTTCCTGGAGCGAAATCAAGCATAGGCAAGGTTTTTATTTCTTTAATTTGTTGTTCTGTCTGGCCGGCGCGGTAGGCGTATTCCTGGCCGTGGATTTATTCCTATTCTTTTTCTGCTGGGAATTGATGATAATCCCGATGTATTTTCTGATCAGTATCTGGGGGCATGAAAACCGCACTTATGCAGCCATAAAATTCATGATATTCACGCAAGTCAGCGGTCTGCTGCTATTGCTGTCTAGCGTCGCCTTGGCGTTGCTGCAGCGTAATCATGGCGGCGGGCCAAGTTTCGATTATTTCGTCTTGATCAATATGAGTATGGAGCCCGATGTCCAATTTTGGCTAATGTTGGGATTTTTCATTGCGTTTACCGTCAAGCTGCCCATGGTTCCGTTTCATACCTGGCTACCTGACGCCCATACGCAAGCCCCTACCGGCGGCAGCGTTATCCTGGCGGGCGTATTGCTGAAGACAGGCGCTTACGGTTTATTGCGTTTCGTCATGCCTTTGTTTCCGGATGCGGCGTATCGCTGGGCGCCGATCGCCATGCTGCTGGGTACGGTCGGCGTGTTTTACGGCGCTATGATGGCGTTTGTTCAATCCGATTTAAAACGCCTGATTGCCTATACCAGCATCAGTCATATGGGCTTTATCCTGCTCGGAATATTTTCCTGGAACTTTCTGGCCTTACAAGGCTCGGTCATCACCATGCTGGCCCACGGGATGAGCGCCGCCGCCTTATTTATGCTGGCGGGCTCGCTTCAAGAGCGCCTTGCCACGCGGGAATTGTCGCGTATGGGTGGACTTTGGCTACCACTGCCGCATCTGTCGGCGTTTGCGTTATTCTTCGCCGTGGCCGCACTGGGCCTGCCGGGCATGGGAAACTTTATCGGCGAATTTCTGGTGCTATTGGGAGCGTTCGGCGTCAACCAGTTACTGGTAGCCGTAACGGCCCTGGCGCTTATTCTGGCGCCGGTCTACGCGCTGACCATGATACAAAAAGTCTTTTACGGCCCACGGTCTCAACAGACGCCGCTGTCCGATTGCTCTCGCCGCGAATGGGCATCGCTAGCGATGCTGGTATTCGCAACCGTTTGGCTAGGTCTAAGCGCGCAGACGGTATTAAACGTCTCGGCGCCGGCGCTCCGGCAAGAAATGCATAACCTGGTTGTGGCTGTACGGCAATGAATCTAAATGAACTGCGGGCGCTTGCGCCTATCATCGCTATTACCGGCGCGGCTATGGCCGTCATGCTCGGCATCGCCGTAAAGCGGAATTTCGTGTTAGCCTGTAGCCTTGCCGCCGGCGGAATCATAGCGGCGCTGCTGTTGCTGGGCGGCGCCTGGCGGGAAAGCCCGACTCAGGTCACCGCATTAATCCGCATGGACGGCTATGCGCAATTCTATTTGGCCTTGTTGCTTTCGGCCGGTCTAGCGGTATTGGGATTTTGTTATGACTACTTCAAGGCGCGCGAAGGGGAAAACGAAGAACTTGTGTTGTTATTGCTGACCGCTCTGCTAGGCGGTTCGGTGCTGGTCGGCAGCAGCCATTTCGCCGGTTTTTTCATGGGTCTTGAAATTCTCAGCATCTCGCTGTTCACGCTGATCGGCTATCCGCTGCAACAAGCCAGGCCGTTGGAGGCGGCGATAAAATATCTGGTTTTATCCGGCGTATCGTCCGCGTTCCTGCTACTGGGCATGGCCTTGATCTACGCCCAAAGCGGCGAACTGTTCTTTACGGCTATAGGACGCTATATTGCTAGTCAGCCGGAACTGAACACGATGGCGCTAGCCGGAATTATTATGATCGTCGCCGGCTTGGCTTTTAAACTTTCGGTGATGCCTTTCCATTTATGGACGCCTGATGTCTATCAAGGCGCCCCGGCGCCGATCGCCGCATTTATCGCCACCGTTTCAAAAGGGGCTGTTTTCGCCTTACTGCTCAGATATTTCAACATGACCGGCAGTTACGCCTACTTACCCTTGCAAACGGTGATCAGCTTGATAGCCGGCCTGTCCATCATTGGCGGCAATTTACTGGCGCTGCGGCAAAACAATGTAAAACGGTTGCTGGCCTATTCCTCTATCGCGCACCTGGGTTATTTGTTGGTGGCGTTTGCCGCCGCTTTCGGCGCGAAGCCGGATATGGCGGCCGAAGCCGTCGGCTTTTATCTGCTGGCGTATTTCATTACCATGCTGGGCGCCTTCGGAGTTATTTCCATCTTGTCGACGCCGCAAAACGAAGCGGAGGATCTAGCCCTGTTTCGCGGCCTGTTTTGGCGGCGGCCGGGTTTAGCGACTGTGTTTACCCTGATGCTGCTTAGCCTGGCGGGCATGCCGCTGACCGCCGGCTTCATCGCTAAATTTTATATTTTCGCCAGCGCCGCGGATCGGCAATTATGGGGCTTGCTAGCCGCGCTTATCGCCGGCAGCGGCGTGGGGATTTATTACTACTTGAAAATCATCGTTACGATGTCCATGGACGTCGCGGCGGCGGACATTGAATCCGCCACCCACTCCCCATCCGCCAGGATTTCCATCGCCATACTCATGCTGCTGACTATGTTGCTGGTTTGGTTTGGGATTTTTCCCGGCTTTGTAATGTCACAGTTAACGATTAAATAAGCGCCATGCTGATCCCTTTTGCGGCGTGTAACCCTAAGAGGCGCAATGATGGAAATTCTCCAAGATCCGGTGTTTTTGTCACGCTTGCAATTCGCCGTAACCGCCATGTTCCACATGCTATGGCCGCTTTTGACCGTCGGTTTGTCTATTATCCTGGTGGTTTTCGAGGCGCTCTGGCTGAAAACCGGCGATATCGATTTTTATCTGCATGCGCGTTTCTGGGCCAGATTATTACTGCTGAATTTTTCGGTCGGCGTCATCAGCGGTTTGCCGCTGGAGTTTGAATTCGGCGCTAACTGGTCGCGCTTTTCGGTGGTGGCAGGGGAATTCTTCGGTAATATTCTCGGTTTCGAAGGCGCGATGGCGTTTATGCTGGAGGCCGGATTTCTCGGTATCATGCTGTTTGGCTGGATGCGGGCGCCGCCCGTCATCCATTTATTCGCCACCTGTATGGTGGCGCTCGGCGCATCGTTATCCGCTTTTTGGATTTTAGTCGCCAATGCATGGATGCAAACCCCGGCCGGCGTCCATCTGGAAGCCGGCAAGGTGGTCGTCGACAGCTATTTCGCCGCCATCTTTAACAAAAACACGCCATGGGGCGTATTGCATATGTGGTTCGCCTGTCTGGCGACCAGTCTCGTCTTTGTCGGCGGTTTATCCGCCTGGTATATCATCAACGGCAGACACACGGATTTTTTTCTCAAATCCTTTAAGCTTGTTTTAATAGCTCTGATTATTGTGGCGCCCATGCAAATATATTTGGGGCACAGCAGCGGCAAACATGTGTTCGTAAATCAGCCGGCAAAAGGCGCCGCTATCGAAGCGCATTGGACGACGAATGAAAAAGACATAGGGGCGGCATGGAACATATTGGCCTGGCCCAACAAAACGGAGCAACGCAATGACTGGGCCATCTCCATCCCGGAGGTGTTGAGCGTTCTGGCGACCGGCGACAGGCATGGACAGGTGCAAGGATTAACATCGTTTCAACCGGACGACCAACCGCCGGCTATCGGGCTAATTTACTATAGTTTTCGAATCATGGTCATGATTGGCTTCATGCTTTTCGGGCTGATGATGTGGACAACCTTTGTTTGGCTTAAAGGGCAATTTACAGCCGACGCCATCGGCAATCATCGTTTGCTGCTGCGGGCGTGGATAGCCGCCATCCCGCTGGGCTATCTGGCCACGGAATGCGGCTGGATAGTCCGGGAGGTTGGCCGTCAACCCTGGGTAATCTACGGCCTGTTACGAACCCGCGACGCCACATCAATGCTGCCGGCATCGGTTGTCGCGGCAAGTCTACTGGCTTTTACGGCTGTTTATGCCGTTCTGTTCATATTGTTTCTGATTTTTGCCGGCCGTCTTATCCGGAAAGGCCCGGATTTGACGTTGACGCCCTCGCCCAGAATAAATAGGAGGCGATACAATGGATAATGAAATTCATATGATGCTGGCCAATATCTGGTTTCTCATCATAGGCCTCATGTTGCTATTGTATGTGATTTTAGACGGTTTCGATCTGGGCGTAGGCGTACTTACGCTATTTACAGGCGATGACAAACATCGCGCCATCATGATGACGAGCCTGGAAAGCATCTGGGATGCGAATGAAACCTGGCTGGTTTTGCTGGGCGGCGCGCTATTCGGCGCCTTTCCGCTGGTTTTCGCCATTGCCTTAAAAGCGTTGTATATTCCGGTCATGTTCATGTTATTCGCCCTTATCTTTCGGGGTTTCGCCTTTGAGTTCCGCCATCATTCCCACAATACGGCGCCTTGGACTCAGGGCTTTGGCTACAGCAGCTTGCTGGCGAGCCTCGCGCAAGGGATCGCTTTCGGCGGCTTGATAAGCGGACTAATCACCGCCGACAGCAATGCTCAAATCAATGTCTGGGAATGGCTGACGCCCTTTTCAGCGCTGGTGGCTTTAGGGGTAGTCGCCGGGTATTCGTTATTGGGCGCGACCTATTTAATAATGAAGACCGAAGGCGCGATTCAAGCCGTCAGTATCAGGCAAGCCTATGTGGCCGCCGTTTTGCAATTAGGCATACTGATTGCCGTCATCCTCTGGATACCAAGCTTCAATCCTTATTTTGCATCCCGCTGGAACGATCACGCTATTGGTTTTTACCTGAATTTTTTTCTTATTTTGGCAGTCCTTGCCTTTATCCTGTTGCTGAGGGCTTTGCGCCGGCGCCAGGAAGTCAGGGCTTTTTGCTGGAGCGTCATCATTTCCCTGGCGGCTTTTACAGCGGTCACCATCGGCTATTATCCGTATATGATTCCGGCTTCGATTACCTTGATGCATGCCGCCTCTTCAAGTAAAACATTGATCTTCATGCTGTTAGGCATCGGTTTTTTGATTCCGGTCATGCTGATTTACAGCGGTTATCAGTATATGGTATTCCGAGGCAAGATAACCATGGAATAAAGCAGTATGTAGGGCTCGCTATATTTGGCCGTATTATCAAAAACAGTACCCATGACAACGTCATCGGTCGATAGCCGGATTGTATTCTTGTGTCTCCAATCTGGCTTTTATGTCGAGTATTTTGGGTAAATTAGCCTTAAAGCACTCCACCATTCTGGGTTCGAAGTGTTGACCGCTGCCTGCTTCAAGCAGCCCCATGATTCTATCCAATGGCCAAGCTTCCTTATAAGGCCGTTTCATCGCCAGGGCGTCGAAGACGTCCGCGATAGCGACGATACGCGCCGATTCTGGAATCCGCGCGCCCGCCAAGCCATTTGGGTAGCCGCCGCCGGCCCATTTTTCATGATGATTGAGGGCGATTTCCGCGGCCAATTTAAACACGGGCGTGTCGCTTTTGTTGAGGATGTCATGACCAATTTGGCAATGGGTCTGCATGATTTTCCACTCCGCGGCGTCCAAGCCGCCTGGTTTCTTTAACACGGCGTCCGGTATGCCGATTTTTCCGGTATCATGCATCGGCGCCGCCAATTCCATCAGGTTTTGTTGCTCTACCGACCAGCCCACGGCTACCGCCAACACTTTGCTGTAGGCCGCCATACGCCAAATATGCACGCCCGTGTCGGTATCGTTATAATGCCCGGCTTCCCCCAACATGTAGATCGCCGCCCGATAGCTTCTTTCGAGTTCGGAGGCTCGCACCAGGGACAACTGCGTGTTGACTCTTGCCTGAACGATTAGCGGGTACAGCGGTTTAACGATGTAATCCACGCCGCCGGCGTCAAATCCGGCTTTTTCGTCGAGCACTTCTGATTTATTCGTCACAAAAATAACCGGAATGTTCTCCGTTTCCGGATGCCGCTTGAGTTGACGGCACACCTCATAACCGTTCATGTCGGGCATTTGTACATCCAATAGTATCAAGGCCGGATGGTGTTTTTTGACGGCCCGTAGCGCCTCGACGCCATTACGCGCAAAAACCAGCGGGTATAAATCCTTGAGAATATGCCGCAGTATGCCCAAGTTGCCGGGTTCATCGTCCACACACAGAATAGGTCCATGAGACATGTTAAGGCTCCTGTGTAATTTTAATGGGCAAGCCCAGTCGGTTTGCGAGGCTGAGGGTCTCGGTTTTAGCCGCGCCGAAATCAAATAACTCTAACTGCTTTTGAATGGCTTGCAAGGCCGGCTTCGGCATTAGTTCGCCCAAGGTCAACAGCAAAGGCTCCGCCGCATCGGGGTTATCCCGATCCAGCGCCTGGTATAATTGCTGGAGTAAGGCGGCCCGTTCACTCGAATTACTTGGGTAGGCCGCCTGCTCCGCCTCGGCCTCGGCGGAACCGTTTGATATTTCGCAAAACGCATCGATGGCGAGCAGTCCGGTATCGAGCGACTGTTGTAATTGCTCGGCAATATAAAGCAGTTCGGCATTGTCCGCATGCGGATTTTCGATCTGTCCGGCATAACGCCAAATTTGGTCCAGCGCAAGATTGCCCGCACTGCCGCCCAGCTTATGCGCAAGCGTCAACGCCTCGGCCCGCCGCTGTTCCGCCAGAAGCTTTACGATGTCCAGTCCGGCGCCGCGATAGGATGCGCTAAAGTTGCGTAGGTATTGACAATAGTCCCGCTTTTTATTGAACAGCAACATGCCGCGCTCGAAATCCAGTACCGGCAAAGCCTGTATAGTATCGGGCATCGGCGGGGATTCCGGCGGGCTAGCGGCTTCGATCTCTTCGGAACCGGCGCTTCTTGGCTGGGATGGCGGGTTGAGAAGCGCCTGAATAGTCATGACCAGTTCGTCAACGTTAAAAGGCTTGGCGATATAAGCGCTCATGCCCGAAGCCAAGGCGGCCTCGCGTTGTTCCTTGAACGCCCCGGCGCTTAGCGCGATGATCGGGATGTCCTTGCCTTGCGCTAGGCGCCGGATAAGACGGCAGGCCTCGTGTCCGTCCATCACAGGCATTTGTACATCCATGAGGACGATGTCGATTTGTTCCGCCCTATTCTCTATCCATTGCACGGCGGACTGGCCATCCTCGGCGGTTTCAACCCGTGCGCCTTCCCTGATAAGTATGCGTTGCGCCACCTCGCGATTGATATCGCTGTCGTCCACCACTAAAACTCGTACGCCAGGGATACGCTGCGCGGTGGGTTTTTCCTGCCGCGCTTCGGACACTAGGCCTGGTTCAGGATACCGCCTACTCTGAGCATGAATCACCGCATCGTAGAGCGAGGAAGGCGTAACCGGCTTGGTGACCAGCCCGTCAAAAAGCCGCGCCCGCTGGTTTTTTAGCAGGCTATCGCGATCATAAGCCGTCACCATGATGATGATGGGTAACTCGGCTTGAGGCGGGTAATTATTGCGTATGGCTTCTATCGTTTGCAAACCGTCCAGCCCGGGCATTTTCCAGTCGATCAACAGCAGACCATAGAAAACGCCTTCTTCTTGTTCGGACTTTATCTTCGCTAAAGCCGCTTCACCGGATTCAACAATGTCGGCTTCCCAGCGTAGCGCCAGGATGATGGCATGGAGCATTTCGCGTGCGATTAGGTTGTCGTCGGCAATTAAGACCCGCAAGCCGACCAAGGAGGGAATAACTTCTACCAGGCTTTCAGTCTGCTTAAAGGGCAGCGTGAAAAAAAACTCGCTGCCTAGGCCGGTTTCGCTGCTTACGTTGAGTTCGCCTCCCATTAATTTGACCAGTTGCCGGCTAATCGTCAAGCCTAGTCCGGAACCGCCGTATTGCCGGCTAATTGAAGCATCCGCCTGGGAAAAGGCTGAAAAGATGCCGGCTAACTTGTCTTTGCTAATGCCGATCCCGGTATCTCTGACCGAAAAGCGTAACAGGACGGCATTATCGGTACTAGAGACGCATTGCACCGCGACCACGATTTCGCCGGATGCAGTGAATTTGAAGGCGTTACCGACCAGATTGATCAGCACCTGCTCGAGGCGCAAGGGATCGCCAAGCAATGAATCAATGCCAAATGGCGGCGGCGATACCACAAACTCGATATCCTTGTCGCCCAGATTGGCCGACATGACGGCGGCGAGATTCTCCAGCACCTCGCTAAGCATAAAGGGGGCTTGCTCCAATTCAAGCCTGCCCGCCTCGATTTTAGAGAAGTCGAGTATATCGTTGATCAACCCCAACAGGGAACGGCCCGCGATACGGATTTTTTTGACCAACTCCAGCGCTTCGCCGCGCACCAAGCCGTTTTCCAGCAGGTAAGCCAGCCCGATTATGGCGTTCATCGGCGTGCGGATTTCGTGGCTCATATTGGCGAGGAAGACGCTCTTCGCCTGCCCCATGCTTACCGCTTGGGAGCGCGCCTGTTCAAGTTGGGCGGTGCGTTCCGCCACCTGCTGTTCCAGCGTGGCGTTTAATTCTATAATTCGGCGTTCCGAACGTTTGCGCTCGCTGATGTCGATGATCGAAGCCAATACCGCCGGGCCATCGTTGGTGCGGATCGGTGTGAGCCCAATTTCCACCGGAATTTCAGCGCCGCTTTTGTTCAGGCCGAACAAATCGCGCCCGACCCCCATGGGGCGTATCGTGGGAGCTTGAATATAATGCTCAACCAAGCCGGGATGCGCATCTCGAAAACGTTCCGGCAACAAAAATTCGATCTTTTGGCCTATCATCTCTTCGCGCCGATAGCCGAACATTTCTTCGGATTTACGATTCACAAGGGCTATATTTTGCTGTTGATCAACCATGATAATGGCGTTCGCCATGGTTTCCACAACGAGTCTAAATCGATCTTCGGCATTCTTTTCCCGCGTGATGTCGCGCGCCGTCTTGGACGCGCCGATAATCCGGCCGTTTGCGGCCCGGATAGGCGATATTGAAACCGCTACATTGACTCGTCTGCCGTCCCGGCGTAAACGTACGGTGTTGTAATTAGATACCCGATCTCCTTGCGCAATCCTAGCCAGAATATCGGCTTCTTCGGCATAGAGCTCGGGAGGAACCAGCAAGCTGCTAACCGTGCGGCCGACCGCCTGGCTTGCGGTATAGCCGAATATGCGCTCGGCGGCTTTGTTCCAATCGGTAATGACGCCGTCCAAGGTATTGGCAATGATGGCGTCATTGGCGCTTTCGACAATGGCGGCCAGTCGGGCTTGTTGGGTCAGACCCTGTTGCAGATGGGATAGGTCCAGTATGACCAGCCGACAGCTTGCCCCTTCCGCAAAAGCTTCCAAGTGTACGAAACACGCTGAGCCGCTAGCGGTGAGCAGCCCTAATTCACAACCTTGTTTTTCGTGATTTTCGAACACGCGCTGCAAAAAAGCCGTAAAGACGGACTGATCGCCCGCTTCGATAACCGGCAGGAAAGACCGCCCGTTTAAATCATCCTGTTCAATGCCGAGCAACCGCGCCGCCGCCCGATTGGCCCGCTCTATTCTTCCGGCGCGATCAAGTCCGAGGACAGCAATGGGCGCTGAAGCATCAAGCGCAATGCCGCCGAGCGGCTGCGATTTCCTTAAATTTAGAACCGCCAACAGCTTCAGGCGGCAGGTCTCAAATTTGGCTTGACATAACCGCAATTTGTCCGACAGTTTTCGAGTCTGCATCGAGATCACCTCGTCTTGAGAGGGTTGAAGTCCAACTGTACGTAAACGTACTATGGCGCGCATGCAAATGCGCATTTACCTCGTCGTTTTCTTTAAATTTATTTAAGAGAATCAATGTACAAAAGTTAGGCTTAACTTTATGCCTCCGATTTCGTAAAGTTTTTATGAAATTTTACACGCTTGTTTCCCAGCATAACCAAAATTCTTTACGCCGTGTTTCACGAACTTAATTAACAATATCAGAATTGTACGCATTAACAAAGATGCGGCGCCGAAAATTTGAACACCGGCTTGAGTAGAAAATCCGCCACCTTAAAACGTCCAAAAGGACCGGGGAACGGAGTGAAAAATTTCAAAACAACCTAGAAGAAAACCTTCACCGGCCTTGTGTACATTACGGCAGAGACTAACAGATAAACGTATGGTATACTGATTTTGACGAAAAATTCATCAGAAACAGGTTTAACAGGAGTTTGAGGTTCGGTGAGCAATGTTCAATATTTTCGGTCTACCCTATATCATGCAATTGAACATTCAGCGCTTTGCGTATCGCCCGGCTTGCTTGTGCGTATTGCTGTCGCTGGCCGCTTGCATGGTCGGCCCCGACTTTGCCCGCCCGCCCGCCGAAACGGCGGCTCAATGGCTGGATGCCGAGGATCAGCGCCTAAAAACAAGTTCCGCTCAGGATCCTGACTGGTGGAATACATTCAACGACCCGGTACTCAACCGGTTAATAGAGCGCGCCTATCAGGAAAATCTCAATCTGCGTACGGCGGGGATACGCGTACTGGAGTCAAGGGCCCAACTGGCGACGGCTATCGGCAATTTATACCCGCAAACTCAGCAAGCCATCGGATCGCTTACCAGTTACCAGCTTAGCCATCGCGGCTACCAAGCCTCTTTTCTGAATCTATTCAGTTATAATCAAGCGCAGCTGGGCTTGACCGCCAGTTGGGAACTCGATTTCTGGGGCAAATTCCGCCGCAACATCGAAGCGGCGGACGCTGGCGCCAAACTGGCGTTGGCCGATTACGACAATGCGCTGGTCAGCCTTACCGCCGACGTCGCACGCGCCTATATCACCATCCGCACCCTGGAAAAACGCTTGAACATTACCCGGCAGAATGTCGAAACGCAGCGGGAA
>JBEKBU010000047.1:0-19101 GCA_050015235.1 Methylomonas sp. | reverse complement strand
AAGCGATACCTTTACTGCTAGGAAAAGACAAATCGACCGATATCCGCTGCGCGGTCGGCGACTTCAAGGTCGAGAACGGATTGTTGAATTCGGACGTTTTTGTGCTGGATACGACGGATTCTAATATTGCCGGAAAAATGCGCATCAATCTAAAGGACGAAGCCTTGGATGCGGAGGTAGAAGCGCATCCCAAGGATTTTAGCCTGCTTAGCGCCCGCACGCCGATTACTGTCGGCGGCACTTTGAAAAACCCTTCGATTGGATTGGATACTAAGGAGCTTGCCTTGCGCGGCGCGAGCGCGGCCGTTTTGGGGGCCTTTCTTAGCCCATTGGCGGCCATAATCCCATTCATAGAACTTGGGCTGGGTAAAGACAGCGATTGCCGCGAATTAATTCAAGAAGCGCGTCGCTATTCGGAAGCTAAACCAGCGCCAAAGTAGTTGAAGAAAAATTACGCATGCTTGGAGTAAATTAGGGGTGACAAATCAGTTATCGGCCGCCACGCAATCGCTAGTCGAGATGATTGATTTTCGCCATCGCTTGGCCGGCGCCGCGAAGCGATTCGGGACAGTCCAGCCGCCCGGTGTGAATTTCGATGAATACCAGGCTGTCCGATGCGGCAGCCTTGGCCAAAGCCTCTTCGAGTTCTCCTTCCGTATGAACATCAAGACCTAGCCCGCCTCCGAATACATCGACCAGTTTATGATATTTCCAAGGTTGAATATCGTTATAAGAGTGGTCACTGATAACCCGCTCAATGGTATACCCGTCATTATTGATTAGAAAAATGACAGGTTTGAGATGGTTGCGGATCATCGTTGACAAATCCTGGCCGGTGACTTGAAAAGATCCGTCCCCGACAAACAGGATGACCTGACGATTTTGCGCCGCCATGCAAGCGCCCAGCGTCGCGCCTACCGTATAGCCGATTGAGCCGTAGAAAGTCTGGCCAATAAAGGTTGCCCCTTCCGGCATGAGCATCTCGGCGGCGCTGAACAGGGATACGCCGGTTTCAGCAATGACAATAGCATCGTCGGCGATAAAATGACTCATACGGTCGAAGAATCGCGAGATGGTAATCGGTTTGGCCGATTCAGGCCGATACAACGCATTTCGCCGATGGACACAGCCATCGGCGGCGCACTGAATGTCCAGCGTAGCGGGGTCCCGGTGACTAAGCTTTTCCGCCAGACCGAGGATAAAATCGGATAGAGAGACATTTTCGTAAACATGATGTTTGATCTTTACGCGACGAAAGTTGGCGCTGATGGTTTTCGAATCGTCGAGATTGGCGGTAAAACCGCCAGTATTAAAGTCGGTCAGCAAAGCGCCGAATTGTAAAATGCAATCGGCGGACTCAACCCGATTCTTTACGTAGTCGCGGCTCCTGTCACCCTGAAACAAACCAATAAATTGCGGATGCTGTTCGGAGAGCACCGTTTTACCCAACATCATGGTCACATACGGAAAACCGGTTTTGCGCAAAAAACCGGCAAATTCATTTTGCAGTTTGAAACGAATCAATTCCACATCGCCGATGACAACCGGTTTTTGCGCTTTATTCAGCATGACCAAGGCTTCATTGATTGCTTCATCAAGCGTAGCGGGATCACTGCCGGCATCGGCCGGAAACAGAAACGCTGTAGGGGGTTGGCACAACATCATCACCACGTCCGCCGGAATACTGATGTAAACCGGTTGCTGGCGGGAAAGACATACCGACAGCACCCGGTCAATTTCGGCGGGCGCCGTATCGGCCGAAACCAGCTCGGTAGAGGCGGCGGTAACATTTTCATAGATCCGCAAAGGAATCTGATAATCGCCCAATGTATGATGTAGCAAGGGTCTGGTGCGGAAATTAACGGTAGCCGGCGAACCGGTGATCACCACCATCGGCGCTCTTTCGGCAAATGCGCCCGCCACACCGTTGATGGCGCTTAATTCGCCGACGCCATACGTTGAAGAGAATGCGCCAATACCACGAATACGCGCATAGCCGTCGGCTGCATAAGCTGCGTTTAGTTCATTGCAGGTTCCAACATACTTTACTTCACTCTTTTGGACTTGATTAAGGAAGCCCAGGACAAAATCACCCGGTACGCCAAACAGGTGATCCACCCCGATTTCTTTCAGTCGAGCGATAAGATAATCGGCAATCGTGATTTTAGAATTTTCCATTATAAACTTTCCATTGTCTGACAGCGAACCGATCTCAAGAGGCTTTCCCTGTATATTAACAATTTAACATTCAAATAAACTAAACATTTAGAGAATTAATCACCACCGTTCATTAACTATGCTAAAGCTATATTTTTAATATCGGGCTAGCTAAATACAGTTATTATTTTCATATGTTACTTTATTTGAGTTTATTGAAAATATTTAGCCCGGTCAGTACGTTGCCGCACATTAGATTATCTTTTTTACTAATTCACGAGTAGTCTGATTTTTCCACATTTCGCTTAATAAATGTTCGCTGGCGCACTGACAGCATTCGCCATCTAGAGTAGTTTATAAACTAAGCGGATAAAGCAAGTTACGAGTCGCAATTCGCTATGGCCAATTAATTGATTATCGGGAGAACTATCATGAACAAAGATCAAGTCAAAGGCAGAGTCGAAGAATCCAAAGGTAAAATCAAGGAAGTTGCCGGCATAATATTGGACGATCCGGATATGGAAATTGAAGGAAATCTACAGAAAAATGTGGGTAAAGTGCAGTCGGGTTTTGGCGACCTTAAAGAAAATATCAAGAAGTCAAAATAATGCGAATCGCATGCCAATTTTAGTTAGAAGGTTGGCCGGCTAAAAAATGTGCATTTATAATTTAGGAGTACTTCCATGTCAATCGGAACAATATTACTTGTGGTGCTGTTATTGATGTTACTCGGCGTTATCCCGGTTTGGCCGCATAGCCGCGCATGGGGTTACGCACCTAGCGGCGGGCTGGGGCTTATCCTGATCATATTATTAATCCTGGTGTTAACCGGCAGATTTTAATACGAATCATGACCGTAATGACCGAGTTGCCGAATTTACAAACATTCTGAAACAGTAACTTTACTATGCAATAAAAACTACAGACCTTAAATCCGGTCAAATCACCATCAAGCGCTTCATAGGCATAGCGCCGCCAAGCGGATTCGCCGGCTCACAGGCCAATTTTGATGATGCGGTTGAAATTGCATGCCAAACCATCGGCGTTATATCGGTTAATAATGATATACGTCGTACATATTCACAGGAAATCGTTATGGAAACCATAGATAAAGCATCGAGTTTCGCCCATGAGGCGATCGATAAACTCGCCAAAGTAAGCAATCAGGCGGCCGATACGTTTGATGAAAAAAGCCGGGATGTAAAAACCGCCGAGCAGCAACTACTCAAGAATTGCAACAATTTTATCCGCGACAATCCCGCAACCTCGTTAGGGATTGCGGTAGCAGCGGGGTTTCTGCTCAGCCGGTTATTGAGCAGACGTTAATCCGAACCTGATTCGGCCATCGTCAATCAAATGCAAAAGCCAGCGGCTGCAAACGATAACAGCCAGGTCGACGCCGACCCGCTGAGGGACGCGCATACCTTATGGTATGATTTACGCCAGCTAGGCCGTGATCATTTCCGGCTCGCCGCCCTGGAAACACAGCGAGCCGGAGTGAGCCTAATCGCCATGATAGTGGCGGGGATCATGCTTGCCTTCCTGCTGAACGCGGTCTGGTTCGGATTGATGGCCGCCTTGGTAATGGCGTTAATCGAAAACGGCGTCATCGCCAGTAGCGCCATTCTGCTCGCCGTGGCTTTCAGTTTACTGCTGGCGCTTGTCCTGATCCGGTTAATACGCGGCAAGAGCCGTTATCTACTATACCCCGCAATTCAGCGCAGCCTTCAAGCCATGCCGCCGGCGCCCAGGGAAACGGAGCAATCATAATGGCGGTCAAGCTTTTATCCCGCGACAAACCAAACTCGCTGAACGCCAGGATCCGCCAGGCGGAACGGCGGCGGCTGCAAAGTCAACGGCGCTTGAGCGACAGCGGCAACCGCTTGTATCAACACTTAAGGCAGCGCATGACCGCGCCTGCTACCTTGTGGCTAGGGGGCGGTATTGGCTTTATGTTTGGCGAACTCACTAAAAGCCAAACCTTTAATACTTGTAAATCGAATGAACAATCAATAGTTACCGAAACCTCGGCCTTGAATCTGGCGCTGAATTTCATTACATTCATTCATAACCTATACATTGCCCTACCCCTGGTTTTGATAATAAAATCCTGTTTTGCATCGATTGTAACAACCGAAACGATCGACAGTCGGCTCGGGACCGCTCCTGAAAATTTAGCCCCGGACCAATCCGATCAAGCAATCCGGGAACAACTTTATTAAAAAACTCGCCGATAGCTGACCACCTTGGCTTTTGGCGCCGGAGCGCCTAGCAAGGGTTTGACCGGCATGCAGGCCGGGCGAAAGCTACACGGATGTATTCACTGCGCCCTCCGCCAGGCGCCAACAGCCGTATAGCTGACGCTAGCTTAAAATTTGCTGAATAGTTACTCCAAAACAATCATCCGTCAGCGCGTTTTATGACAATCCATAGCCCGGATTTTACCTGCCACAGCCCTTTCAAGTGTTTAATTCTATAAAGAAATTATGGTATTAAGTATTCTTACGTATAGACATCTCGCGTTAGGAAAGGCAGAATTATTTGCGTCGACGCTGCCGCCAATCCCACGATGCGCCATGCGTTATACCGCATCTATAGAGGGTAAAAAAAGCGCGTAAATTTATTGAAATCCCGGCCAACTTAAAATAGCGGCGTTCATTTTATTACTAACAAAAACAAACAGGAGTAAGGCGCATGACTGATTTGAATAACCCTAAACAAAATCAACTACTCAACTCCTTGTCTCCGGAGGAATATCAACGCATTTTGCCTAATCTGGAGCCGGTTGAGATGGCTTTGGGCCAAGTTATCTGCGAGTCGGGCGGTAAATTGCGTCATGCTTATTTTCCCACTACTTGCATCGTATCGCTGCTTTATGTTCTGGAGAATGGCGCTTCCGCTGAAATTGCCCTGGTCGGCAACGACGGCCTACTCGGCGTAGCGCTGTTCATGGGCGGCGACACCATGCCCAATCGGGCCGTCGTGCAAAATGCGGGCTATGCGTATCGTTTAAAGGCGCAACAAGTGATGCGGGAGTTCAACCGCAATGGCGACATGCTCCATCTAATGCTGCGTTACACCCAGGCGCTGATTACCCAAACGTCGCTGACCGCCGTCTGCAATCGGCATCATACGGTGGATCAGCAACTCTGCCGCTTGTTGCTGTTAAGCCTGGACCGGTTACCTTCGAACGAAATAAAGATGACCCAGGAATTGATCGCCAATATGCTGGGCGTGCGCCGGGAGGGCGTCACCGAGGCCGCCGGGAAATTGCAAAGGGCCGGATTAATCCAATATAGCCGGGGGCTCATCACCGTCATCGATCGTCAGGGCGTGGAAGACCGCGTCTGCGAATGCTATCAAGTGGTCAAAACCGAATCCGATCGTTTGCTTGCCTGTTGCCGCCCTACCATAAAACATCTCGCGGCTTAACTCCGTTAAAGCAGCCGACAAGCGGATGGCGCGCCGTTCATGGCTAGAAATATCCGCCCAATTTAACAGGCCGCAAACCGCCTTACAAAAAAAATGCCCATCAAATTTTAAAGGCGGACATTAGAGGGGAAGCAACTGGTTGATTTTTTTTGCCTGGCGGACTAGTCAGGCGCTAAGCCGCCTCATTGTGCAAAAGTTCATTTAAGGCCTTAACATGCGACTGTTGAGCGGGCAGCAACTTGGTTTCGATTAAAGTTCGGATCGCTACGGGCAACTCCTGATCCATCAATACTTCCTCATAATCGTCGGCGCCTATTTTTTCACCTTCCTGTAAAACTTTCAGCGCCGCTGTTTTACCGAACAGATTTGCGCCGTCCTGGACTATTTTTACCCAAGTCCCCCATACGCCCGAGTTTTCCGCGGGCGTTCCGCCCAGTAGCCGAATTTCCTTTTCTAAACTGGAAGCCGCCAATTTATGGCCTTCAAAAATGAGCGTTAACGATTTGGCGTTATCCGCTCCCAAATCTTCTTGTAGTTTATCCATTGCCTGTTGATAGGTTTCCGTCGCCGATAATTCATCTTTAAGCAATTTGTTGATAGTATCGATGTGATGCATAATAAATTCCACAGTGATTGTTACTAAATGGCGGCATGGGCGTTTTCGAAATTTACGCGCTGATTTATATTATCGAAAATATTTTGTCCGGTCGGTACGTTTACACACATTAAAGCCGAAGAATCCAAAGTTAAAATCAAGGAAGTTGCCGGCAAAGTATTGGACGAACCAGATATGGAAATTGAAGGAAATATTCAGAAAAATGTGGGGAAAGTGCAGTAGGGATTTGGAGACGTTAAAGAAAATATAATACCAGCCGTATGTTTACCTGGAGCGCCGCTAGGGTGTCCGCTAAAAAAGTGGAATGGGGTTAGTAGACTTGATGTTCGATAGCGTCATAGACGAAGATCCGAGCTTATTCAAGAATACGGCGCAGATGCTCCGCGCCACTGAAACTTTCGGCATAAATTATATAAATATTCGGCGCCGAACAGCGATTGTTGCGTTTTCGGTTGAAAATTGGGATTTTATGTCTTAAATAGCCAAAATTGTGGAAAAAATCACCAATTTATAGTAAAAGTTTAAAAAAATTAGCATTGTCTTTCATATAAGGTTAAAGTCTAGTGAAAAAATAATCTAATGGACTTGGTTTCAGTATGAAAAGCGTTTTCGATTTCCGTGACGAGCTAATATCAGACTATAGCTCTTTCTCACGTAGCTTTACACAAATTGCCGCTCCTGACATCAAAAAAGAAGTTGAACGGCAATACGATGCAGGTCGATATTGGCCGGAAGCACTGATTCAGATAAATCCTAACTATCAACGCAAGTCGACAGTTCAACAACTTGCAGAGCAGGGTAACCACCACAACACCGCCGCCAAGCGCCATCAGCCAATTACCTTATTTGCGGGAAACGTTTGATCCAAGCAATGATGACGGATTGTTATTCAGGCGACGATTTCATTCTACCCGGCAGACAGGGTATATTTGAATAGTACAAAATTACACAAAACTTTTTATTGGTAGCAAAATGCTCACATCACTTCATATCGAAAACTTTAAAGCATGGAAAGATACCGGCAAAATCCGGCTTGCGCCATTAACTGTAATTTTTGGAGCCAATAGCACGGGTAAAAGCAGCATAGGGCACTTATTGCTGGCGCTTAAACAAACTGTATTGTCTGCTGACCGGAAACAGGTATTACACTTAGGTGATGCAAATTCGCCAATTGAACTTGGTACTTATAAGGATTGTATCTATAACCATGATTTAAGCAATAATTTGCATTTTCAGCTAAGTTGGAATTTACCGGACAATTTGGATATTCTAGATCCCATTACCAATCTTAAATTTTCAGGTTCTGAATTGGCTCTAGATGTATTACTAGGCGCCGATAAAAATAGTCAGCCTAAAATTCGGCAATTAAACTATGTTCTTTCAAACGTTAAAAGCGAGGTTTTATCCGTCAATCTTTCAGAAAAACATGATTCCCTTTATGAATTATCTTCCGAAGAATATCATTTCAAGAAAAAAACCGGAAAAGACTGGGCGGTAGACAAACCCGATAAGTTTTATCGAATTTCCAATCATAGCCGCGCTCTTTATCAAAACGCCGATTTTCTGGATGATTTTGCTCTGCAAACTGAAGCCGTTTTTAATGGCTTATATTTTCTAGGCCCTATTCGTGAGTACCCAAAACACATCTACTCTTGGTCAGGAGAAAAACCGGAAAGTGTAGGCTCTAAAGGCGAAAATACCATTGCCGCCATTCTATCCGCCATCCGCGAAGGCTGGGAGTATCGTTTGTGGAATGAGGCGCAAGCAGCTCATTTTGGCAGTCTTATCCAATATTGGTTAGAACGAATCGGCCTCACTAATGGACTTGCCGTACATTCTATAGCAAAAGATCGAAACGAGTACGAGGTGTTGGTAAGAACCCATGAGAATGGTCCGCCGGTTAAAATCACCGATGTCGGTTTTGGCGTTTCTCAGGTATTACCTGTGATAGTTCAAGCATTTTATGCACCACCAAATTCCACCGTATGGATAGAACAACCGGAACTTCATTTGCACCCGCAAGTTCAAGCCGAGTTGGCGGATCTATTTATATCGGCTATAAAAACAGATCAAAATAATAAGCCGCTTAATGCGCAGTTAATTGTGGAAAGCCATTCCGAACATTTTCTCTATCGCTTGCAAAGACGAATTGCCGAAGGTGAAGTTAAACCTGACGATGTCGCTATTTATTTTTGCAAGCGCGTCGGTACTGAAACCGAGCTTGAAGCTTTGCGAGTGAATGATTTTGGTGAAATCGAAAATTGGCCGGAAAATTTTTTCGGCGACGAAATGGCCGATATTGCCGCCCGAACGACTGCCGCTATGAAACGCAAAATGGCGGGCGCTTAATGACAACAGCTGTTATCGATACCAATGTTTTACTGGTTGCTAATAACAAGCATCCGGAGGTTTTGCCAGCCTGTGTAATTGAATGTGTTCAGCGATTAGAGCAAATTAAGCACCACGGCGTAGTGGTTATAGATGATGCCAGACGTATTGTTGAAGAATATCTGCATAAGACTCAACCCAATCAGCCCAAAGGGGTGGGCGATATTTTTTTAAAATGGCTACTGCAAAACATCGATAAGCCTCGGCATGTTTGTAAAATACCATTGACCCCGATGGGCTTGGATTTGTTTGCGGAATTTCCCGATTCAGAACTACAACAGCAATTTGACCCGCCAGATCGTAAATTTGCAGCCGTGGCCAATGCACATCCCGATAAACCTCCGATTTGGCAGGCTACTGATTGTAAATGGCTGGATTGGTGGCCCCGATTGCAAACATCGGGTATCAACGTTGAGTTTTTGTGTCCTACTGACGTTAGTCAATTTTATCGGGCTAAATTTCCCGATAAACAGTTTCGGCTGCCGGAACCAATATCAATGAGAAACTGGCCCGAACTAAATTTACAGCGGGATGGCTTGTATGGCGATGACGAACGCTGAGCTTGAAGAATATTTGCTGATAAGATCATGATCAAGGCAGGCCCCGCCCATGCAGCCTCTAATAAAACGGTTGAATCAGAAAAACAGGCGGGTTTGGACTGCAGCATCCGATGAATATATTGCAACGCACTTTGATTGAGAAAACCGGTCACGAAAACGGTTTTGAAAATATTCTCCACTCCCAAGAGGATTTTGTCGTACTTGGTTCGGCGAGACATGGCGCCCAGGCAAATATCATTTTAGCGGGTGAAAAATGGATGATTGAAGTGGCTTCAGCTGTTTCCAAATTATTGCCGTCTGAGTTGAGTCGCAGCTTCCACTCCATACCGCGCCAAAATGGAAAATTTGTCGCATTAAGTATCGACGAGTTAGCGCAATTGCTCCGAAGAGCGGCTAACCTTGCAAAAGCTTTACCAAACCAAGCGGCTACTGATTACGAAGCTCAAGTTCAGAAAGAGTTGGCAAAATTTCCCGCCGATACGATCAAAGGCACCGAAGTTGAACGTATAGTGCGGCAAAGAATTGGGCAAAATACTTTCCGTTACGCCATGCTGGAATATTGGGGTAACGCCTGCGCGGTTACGGGTATTTCTGTTTCGGAAGTGCTGCGAGCAAGCCACGCCAAACCTTGGGTGAATTGTGTTTCCGATGCCGAGCGTCTGGATGTATTCAATGGCTTTCTGCTTAGCGCTAATCTTGACGCTCTGTTTGATCGCGGCCTGATCACTTTTGATGATGCTGGCAAAGTCATTATTTCGCCACGTTTAAATCAGGATCAACGTGAGGCGCTGGGTTTACAGCCTGATTTACGTTTGCGGTGGATTGCTGGGGAGCATTTGGTTTACCTTCAGTATCATCGAGAAATTTTTAAATTGTGTAAGTATTCAGAAAATTAGCATCTAAGGCCACACTAAAATTGAGCATACATCGTGCGGTCATTTTAATCTTATATCTGGACGAAAAAACGCTGAATGAAGCCGAAACCCATCATGTCAACTTCATGGATTGCCGGCCCCCTGTTGGTTTGGCGGGCCGGTTTTTTCGCTTAACGCGGCGGTTTCCGGCATGCCGCTGCGTATATGAATATCCCGTTGCGGGAAAGGCAGTTCAATGCCCTGTTTTTTAAGCGCGGTTTCCAATTCCCAGTAGTAATCCGCCCTTACTCTCTGCGGCTTTTTGACCGCTTGCGGCAGCACCCAGACCACGAGTTCGAAATTAAGGCTGCTGTCTCCGAAATTGGTAAGCCATACCTCAGGTTCCCTGCCTTTATAGTTTTTCATGGTATGCGGCGCATTATGAGCCGCCTCTAAAGCAGCCCGGCGTACTAACTCCTTGTCGCTGCCATAGGCGACGCCAAAAGCGATGTGGAAACGCCGCGATGCATCGGTCAAGGTCCAATTGATGACTTTACCGTTGACGAATTCCGAGTTCGGCACCAAAATTTCAACCATGTCCGGGGTGGTGACCAGGGTGCTGCGCACATTGATCGCACGCACTTCTCCGGCTACCCCCGACGATAGTTCGACGAAATCGCCTATGCGTAAACTGCGTTCGAAAAGCACGATAAGTCCCGAGACAAAATTACTGACTATCGCTTGCAGGCCAAACCCGACGCCTAAACTCAGGCCGCCGGCAATCAACGCAAAGCTGCTGAGATCGACGCCTATGCTGGATAGTCCGATACTGATGCCGGTAATCAGGATTAGGTAATGCGTCAGGCGCCCCAGCGCATATACGAAGCCCGCGCCGCCGCGCCGCCAATCGCTCAAATGGGTTAATCCGCGGCGGACGAAATGCGAAAGAACCCACGCCAGCGTGACGATGAGCAGCAGTCTCAATAAGCCCAAGCTGGTAACCGGCGTTTCACCGATCTTGAATATGCTGGCGGTTAAGTTATCATCGACCCATGCCCAAGCCTGGGCGGAAAGAATTTTTATGCTTACCAATCCACTTTTCAATACGCCTTCCTGGCCGGCAACCAGCGTCTGCATTCTGTCTCCGATTAAGCGGGCGTCATGAATTTCGCCATCCAGACGTTGCAGGGAAAGCAAGCTGTCTTGCACGGCCGTGAGCCGCTGCTGCGTCAGATGAACGACATCATTGGGCTGGCTTGATGCGGCAACAAATAGAGCCGCCAGCGATTTTTCGGCTCGAGCCTGCTCACGTTCCGTTTCTTCGCGCCATAGCTCAAACCTTGCGTTAATGCGGTCGATTTTGTCCAGATTAGTCCGCAGCTCTTCGCCGCCGTCTTGAAATTCGTTGCTATTTTTGGCAATCAACAGCCGCACCAGCTGAAGTTCGATTTTTTCGCGCGTAACGGCCGCATTGACGAGCGCTTCCATTATCGTGGCCTGTCTGACGCGTTGTTCGAAAAGCAAAGCATGGGCCTTGTTTTCATCCTGATCCAGATCGGCGTTGTTGGCGTAGGCGTCCATCCAAGTGAGATTTTCATGCGCCGTTTTGAGTTCTTGTTCCTTGGCTTGTTCTTGTGTTTCGAGTTGGCGCAGATCATCCGCGCTTACAAATAGCCTGTCCGCCGCCGCCGCGCTTTCCTTGACGAGTTGTTGCAATTGCGCGTTATTGGTAGCCAAGGCGTCTTTTTGCAAGCGCAGCTGTTCGCCTTTCACCGCCAACTTCGCCCAGGCCGCCATTAACAAGAGGCCTTGCGGCGCTTTGTCATTGGCTTGCAAATAGGCCGCGGTCTGCGAATCGAAGCGCTGCTGAGCGGCCTTGAAGCGTTTTTCGTCAAACAATATATCTTCATTTCCGGATTGCAATTCCGATTGCAGAGTACGCAGTTTGTGAACGGTGTCCAGCCATTGCTCGACGGTGTAGGTATTCTGAAACGGCTTGGCCGCCGGCGCTCCCGGATCGGTCTTGTTGCGCATCTCCAAATAAACCAGTAATTTGGCTTTCAGGTTATCGACGCTTACTTTAGCGTCCGCTTTGCCGTCCGCCGCTAATTTTGTCTGGATGTTTTTTAATCGCGCGGTTACTTGTTCGATCCGCCCTTTGAGTATGCCCGGTTCGGTATCGAAATAGCGCCACCAGTCCGCCGATAAAGCGCCCGGATCCGGCGGGGCCGCCGGCGAGCCGGCCGCGGCTTTATTTTCCTCTAAAGTCTGGGCCGCGCCCAAGCCGGGTATGGCCATGCCGGCCGGAACGGGCGTGGAGAACAGCAGCAGCATAACCAGTAAGCGTCTCATAATTTAAGCTAGCGCAAAAATATCATTAACAACAAATCCGCGCTTTATTCAAAAAACGGATCATGGCGACGGATATTGGTAAACTTAATCTGTCCGCACGTCCCGCTCGGCCTGCTCCCAGTCCTCTACCGCATGGCCATCCTCGCGGCCCCGCTGCTCGTAGAGTTGATAAGCGCGCTTGGCGATCCGGGCATTCATATCCGCTGGCGCGTCCGGCTTATCGATAGGCTGCTTGACCAATAACGGCGCGGCGGCGGGATCGAACACCCGATAGGCAAGCAGTTTCACCCGATCGCTCACTAGGAACCAAATCAGCGCATAAACCCAAACAACCCCTGCCCAGCCCCAACCCAAAGGCGCCATGAACAAACCGTACACCGCGATCAAAGTCGCTATGATTTGGGTGCCTAGCACCGCCAGCCACAAAATCGGCGCCGGGCTTATGGACCAGAACGCGCCGCGGGTGCGCGCCAGAAAAATCGTCAAATGCCCTGCCACGGACAACATCAGGTACATCAGGGTCTGGATATGTTCGCGATCCAGAAAATAGATACGCTCGGCCAGATAAAACAAACCGAACGCGGCTATTGGGCCAAGGACGCCAAGCACCGTCGATACTCCCAACACCATGTGCATATTCCAGGACTCGGGTTTGTCCTTGTAATGCACGTTGTCATAGGCAATAGACAGGATAGCGCCGTCGTTAAGCAAGGCCAGCATAACGATCATCACCGCCGTCAAGGGGTAAAAGTTAAAGATCAGAATCGCCAGCGTCATAAACAATAGCACCCGCAAGGTCTCGGCGATGCGGTAAATCGCATAGCTATTCATGCGCTGAAAAATTTTCCGGCTCTCCTTGATGGCTTCGATGATGACCGACAGGCCTTCCGTCATCAGCACAATGGAGGACGCCGCGCGCGCGGCGTCCGTCGCGTCCGAAACAGCAATGCCGCAATCCGACTTCTTGAGCGCCGGGGCGTCGTTCACCCCATCGCCGGTCATGCCGACAATGTGGCCGCGTTGTTGCAGGACATCGACAATATGGTATTTATGCTCGGGGAATACCTGGGCGAAACCGTCCGCCGCCTCAATCGACTCCGCCAATTGCGCGGCTTGGTAATGCTTGGCGCCGCCAAAGCATCCGGCGTCGAGGATATTGACGCCCAAGCCCAGTTTTCCAGCGGTTTCCTTAGCAATAGCCATTTGATCGCCGGTCAGCATCTTCACCTTGACGCCCATGTGCGCGGCGGTGGCTATTGTCGACCCAGCCTGCTCCCTCGGCGGGTCGAACAAGGGCAGTACGCCGAGAAATCGCCACACGCCATCCTCTTCCGCCCTTGCCACGCCAAGGGAGCGGAAACCGCGTTCAGCAAATTCGTTAACGGCTTTATCGACGCTATCCTGTATTTCCCCAGCATTAGCCGATAAGGCCATAATTACCTGCGGCGCACCCTTAGTCACCTTGAACGGCTTGCCATCCGTCCCTTTAACGCTGGCTTCGGTACGCTTATGCACTGGGTCGAACGGCTGAAAATGCCCCAATTGAAAGGGTTTCATGGCCTGATTATTTTTTAGTCCGCCCAAAACCGCCTGATCGATCGCGTCCTTATTGTCGGAACGGGAGGCCAGAGCCGCGTTGAGAATAAGCTGATCGGCCGTGACGCCATTGACGCAAAACGGTTCGCCCAGCGTTAATTGGTTCTTGGTCAGGGTGCCGGTTTTATCCGCGCACAACACATCCACGCCCGCCAACTCCTCAATGGCCGCCAAGCGCGTCACTATCGCCTGTTTTTTGGCCAAAGTCCGCGCGCCGACCGCCATGGTTACCGACAGAACCGTCGGCATCGCCACGGGAATCGCCGCCACCGTCAACACCAGGGCGAACTGAAGGGTCGTGAGTATTGGGTCGCCGCGAAACAGGGCCACGCAAATAATTACCGCCACCAGCGCCACGGCCAGAATAATCAGATAATTGCCTATTTTCAAAACGGCGCGTTGAAAATGGCTGATGTTTTCCACCCCTTGCACCAGTTGCGCCGTCTTGCCAAAATAGGTGTTTTTGCCCGTGGCGTAAACGAGCGCATCGATTTCGCCGGTACGGATAATGGATCCGGAAAATACCGCATCGCCTGAATTACGGCTGACCGGCAGGGATTCGCCCGTAAGCGCCGATTGATCGACTTCAACCGAATCCCCCGCCAGCAATCGCGCATCCGCCGGCACGATATCGCCCAGACGCAGACGGATAACATCGCCGGGCGTCAACTCGCGCGCCGGCGGGTTAATCCACTTCCGGTCGCGTTTCACCTGCGCCTTGACCGCCAATTGCGCTTTCAGCGCGGCGATAGCGTTGCCGGCCTGATGCTCCTCCCAAAATCCGACCACGCCGTTAGCCAGCAGCAGTAGCAGGATGATGACGAAATCAGGCCAATGCCGGGCTACAGCGGACAGAATCACGGCGGCCTCTATCATCCATGGGATAGGCCCCCAGAAATAGCTAAGAAATTTCAGGAACGAATTAATCTTTTTTTCTTCGATCTCGTTTGGCCCGTATTGGATCAATCGTTGTTGCGCATCGGTTTGACTAAGGCCGTCGGCCGACGAATGCAATTTTGCCATCAATTCCGGCATGGGCATGGAATTAAGATCGCCTTTCGTGACGGGTATCTCTCCGGCCTGCGTTTTCGGATTTTTGCGCGGCTCTGACTTGACGTTCATGATGGCTTGTCCTTGTATGTTGACATTAATCGAGATTTGCCTGTTTGCACGCGGACGGCGCATAAGCAAGCGCCGAATATGAAAATACAACCGGACAGGTATATCCACAGCAATAAAGCCATGATCCCGCCGAATGCGCCGTAGATGGCGTTTAAGCCGGCAAAGTGTTTCAGATAAATCACAAATAGGGCGCCGCCGCCCTGTAATAAAAGAGTGGTGAACAGCGCGCCGGCCCAGACTTCGGCAAACCGGGTCGGCCGGCTGGGAGCAAGCCGGTAAAACAAGCACAAACTAAAAAATACCAGTAATGATGAAAACAACGCGCTGAGCTCGGGCTTGAACCAGGAACCGATATCGTTACCGATGAACAACAAACCCTCCAGCATATCGATTAGCACCGGCAAAGTGACGCCCACCAGAAACATAACTATCATGATGGCGAGAAATACCAAGCTTTCCAGGGGCAGCCGCCACCATTTCGCGCTGTTATCGTCCCAAGCCTGATTGGTAGCGGTAATTAAAGTCGAAAAAAACCGCATGGCCGACCAAACCAGCAGCAAAATCGCCGCCACGCTCGCCGGCCCACGGGCGTTGATCGAATCGGTAAGGGTGTTGAAAATGCCGGCTTGCATTTCGCCGCTAATGGGTACATAGGTTTCCACATAAGCGATGACCGCCGCGCCGGCCCGCGCCCTGTCAATAAAAACCGAAGCAATGGCGGCGAATAGCATGAGCATGGGAAACAGCGAGAAGAATGCAAAATGGGCGAACGCCCCCGCCGACTGGGTTCCGTTTATCCGCCAAAATTTTTGCACGGCCAGACAGAATAGCCGCCACGTCCAGCTAAGCGCTCCAGGCGCGTTCATGCTCAGCGCCGCCAAAGTATGCGCGCCTCTTCAAGCGGGACCGCCGCTCCTTCGCAATACGGAATCACTCGCGGCGTATAATCGGCGGCAGGACGCGCCGCCGGCGCCGAAGCGCTATACACATAGACGCCCGCCGAAACATCCGGCGGCCGGCGTATACACCGTAATTCCACCCGCTCCGCCGCCGCGTCGCCGAGACCGTCGGCGTAAAGCTCCACCCGCACCGTGGCGGGATCGATATCATACAGCCCGACTTGCACCTCAAAAACATGGCGCTCGCCTGCCCTCTCAACCCTCAATCCGCCGAATTGCAAGCTGGCCCATTTTTGTTCCAGATCGCGCCGCCAGTCCAGAATTTGCCTGCCGGCGGCGCCTTTAT
Organism: Methylomonas sp.; assembly: GCA_050015235.1. Lineage (GTDB taxonomy): Bacteria > Pseudomonadota > Gammaproteobacteria > Methylococcales > Methylomonadaceae > Methylomonas. The sequence goes on along the minus strand of JBEKBU010000047.1, from coordinate 2,779 downwards.
CGGCCGTCCGCATACGATAAGCGGCGGCGGCCGGAAGATAGTGCTGTTCGGTATATTCGCACACCGCCCGGCTGGCGGAGAAGCGCGGCGTCAATTGCGCCATGCTTTCCCGCATCCGCTCGAGCCAGCGGTTGGGAATGCCGTTCTCGTCCCGATCATAAAACTCGGGAATGACCTCACGCTCAAGCAAGCTGTAAAGCGCGTCGGCTTCTTCGGCTTCCAAAGCCGGATCATCCTTATGCTCAATTCCGTCCCCCAAGGCCCAGCCCACTTCCGGAGTGTAGGCCTCCGCCCACCAACCGTCCAATTCCGAGAGATTAATGCCGCCGTTGACCAGCACTTTCATGCCGCTGGTGCCGCACGCCTCCCAAGGCCTTAAAGGCGTATTCAGCCACACGTCGACGCCCTGCACCAAATGCCCGGTCAAATGCATGTCGTAATCGGCAAGAAAGATTACATGCGCGGCCGCCTCGGGCCGGCGGATGAATTGCATCCACTCCTGAATCAGAGTCTGCCCGGCCTGGTCCGCCGGATGCGCCTTGCCGGCCAAGACCAGTTGCACAGGCCGTTGCGGATTGGTTAACAAATTTAGCAGGCGTTGCGGATCGTGCAGCAACAGATTAGGCCGCTTGTAGGACGCGAAGCGCCGGGCGAATCCCAGCGTCAAGAACTTCGGATCGAATAAATGTATTGCATTGTCTATCGCCGCCCGCGGCGCGCCGACGGCGGCTAGTTGCCGCGCCGCCCGATCGCGTACGAAATTGACCAGAGACTGGCTGGCGTCGCTGCGAAACGCCCAAAGTCTGGCGCTGGAAATACCGCGTACGGCCTGCTCCAGGTTTTCCACCGACCCTAGCCAACGCTGTTTCCCGCAAGCTTCGGTCCACAGATCGTCCGCCGGCGCCGAATCCCAGGTCGGCATGTGGACGCCGTTGGTAATATGCCCGACCGGAATCTCATCCAGCGGCCAGCCGGGAAACAAGGGCGCAAACAAAGCCCGGCTGACTTTTCCGTGCAAACGGCTCACGCCGTTGACCGCGCTGCTGCCCCTAATAGCCAGGTAGGCCATGTTGAACGGCTCGGCGGCGTCGAGCGGATTTTGCCGTCCTAAAGCCAGCAAGTCCGTCAAGGTTATGCCCAGCTTTTGCACCGCGTATACGGAAAGGTATTGCTCGATCAAAGCCGGAGCGTATCGGTCAAAACCGGCGGCCACCGCCGTATGCGTGGTAAACAGATTGCCCGATCGAGTCACGGCCAGAGCCGCCTCGAAGGATACTCCGGTTTCCTGCATATACGAGCGGGCGCGCTCCAGCACCGCAAAGGCCGCATGCCCTTCATTCAGATGGCAGACTTCCGGCCGCATGCCAATCTCGACCAACAACCGCCATCCGCCGATGCCGAGCAACATTTCCTGCTTGAGGCGCAACTCAGACCCGCCGCCGTACAATTCGCTGGTGATGCCGCGATGCACGGGAAAGTTGGCCGCATCGTTGCTGTCCAGCAGATAAAGCGTCACTCTGCCGACCTGTACCTGCCAAGCCCTGAGCCAGACGGTATATCCCGGCAAGTCTATTTTCAAACGCAACCACTCGCCGTTCGCTTGCCGCAGAGGCGAGATCGGCAATTGACCCGGATCGTTATAAGGGAAAAGCGCCTGCTGCCAGCCATCCTTATCGATAGACTGGCGAAAATAGCCCTGCTGATACAGCAAGCCCACGCCGACTACCGGTATGCCCAAATCGCTGGCGGCCTTGAGCTGATCGCCGGCCACATTGCCCAGCCCTCCCGAATAGATAGGTAATGACTCGCTAAGCATGAATTCCATGCTGAAATAAGCGATGCAACTCAAAAGGCTCCGCGCATGCGCCAGCTGAAACCAGGCCGGCGTCTGCATCGCTTGCCGCCTGGCCTGCAATACCTCCTCAACGAGTTTACGGAAATCCGCGTCCACCAACAGTTGCTCGATACGGTCGCGGGCGACCGTCTGCAGCACTACCCAAGGGTTATGCGTGATTTCCCAAAGTTCGTGGTCCAGCTGCCGCCAAACATGATCCGTGGCGTGATTCCACGACCAGCGCATATTCAACGCCAGCTCGGCCAGAATATCGTAGCCGTCGATTTCCGTAACCGGAAGGCTGTTTATTGGATGGCTGACATGGCCTGCATTATTCATGGTCGGACCTTTCATGTTTGCTGGGAGGGTAGCCGGCATATTGGCTTAAGTTACTTACAATACGTTTCAGACATTACAAGCAAAATGCAAATAGATCGGTGCGGTAGCGCACATCATGACGGAAAGTCCGGAACTGAATCGATGGCTTATAAACAAGTGGGCATAGGTATCTACACAACTTAATGAAAAATTGCCGCCTAAAAATTAAGTGCTCAACAGCGATTGATATATTGAGTATAAACGCCGTTAAGCTGCCGCATGCCTTGCATGCTCTGGTTCGGCCAAAGAATAACGGCTATTTTTGCTCACAACCGAAGTGAAGTTGTATTCGCGCCATGATTTATATCGGAGAATTAATAACATGGCTGGCTGCAATGCCGATAAGCCCGCGTAGGTGCGATTAGCGCCAGCGTAATCGCACGCATGCACGCATGCAGTCAGTCAGTTATCACCACCACCAACAACAAAATTTAAACTTCCGCCCCAGTTTTCAGGATAAATACCTCTTGCCACATAACTGTGAAAACTGGAATAAGGCCAATCATGGACATTGCTAACGTATTGATGCTTGACTGGATTATAATGAATATAATCAATGTGTCGTTC
>JBEKBU010000046.1:0-19231 GCA_050015235.1 Methylomonas sp. | reverse complement strand
TTTAACTCCGGAATGCTCAGCCATTTTCTTATTTGGGTGGCGGACTCTTTGGTTGAAAGAAAAACGGGCCGTATATCGTAAAGGGTGTACGGCCTTTATTACACTAACAATTCAGCACAAATGATCATAAGTCGTACTAAAATAGTTTACTTAGGCATGGAGTTTTACGATTACTGAGGTTAGGCGTGACAAAATCAGAATTAATACAAGCACTGGCAAAAAAGCAGCCGCATTTACAGCTTAAAGATGTTGAATTGGCAGTCCGGTGTGTCGTCGAACAATTAACTGAGACCATAGCGACTGGCGAAAGAATTGAAATAAGAGGTTTTGGATGCTTTACCTTACGGCAACGAGCCCCACGAGTGGGTAGAAATCCCAAGTCCGGAGAGGCGGTGGCCTTAAGCGAAAGACATATTCTGCATTTTAAAGCCGGAAAGGAGATGCGGGATATCGTCGATGCTTCGCGTCTAAAGTTTAAAATTATCGATTAGGCCGCTCGCAAACAATTTGGGCCGTTGGCCTGCAAAACAGTGCAGGCCTAAAACCTTCCGGCATCAGGAACTGTATCAAACTGATACAGTTTCATCGTTTTGTCGTAACTATTGACTTTTACTACTGAAATCAATGAAGCAACTTGACCATAGCGCCGGCCATCAACTCCTTAATACGGCCTCTCTGATCGATTTTAGGATAGGCGAACCACAAATTCAGGCATGTACGGATGGTGAAAATCTATCCCTCCAGGTTGAACTAATCCTGAGTAACGACCCTGAGGAAGACCCCGCCGATACCGTCGAATGGGCAGCCTTCGGAATGATTTTTGCTTTGGCGGTATTGTCCTTTGCTGATGCCCGTCCACGGGGCAGTTCAGATATTGATTTCGTGGAGAATGATGAATTCACCGTCTGCGATCTGTTTGAGTGTTTAAGGTTCGCGAATGGAGAGTTGAGGTTCTATGCCGATTATGTGCGTGGACGCTGCTTGAAGACCGACATCACCGTGCGCAAAGACGGTCAGATAATTTTGAGCACCTTAAATCGCGGGAAATCAGCATTACGCTGGCTGGATCAATTACAAGGAAAGAAAAGGCTGACGCTTGTATGATTTTGATTACCCATTTGGATTAAAAAATAGGGTTAACAGAATTTGCAGTTGGATCCTTAATACAAAAAACCACCCAAAAATCAAAACAGGCCGTTTTTGGCGGCCTTTCACCCTGAGAGCTCGAATATCCCCTGTCTAAAATGATGCCTGATATTTAACTCAGGAGTTTCAAGGTGGGAGCATCAGTCTACGAAAAGCAACTCAGGCGTCATACCTTACGTGATCTGGTTCCTGTCGAGTCATTTGACGCAGAAACCCATTTATTCACGATGGCTAACGGCTATATCGGTTTTGGATTCATCTCCAGACCCTTACCGAGCGGGGATGATTCCGTCACCCAACGTTTGAATGTGCTGTTTTCATTCGATTACCCCAAAGAAAGCTTCATCCAGATCATGCTGATGGCGTCGCAAGATATTCGCCCGGCACTCGATAAAATAAAAATCATCCGCAATACCCATGATTCCGCGCTCAAAGAATCATTACGCAGTCGTATCAAAATGTTGGAAGATGGCTCCAATCAATCAATGAGCCTGCATGCCCAATCCTATATCCGAGAATTCAAGGTGGTGATCACCATTAAGATTCCCTTGGAGCAAAGAAACCAACTACCCAAACCACACGAAATCGCACTCGCACACGACCTACGCTTGTCTTGCGAACAAACCCTCAAATCCGCGGGATTCCTGATGCAAACCATGGATGCCGAAATGTATCTGCGGGTGATGGGGCAAATACTGCATTGGAAACCCTCGGCTAACTGGCGGTCATCAGCTGAATATTACGATGCGACTTCTCCGATTAATGAGCAAGTCAGCGAATTCGACGACATGATGCAAATCGATGCCAATGGCGTATGGCTGGGAGACAAACGTCTACGCATTCTTTCCCTGGGCAGATTACCGGCGCAAATGTGTCTGCAAAACATGAGACGGATGATAGGTGATCCGCTAACCGGTTTACGCGGCATCCACGGGAATTTCTACATTAACCTGAATATCTTTATTCCGGACAACGTGGATGAAAAGCAAGCCGCCGATCAAGAAATGAACAGCATCAATTATCAGGCGTTCGGCCCTATGTTGAAATTCAATCCCAAACTGCTGTTTAAAAAGGACAGCGCCGATTTGCTGTTCAAGTCTATCAACGATGGCGACCGGATCTTGAAAATCAAATTGTCTATCGGACTGTTTACCGATTCACTGGATAAAAGCGAAACACGTTTGACCGAGGCGCAAACTTATTTCAGCGAAATCGGCTGGAACATCAAAGAAGATAAATTCATCACCTTGCCTATGCTGGTCAACGCCCTGCCATTGTGCGCCGATCCCAAGGCGCTTAAGTTTCTGCAGCGCTACAAACGGGTCGGCTCAAAAGACGCCGTTGAGTTTATGCCGATCATCTCGGACTGGAGCGGCACCGGTACCCCGCAGCTAACATTTATTTCACGTTCAGGCCAAATCATGGCCATGGATGTATTTGACTCGAACACCAACTATAACACTTGCGTGGTCGCGGCATCCGGGTCCGGTAAATCCTTTTTGACCAATGACATCATCACCTCCTACATCAGTTCCGGGGCTAAATGCTGGGTCATCGATATTGGCCGATCCTATGAAAAACTGACCACGGCAATCGGCGGCGACTTTGTCGAGTTCGGCGAAAAAAGCCAGATTTGTCTCAATCCATTTCAGATTATCAAAAACTACAATGAAGAAGCAGACATGTTGGTGGGCATCATTGTCTCCATGGCGGCGATGGAAAACAAGCTTTCAGACCTGCAGCATGCCAGATTGCGCTCCATCTTGAAAGAGTTATGGGATGAATACCAAGGCGGCATGACGGTTGATCGGGTTGCCCATAAACTGCTATCGGACCAGGATCGGCGGGTGGTGGATATGGGGCATCAGTTATTTGCATTTACCACCAATGGCGAATACGGCCGGTTTTTCAATGGCGAAAACAATGTCAGTTTTAATAACTCACTAACCTGTTTGGAACTCGAAGAACTAAATGGCCGCAATCATTTGCAGCAAGTGGTTTTGCTGATTTTGATTTATCAAATCCAGCAGGCTATGTATTTGGGCAATCGCGATCAGCGAAAAATTCTGATTATTGATGAAGCTTGGGAGTTGCTGGCCAAGGGCAATATCGCGAAATTCATTGAAACAGGCTACCGTCGTTTTCGTAAATACAATGGCGCGGCCATCACTATTACCCAGTCCTTGAATGATCTATACGGCTCCGCATCGGGTGTCGCCATCGCCGAAAATTCCGCCAACCTTTACCTGCTCTACCAAAAACCCGAGACCATCGAATCCATCAAGCGCCAGGACAGGTTAATGATCGGGGAAGGCGGTTATACATTTTTGAAATCCGTGCATACCGTCACCGGTCATTATTCAGAGATTTTTTTCGTGACCAGTTATGGTCTGGGTATTGGCCGGCTCATGGTGGATAAGTACACCCAATTGCTCTACTCAACCCACCCGGACGACATTAAGAAAATTACGGAACGAACCCGGCTGGGTATGACCACCGCCGAGGCTATCGAAGACATTCTTTTGACATCCGCATAACTTTAAATCACTTAACGACGAAAGAGGCAAAACCATGGCAGAAACCAATCAAGGTCGATCATCCAGAGACAATCCAGTCAGAAAGCATTTCATCAGCGAGTGCCGAGATAGCCGGATTGTGGTGCAGGCAAAGTTCTCACCCAATATGTTGAGAATCTACCGCCGACACTTTGATGGCGTCTCACGTGCTGCCTATTTGTTGAGATTTTATTGCCGGATCGGACCGGGAGAAAACGTTGCGCGTGAATTGACAGGCGAAATCACTTCGTTAATTGATCAAGTAAACGCCAACGTACAGAAAAAAATCGAAGTGGCTGACAAGATGCTGAAAAAGGAAGGGATTAGAACCACCAGTCCGCAATTCGAAACGATTAATGCCACAATAATCGATCCTATTGCCAACCAATTTTTAAAAACCCTGATCGTTGCGCAATCCCTGGACGAAAAACTCAGTGCGCTATGGTTGGCGTGCGCCATAAATGACGAACAAAAAAGTAACGCCTTCTCAGAAATCGATAAGGATTTACGCAGCATCCAGATGAAGACCAGAGCGCTTTTCGTAGGAGTTCGAACACGGGTTCAAGAGCAAAACCTAGCCAGGCAGCAATCCAGGCTTGAAGCCCAAAGGGAGTTGGATGGACTCAATGAGATTGATGATAGCGATCTCGCTGTCATCGAAAACCAGGAACCAATCCCTGACAAATCAAGAAAATCAATACAAACCACAACACAGGATGATCAAGGACTCGATACCCATGCTGCTGCACAGATAGTCGGACTAGTGCATGAAACTTCCGAAAGTCCAACCGAAGAAAAACAAACTGCGTGAAGAAAAGCTTTTTGCCGTTGCTGGCGATGACCTGGTTTTTCGGCAATGGACTAACCCATGCTCAGGAAGCCACCAATAGCGATGCTTTATTTTTTGGTGTTTCAGATGGACGCGGCCAGTTGTCATCTGATCGTGAAAACTCACCTTACTACCAAGACAAAGAACGTGGGTGGTTTTGGTATGAAGATCCGGCGCAGCCTGAAGAGGAAAACCTGAGAGAAAACCGACCCTCTCCTGCACCAAAATCGATACCATCTAAGCCGCAAGCACAAACGACAAATCCATCGTCAGCCAAACCATTATCTGCGGAGTGGTTTCGGAAAAATATGGAGCAATATCGGGACAAGGCTATTGACGATCCTTCGCCGGAAAATGTAGGCGCTTATCTGTATTTACAACGCGTGATGCTGGATAAGGCCGAAAAGTATGCCCAGGCATCCCAACTGTTGACCATGAAAGATCCGGTTCTGGACGAAAATGCCAGGCGGCCTATCGCCACATTCGGCGCTTTTGCCAAAGACGAAATAGCAACCATAGGCACCCAAAAAGCCGCCAAGAAGTTAGCAGAAAAAGCCGGACTGTGGTTTTTTTACCTGAGCAACTGTACGTTTTGCCTTAAGGAAGCCGGCGTACTCAAGGGACTGATGAATGCCTACGGTTTCAAGGTATTGCCTGTCGCGCTTGACGGACTCCCATTACCAAGCGGCGCATTCCCGAATTTTACGATAGATCAAGGTCAAGCAAAAAAATTAGGGGTTGAAACCACGCCGGCATTATTTCTGGTTAAACCGGGTGGAGCCGCCATTCAACTGGGCCAGGGCCTGTTGTCTAGCGATGAAATTGTCAACCGGGCCATTACCCTGGCTCATGAACAAGGATGGCTGACAACCGAGGAATACCAGGAAACCCGGAAAGTTAAGACGATCGAGGTCGACACCAAGACGATTCAAAGTATTGATGAAAAGATAGTCAACAATCCAAACGAATTAATAAACATCATTCGTAATAATCTTAAACAGAATTTGACGAAATAATCAAAATAATAACGATATCAATACTATTTTTTTCAAACCTTGTCACAAAAATATATTCCTTATAATTAAAGGCATTTAAATAAAACTCAAGCAGTTTTACTCAAGAATAATAATCTAATAATGTTAAGCCTTAGTTTCTCAACGACTAAGACCTGAATTGCCGCACCTCATACCGACCTATCGGCATTATTTGTCGATAACAAACTAGGCAGATTAGATTCTGTTAAAAACCCTTTAGTAAGACAACCATATGTGTTGACAGCGAAACCGACAAATATGATTGCCAAAAACATCCAAGAAAATATCTCTCAAGCAACTACTGCGGAGCCTTTGGCCGTCCGGTTGCCCAGGAACATCTCCAAGCAAAGACAAGCCCTTGGTTTGACTCAGGCTCAACTTGCAGAGCGACTTGGCGTTGATACTGAAACACTATCCAGATTTGAACGTGGCAAACATCTACCGTCTCTTTTAACACTTGAGCGTTTAGCTGGCGTGTTATTTACGACAGTCGGTGAACTGCTATCAGAAGAGCCAATAGTTGCAGACGATGACGCAATCGCCATCTCATCATGGCTATCCCGTCTTAGTCCCGAAGACAAACTGTTTGCGCAAGGCATGCTGAAGCAGCTTTGCGGGTATTTGGGAGGACGAGGTTCTGGGTTGTTATTCAGCATTTCAAATGAATCTGATTGTCATGATGAAAAAACTGAAGATAAAAACTGAGCGAGAATTTTTTACACAGGTTAACCGCTAGATATGTGCGTGCGTATATCCCGGCAGATTTTCAAAAAAACCCATAACGCCCATTGGACCTGCTGCTGGCGATCTCTTGTTAGGTTGCAATCAATGATTACTGGTCGAATTAGAACACAGTGAGCGGTAGCTGTCGCAAACTTTTCCCGCTTACAGGAAATATGAATAACCAAAAATAAGCTGAGGTACACGAATGATTTCAAACATTTAAATATTGCTTTCAATTTTCCCCACAATCGCTCGTAAATTATTTCATGGAGATGATGAGTTGCGAATTGAGGCCCCCGTACCACCAGACCTGCGCGGATTTGTTTGATTTTAAGCAATCTTTCGAGCTATGACTTTTTTAAGATCAGCCTCAGAATTTCGAAAAAATTCGACATGGATAAAGTGGAATTTTATTAATCTTCTTATAAAGAAAAATATATGAGTCTGGATACCATTAATCGATACGCCTTAGCAATGGATTTACTATCACTTGATGCTAGGATATCAATCGTAGCCAAGGAAACTGGATTGTCGGCAGGCATTCTTCGAAAAGCCTATGTCGACATGCACCATCGCTCGCCGGCCAGTGGTTCATTGAAAACTTCGCCGCATTTCATATACAAAAGCCATTTACGAACGAAAGAGGCTACGTTATATGCCGTTTATTTTCGTATTCAGAACGTAGACGAGTTTTGTCAGCGAACAATTACTTCATATCGACGCTACTCTTCATATATTAAATCAGTTTCCAGCTCTGAGCCAGTTCTGGATTTCTCGGAAGCATGGGTAATTTCAAAATGGTTGACAACTGGAACTCTTAAATTAGTCCGGTGTGATCATTGTCGTAGTGCGAAATTATTAATTAACGAACAGCAGTATTATGCTTGCTGTGTTTGCAAAACCTGACTGAAATTTGCATGTGAAATATAACCAATCCACAAATAAACATATAAAAGGGGAACTGCAAGCCATTTATTTTTTTAGAATGAATGGCAGTACCTCCTAAACAGTTGGTCAGACCAGATAAGTGCAGTCAAATAATATTTAAATATCTAGTTCAAGGTAAGTTAGATAGTTTCCTGCAGAATCAAGAAGGCTTTAAATTCAGGTCAGTAGAGATTTTAATGATAAAAATATGGAATTTGTAAAATTTATTCAAAAATAAATTAACAGTAATAGAAGCATTGCGTTGAATAAAGAAATTGTTAACCGATTATTGATTAGGCGATAAGGATATAAACGATATGCAGAAACGTCAGTCGGTACTGAAGCCTATATTGATTGATCTTGAGGCTGTTTCGGAAATCACCGGACTATCAGAATCCACAGTACAGGCTCTCATTCGTGCAAATGACTTTCCAAAGCCACGTAAAGCATCATCAAGACGGTCATGCTGGTTGTTGCGCGAAATCGAAGAGTGGGCAGAGTCCCGCCCAATTTCTGAGTTTTTGCCGCCCCCCAATACTGCAGCTGGCGGACGCAATGGAAAGCCTAACTCCCAGAATTTTTCGACAGAGAATCAAGATGCTCCGATAACTTGAGTAACCAGATAAGCTTTTCTTCATCATATTGATGGCGATTATAAGTTCCAAGTACACCAGGCAACATATGCCCTAGAATCATTTCACCAACTGTGTCTGGACAGCCAAGCATAGCCAGCATGGTCCTGGCGGTTCGCCGCAAATCATGCGGAGCCCAATGCGAAACAGTTAGCCTAGGCCTCACCTGTTCAGGGCGAACCTCGCTGTACGGTTGCCGATAATAAACCTGCTCAGTAATATATTTTTGTTCAATGCAAGTCTTAGGATCTTTTCGAGACGGAAACAGGAACCCGTCTCCATACAAATTTTTTCGACGTTTAACCACAGCTAACGCTTCACCGAAAAGTGGTACACGTTGATCGGTCGCCTCCTCATGCCGGGCATTCTTAGTTTTCACTTTCGGAATAGTCCACCATACCTGACCGGACTCATCACCAATTTCAGAACCCATCATGCTGACAATCTCAGAACCGCGCGTACCAGTCCACAAATACATTCGCAAAACATCGGCCACTATAATCGAGAAATTAGGCAGCCACGGAATCAGTTCGCCAGCCTCGTAGTCAGACAGTACTCTTTTAACTGTCCCAATTTTCTTCCCTGCTATTGTCTTGCCTTTTGAGCGAATTTTTCCCTTTAAAATTAACCTCCACCAATTAACGGCAGTTTCTGGAAGCCGGCCAGCATCCATTGCAAAATCCCAAGCTGCACCCAACTCACAACGCAACTTTCCAGCCTGAACTGGGGATTTTGCTGCGTGACTTTGAATTAGATCAAACGCCATTGCTCTGGTTATCGCAGTAGATGGCAAATTCTCTAAGCCTCCCAGCATAGTATTAAACATTCTAGTAATTTCTGTTGCGCCTTTTTTAGCCCTGTGTCGATAAACATGCCCAGCGAGATATTCATCACATAATATCCGAACCGAGTATGCGCTTTCAGCTTTTTCGGACTTGTGTTTTTCGATCGATGCTTGTACAGCTATTTTCTCTTTCTTTTTAGACAGTACCGGATCAACTCCTGAATCGCGCTGGTTTTTTAAACCCTCCCAAGCGACAATAGCAGCTGGAAAAGAAATTACTGGCCAACGACCAATCGCAACCTGCCGCATTCGACCATCGACTGGACTTTTGTATCGATAAGTCCAAGTTCTCACGGTTGCCGATGCCAGCAACCGTAATCCTGGATATTCACTGAATGTAATATGTTGCCCAGACTTTAGAGCCTTTGCTGTACGTGCGTCGAAGTGCATTTGGCGTAACTTTTTGGATAAAGAAAAAATAGCGGCGTAGTTTTTGATAAAATGATATAAAAAGTTACGCCAAAATGCAAAGTGCAGTTAAGTTTCGATAAGTGTAGATACAGCTTGAACAAGACAACTAAACTGGATTAAATTTTTAATTATCAATAAGTTGAAAATGAAACACGAATTAAATCAAGAAAGTAGAAAAGGCGAAATATCACAACACACACCGATGATGCAGCAATACCGGCGCATCAAAGCCGAGCACCCGGATATCCTGCTCTTTTACCGGATGGGCGATTTTTATGAGCTGTTTTTTGACGACGCTAAAAAAGCGGCGCGGTTGCTGGATATTACCTTAACCGCCCGCGGCCAGTCCGCCGGCCTGCCGATTCCGATGGCCGGCATTCCTTATCACGCCGCCGACAATTATATCGCCCGTTTGCTCAAGCAAGGCGAATCCATCGCCATTTGCGAACAAATCGGCGACCCTGCGAAAGCTAAGGGGCCCGTGGAGCGAAAGGTCGTACGGATCGTTACGCCGGGAACGGTCACGGATGAAGCGTTGCTGGAAGACCGTAAGGACAACTTGCTGGTTACGCTGGCGATTTTCGGCGAAAGTTTCGGATTGGCCAGCCTGGATGCCGGCAGCGGTCAATTCATTGTGCGGCAGTTTATGCATGAAAGCCAAATTCTGAGCGAAATCGAACGTCTTAACCCGGCGGAATTATTGTATAACGAAGAGTTTATTTTACCCGCCGCCATCAGGGAGCGGCGCGGCTTGTGTAAGCGTCCGCCCTGGCATTTCGATTTGGACAGTTGCCGGCAATTGCTGCTGAAGCAGTTTAACTGCCATGATTTGCAGGGCTTCGGCTGTGCGCATTTACCGGCGGCCATATGCGCGGCGGGCTGTTTGCTGCAATACATCCGTGATACTCAGCAATGCGCTTTGCCGCATATACAGGGCGTCAGAGTGGAAAATATTGAGGACGGCGTCAGCTTGGACGCCGCCAGCCGCCGTAATCTGGAGCTGGATAGCCATCCCAGCGGCCAAATGCAATTCACATTATTGGGCGTGCTGGATAAAACCGTCACCGCCATGGGCGGCCGCTGTTTGAGACGCTGGATAAATAGGCCGTTGCGCGACCAGACGATCATCCGGGCGCGTTTTGGCTGTATCGCCAGCCTGCTTGACAAGCAATGGGTTGCGCTACTGCAAGCTAGCTTGCGCCAGACCGGCGACATTGAACGCATCAGTTCGCGGATAGCCATAAAAACCGCCAGGCCGCGCGACTTGGCCGTGCTGAGGCAGACGCTGCAAGTTTTGCCGCAATTGCAGGCGCAACTGACCGGTAGCGACAATCCGCATCTGGAAAATTTGCGGCGGCAATTGCGTGAACATCCGGACATCCTGGCGCTTTTAATCCGCGCCATTGTCGATAATCCGCCGGTGCTGATCAGGGATGGCGGCGTGATTGCGCCGGGCTATCATCCGGAACTCGACGAACTGCGCAACCTCAGCCAAAACGCCGACCAGTTTTTACTTGATTTGGAGCAACGCGAACGGCTCAGCAGCGGCATCGCAAATCTTAAAGTCAATTACAATCGGGTGCATGGTTATTATATTGAAATTTCCAATGCCCAGGCCGATAAAGTCCCCGCGCATTACACGCGCAAACAAACGCTGAAAGGCGCGGAGCGTTATATTACTCCGGAACTGAAAAGTTTTGAGGATAAAGTTCTCAGCGCCCGCGAAAAATCCTTAGCGTTTGAAAAAGCCTTATACGATGAATTGCTGACCCGCTTAGGAGCAGCGTTGCACGATTTTCAGCAATGCGCCGCCGCCCTCGCGGAACTGGATGTGCTCGCCAACTTTGCCGAGCGGGCGGAAAGCTTGGATTTAACCCAACCAGTGCTGACTCAGGAACCCGGCATAGAGATACTGGCGGGCCGGCATCCGGTGGTTGAACAAATTTCCGGCGTTCCGTTCGTTCCCAATGATCTGTATTTTTCCGCGGAGCGGCGGATGCTGGTGATTACCGGCCCGAATATGGGAGGTAAATCCACTTATATGCGTCAGGCTGCGTTAATTGTGTTATTAGCGCATATCGGTTGTTATGTTCCAGCCCGTTCCTTGCGCTGCGGGCCGATAGATAAAATTTTCACGCGTATCGGCGCCTCCGATGATCTGGTCAGCGGCCGCTCCACGTTTATGGTCGAAATGTCGGAAACCGCGAATATATTGCACAACGCGACCAGTCATAGTTTAATTCTGATGGACGAGATCGGCCGCGGCACCAGCACTTTTGACGGCTTATCGCTAGCTTGGGCTTGCGCCGATTATCTGGCCCGCCATACCCAGGCGTTCACCTTGTTTGCAACCCATTATTTTGAACTGACTACGCTTGCGGAAGAACAGGGTAATATCCATAATATCCATCTGGATGCGAAGGAGCATGGAGATAAAATCGTATTTTTACACGACGTAAAAGAAGGGCCCGCCAATCAGAGCTACGGTCTGCAAGTCGCGGCTTTGGCCGGCGTTCCGCAAATTGTGATTGCTAAAGCCAAAAGCAAATTGCAGCAATTGGAAAACATCGCATATGTAGAACAGCAAAGCCGGCATGAAGTCAATCAGCTTGATCTGTTTTCCAGCCCGGAATGCCATCCGGCCATCAATCTGATAGACGGTCTAAATCCTGATAACCTAAGCCCTAAGCAAGCATTGGAGACTTTATACCATCTTAAGCAGCTGGTAAAAATGGAAAAGTAAACGCTTAAATTCGCCCGCCGGGAAAAAATCTTGCCGCCACGCCGCCAAATTCGGGGCAAGTCCCTTGTTCCGGCGACGATAAACCGTTCTTTAACTTGTTCATAACCTATATGGAACATTATAATAATAAACCTGTTAACCCGAATCCGACTCGCCGAGCAAATCGCTTCTGATCCCAACTTTGATCGCCGGGCGGATATTTGACTTCTTTAAACCATGACTGACAACACATATAAACCTTGCGATCTGGTGATCTACGGCGCTTTAGGCGACTTATCCAAACGCAAGCTTTTGATTTCCCTGTACCGGCTTGAAAAGCACAATCTTCTAGAACCGGATACCCGTATCATCGGCATAGACAGGCTGGATGAAAGCGGCGAAAGCTTTATTAACATTGCGCATAAAAGCTTGCACGCCTTCTTGAACAATACGATAGATCCTGAAATATGGCAAAAATTTTCTCAACGCCTGTCGTATTTAAAAATCGATCTTACCCGGCCCGAACAATACCAACAACTGCATAATGTACTGGATGCGGAAAAACGCATCATGGTTAATTATTTAGCCGTAGCGCCGTTTTTATTTAAAAACATCTGCCAGGGTTTAAAAACCAGCGGCGTTATCAACCCAGAAACCCGGCTGGTTATGGAGAAACCGATAGGGCACGATTTGCAGTCTTCCAAAGACATTAATGATGTCGTCGCCGATGTATTTAAAGAAAATCAAGTGTATCGGATCGACCATTATTTGGGAAAAGAAACGGTGCTCAATCTTTTAGCGCTGCGGTTCGCTAATTCGATTTTCACCACCAACTGGAACCATAACACTATCGATCATATCCAAATCACCGTCGGCGAGGACATAGGGATTGAAGGGCGTTGGGAATATTTTGATAAAACCGGCCAGTTGCGCGATATGTTGCAAAATCATCTATTGCAGATTCTGACTTTCGTCGCCATGGAGCCGCCGGCTGATTTATCGGCTGAAAGCATACATAGTGAAAAAATAAAAGTGCTCAAAGCGCTACGCCCAATTACCGACCGGAATGTCGAGGAAAAAACCGTCCGCGGTCAATACAGCAAAGGACATATTAACGGCTTGGCCGTACCCGGCTATTTGGAAGAAGAAGGCGCCAATACCGCCAGCACAACCGAAACTTTTGTCGCAATCCGCGTCGATATTGATAATTGGCGTTGGGCCGGCGTGCCATTTTATATGCGTACCGGGAAACGCATGCCTAACAAGCGAACGGAGATTGTGGTTAACTTTAAGCAGTTGCCGCATAATATTTTTAAAGATAGTTTCCGGAAGCTTCCCGCCAATAAATTAGTTATCCACTTGCAACCGAACGAAGGCGTGGAAATTATGATGCTTAATAAAGTTCCGGGCATAGACGGCAATATCAAATTACAGCATACTAAACTGGACTTAAGTTTTTCGGAAACATTCAAAAACAACCGTATGTTTGGCGGTTATGAAAAATTGATTCTGGAAGCCTTACGCGGCAATCCGACGTTGTTTTTAAGCCGCGAAGAAATTGAACAAGCCTGGACTTGGGTGGATTCCATACAGTCCGCCTGGGCCAAAAATCAATCCACTCCTAAAGCCTATCCGGCCGGAAGTTGGGGGCCGCTGGCTTCTGTCGCCCTTTTGGCCAGAGATGGCCGCGGCTGGGAAGAATAAATTCCGCATAGTTTTGAGAAATATTAATATGGTTAGAGAATTCCACTTTGAGCAGCGTAATCATCTGTTTACTACCTTGACAGCCGAATGCCAGGATATTTTGTCCGAATCGCTAAGTAAAAATGGCGCCGCCACTTTATTCGTTTCCGGCGGAGCCACCCCGGCTCCACTCTACGAAGCGTTGTCCAAAGCGGAGTTAGCCTGGAAAAAAGTCAAGGTCGCCTTAGTGGATGAGCGCTGGGTCGATGTACAGCATAGCGCGAGTAACGAGGCCATGGTCAGGCGCAGTTTACTGATCAACAACGCCAAGGCGGCGACATTTATTGGCATGAAAACCAGTGACGAACGCGCCAACAAAGGTCTAAGCCAAACTGAAAGCAATTATCGCTCCTTGCCGCAACCTTTTACCGTTGCAATTGTCGGAATGGGGGTCGATGGGCATACCGCGTCATTATTTCCGGACGCCAAGGGTTTGAATGCGGCGTTGAAGCCGGAAGGCGAGCAACTTACAGCAGCCATTAACGCTAAACAAAGCCCCGTGACCGGGCCTAACACGGAACGGTTAAGCTTAACGGTCGCGGCATTATTAAAATGCGAGCGGTTGATCGTATTATTAACAGGGGAAGACAAACTACTGGTTTTTGACCAGGCCATGAAGCCGGGTCCGATTGAAGAATTGCCGATTCGGGCGATACTGCATCAGGAAAAAGTGCCTGTCGAACTTTACTGGGCGCCTTAAGTTTGCTCAATGCACTTCTACGCCATTAAATTTACCTACTTAAGGGTTTAAGCGCTTTATGCATCCAATTTTAGAACAAGTTACCGCCGCGATAATCGAGCGGAGCAGGAACAGCCGGTCAGCCTATTTAGAGCGGCTCGCAAAAAATACCGAACAAGTCCGTTATCGCGCCAAACTGGCCTGCGGTAATCTGGCTCACGGGTTTGCAGCCTGCGCCGAGGCCGGTAAAGATGATCTGGCTAAAACCGAAAAGCCGAATGTCGCCATCATATCCGCCTATAACGATATGTTATCCGCGCACGAACCTTACAAAGATTATCCCGCCATTATCAAACAGGCCGTCCTGGAAGCGGGCGGCGTCGCCCAATTCGCTGGCGGCGTTCCGGCTATGTGCGACGGCGTTACCCAAGGCCAGCCCGGCATGGAGTTGTCGTTATTCAGCCGAGACGTTATCGCCATGGCGACCGCGGTCAGCCTCAGCCACAATATGTTTGACGCGGCGCTGTATTTAGGCGTTTGCGATAAAATAGTGCCGGGCTTGCTGATCGGCGCGCTTAGCTTCGGCCATCTGCCGGCGGTATTCGTTCCGGCCGGTCCGATGCCCAGCGGCTTGTCGAACAAAGAGAAAGTACGGATTCGCCAGCTCTACGCCGAAGGGAAAGTAGGACGCAAGGAATTGCTTGAGTCCGAGTCCCAATCCTACCATAGCGCCGGCACCTGCACTTTTTACGGCACCGCCAACAGTAATCAGATGATGGTCGAAATCATGGGCTTACACCTGCCCGGCAGTTCGTTCATTAATCCTAACACACCGTTGCGGGAGGCATTGACTAAGGCCGCCGCGCAACAAGTTCTCAAATTCACCGCGCTCGGCGGCGACTTTCGGCCTATCGGCCGCGTAATAGACGAAAAAGCCATAATCAACGCCATAATAGGCTTATTGGCTACCGGCGGCTCGACCAATCATACCATTCATTTGGTGGCTATAGCCCGCGCCGCCGGCATCATCATCAATTGGGACGATTTTGACCGGTTATCCAAAATTATCCCGCTGCTGACTAAAATTTATCCGAACGGGTCGGCGGATATCAATCATTTCCAGGCGGCTGGCGGCATGGGCGTATTGATTGCCGAATTGCTGCGAAGCGGCCTGCTGCATGGCGATATTTTAACAATCGGCGATCAAACGGGTTTGGAGCAATTCAGCCGGGAGCCCTGGCTCCGGGACGGGCAACTGCAATGGCGCGCCGGACCGGAAAACACGCTGGACGCGGCTATAATCGGTTCGGTCGGCCAACCTTTCGCGGCCGGCGGCGGTTTGCATGTGATGCACGGCAATCTGGGCCGCGGCGTCTCGAAAATATCCGCCGTCGCCGAACAACATCAAGTGGTTACCGCGCCCGCCGTGGTGTTCGACGATCAGGACGATGTGGCGGACGCCTTCAAACGCGGCGAACTTGAGCGGGATTGCATCGTGGTGCTGCGTTTTCAGGGGCCTAAAGCCAACGGCATGCCGGAATTGCATAAACTTACGCCGGCGCTAGGGGTATTGCAGGATCGCGGCTTCAAAATCGCGCTCATCACTGACGGCCGCATGTCCGGCGCATCGGGCAAGGTTCCGTCTGCTATCCACATGTGTCCGGAATGTATAGACGGCGGCCCATTGGCTAAAGTCCGGAATGGTGATTTAATAACTTTAAATACGCAAACCGGTGAAGTGAATGTACTGGTTGACGAAGCCGAGTTTGAGGCGAGGATTCCGATTGAAAACAGTGCGCGGGGCCATCAATTCGGCATGGGCCGGGAATTGTTCGGTTCTTTCCGCGCCAACGCTTCTTCCGCCGAAACCGGCGCCAGCAATCTGTTTTATTTTGATTAATTATAAGCATAACGAGAATATATAATGCCCATAACCATTAAAGAAGTCATGACAACTTCACCGGTTATCCCGGTGATGGTTATCAATCGGCTTGAACATGCCGTTCCTTTGGCGCAAGCGCTGGTGGCGGGCGGCTTGAAAGTATTGGAAATCACTTTGCGTACTCCTGTCGCCCTGGACGCCATCCGCCTTATCAAAGCCGAAGTGCCCAATGCAATTATCGGCGCCGGCACGATTATCAACCCTTATACTTTAGAGCTGGCTTTGGAGGCGGGCGCCGAATTTATCGTCAGCCCAGGTCTTACCAACACCTTGCTGGCGGCGGCGCTGGCTTCTGGCGTTCCGCTGCTGCCGGGCGTCGTAACTCCTAGCGAAGTCATGCGCCTGTTGGAAAAAGGCATTACAGCCATGAAATTTTTTCCGGCCGAAGCCGCCGGCGGCATTCCGATGCTAAAATCAATCGGCGGGCCGTTGCCGCAAGTGTCTTTTTGTCCGACGGGCGGCGTTAACCCGAAAAACGCTCCTGAGTATTTGGCCCTCGCTAATGTGGATTGCGTCGGCGGTTCCTGGATGGCGCCCACCGAACTGGTCGACGCCGGAAACTGGGCGGAAATTACCCGCCGCTCCGCCGAAGCGACCGCATTAAAAAAATAAAACTTGAAAGTACGCAGCTTGGGAACGGTAACTATTCGCCTCTTGTTTATGCTTTCAAAAACCAGTCAATAGCCTACAAACTTGGTTACGGCGCCATAAGCCGAGTACCTGGCTCTTTTCAAGGGCTGAATAATTACTAAAACTTGTGAACACATTTTTTGAGAAGACATTATGAAATTTATCAGTCGTAAGTATTTTATCCAGGCCATGGCATTCAGCCTATGCCTAAGTTTTTTTCACTGTTCTCAAACCTTTGCCGCTGACTTGCCGGCCCCGCAGTCGATTATTGAAGACGCTTCGAACAAATTAAAACTGCAGCTTCAAGATCCTGGTTTTTTACATAATTTTCAAAAGGTGACCGATTTTGTCGATCAGGTAATCTATCCGCATATCGATTTCGATTTAATATCCTCGCTGGTGCTGGGCAAACTATGGAAAGAGGCTACGCCCGCCGAAAAGGACAGTTTTAAAAAAGAATTTCAAATCCTGTTGATTAGAACCTATTCCCGTGCGTTGTTTGAACTAAAGGATTGGTCGGTACGTTTTCTGCCCATCAATAATGATGGCGACGATAAAAAAGTCATGGTGAAAACCGAAATCCTCCAACCCGGCTTGCAGCCCATTTCCATCAATTACCGGATGCTGAACACCCAAAACGGCTGGAAAGTCTACGACTTTATCATAGAAGGCGTCAGCCTGGTAACCAATTACCGCACCGGTTTTAAAAATGATGTGGAGCGCACCGGCTCTCTGCAAGAGGTCATCAATCAACTAGCCAAAAAGAACGCCGATGCCTTGAGCAATAATTCCGCGGACAAGTCTTAAATTTTTTCCGGATGTTCCCGGTTACGCGCCGAAATCCGGGCGTATCGATATGACGGCGGGAAATAAAGATTCGCTTTACGCGCATCCGCTCGGCAAAATTGCTTCGTTTTCATTCGACGAGCATGTAGCCGAGGTCTTTCCGGATATGATACAGCGCTCCGTGCCCGGCTACGCGGCTATGATATCGGCGATAGGCTTGCTGGCCGCCCGCTTTTGTTCGGAACACAGTTATTGTTACGATCTGGGCTGCTCGTTAGGCGCCGCGACCTTGGCTATGCGCGGCCGGATCAAGGCAAAAAACTTTCGCATCATCGCCGTCGATAATTCTGAAGCGATGGTGAAACGTTTTCGCAACCACCTTTTGCCAGACCCGGAAAACAAAATAGAAGTCATTTGCGGCGATATTAGGGATATTAAAATTAACCGGGCTTCCGTCGTAGTGCTTAATTTTACGCTGCAATTTATTCCGCCGGCGGACCGCGCGCCGTTATTAGCTAAAATATTTGCCGGTTTATTACCCGGCGGCGTACTGATTCTGTCCGAAAAACTTGCTTTCGACGATCCCCGCCAGCAAGATCTGCAAACCGAAATGCATCACGCCTTTAAAAACGCCCAGGGCTATAGCGCCTTGGAAATCAGCCAGAAGCGCGCCGCCCTCGAACAAGTGCTAATACCGGAGACTTTCGCCGTACATCAAAACCGGCTGCTCAACGCCGGCTTTACTAGCGTGGAAGTATGGTTTCAGTATTTTAATTTCGCGTCCATGCTGGCTTTGAAATAACGCCGCAAACAGTTTTTCCGCAACGTAAGCAAACGCCGGATTCATGGTAAAAGCCTGAAAAAGGTCGCTCAGTCAAGTATTTATTTGTTTTCCCGCGCCAGGCGATGAAGAGGCTGGAAAAAAATGGAAAATATATATCTGATTTTACGATTTTACTGAATCAAAAATTAACGATAAAGTGAGAATAGAAACGAGGCTCACTTTCCAGTTTTATCGATTATGAAACCCAAGCGACTAACAGCCCGGCAAACGGAACAAATTCAAAAGGCGGTATGGCTGCACCAGAACGGAAGATGGCCGGAAGCGGAAGCTGAATACAAAAGCTTGCTGAACGCGTTACCTTCTCATCCGCAATTGTTGACCGGATTAGGCACGCTAGCCCTTCAGCAATGCAGCTTTGAACAGGCGGACAGACTGCTTGCCAGGTCCTTGCAGGTATTACCCAATCAAGCCCAGGCGCAATGCAATCGAGGCGCGGCGTTAGCAAAATTAAACCGGCGCCAGGAAGCGCTATGCTGTTACCGGCAGGCGATCGCCCTGCAGCCCGATTATGCGCTGGCCCATAACAACCGCGGCCTTGTCCTTAAGGAATTGCAACGCTGTGAAGAGGCGTTAAGCGCCTATGACGAGGCGCTGCGCATCAAACCGGACTATGCCGACGCCTACTACAACCGGGCCATTGTTTTCCAACAGTTAAACCAGTTGGCGGCGGCGGCGGACGGCTACCAAACCGCCATCGCCCTCCGGCCGAATTTTGCCGAAGCCAATTACAATCTCGGCATAACCCTAAAGGACATGAAGCTGTTCGAACAGGCGGTAGCGGCCT
>JBEKBU010000045.1:0-19324 GCA_050015235.1 Methylomonas sp. | reverse complement strand
GCGTTGAATTAATGCTGTTAGGCATGGGCATAGTTTACGGATTTTTAGCCATGCTGGTATTTCTTACCAATGTCATGTCGGTTTTGGTGCGGCGGTTTTTTCCGGATATGCCCAGCCAGCATCCGGCCGGACAAGCGCTTGATGAAGCCGGTGTAGTGGCGGCTATTAGCGCCGCCTTGCATCAATACCGGAAGAAATATCCGAAACTATAATAAATTTTCGAGCGTTTAGTCATGGCGGCGATTGACAAGCGGGCGCAAATCTAAATAAAGTTACATTCTGGTTTGTTAAATCAAAGGCCGGCGTTACCCAAAAGGTAAAAATTTTAATTGACTCAAAACGTCATTGAGGAGAAAGAAAGTGGCAAAGGTAAAAAAACCTTTAGGTATTACAGAAGTCGTATTGCGCGATGCGCACCAGTCAATTTTAGCGACCCGTCTGCGTATTGAAGATATGCTGCCGATATGCGGAGAACTGGATGATATCGGCTACTGGTCGATGGAATCTTGGGGTGGGGCTACTTTTGACGCTTGTATCCGTTATCTGGGCGAAGATCCCTGGGAACGCCTGCGGCTATTGAAAAAAGCCATGCCCAAAACTCCGCAGCAAATGCTGTTCCGCGGCCAGAATATTCTCGGTTACCGGCACTACGCCGACGATGTCGTGGATAAATTCGTGGAGCGCTGCGCGATTAACGGTATAGACGTGTTCCGGATTTTCGACGCCATGAACGACATGCGCAATATCGAATGCGCCATAAAAGCCGTGCTGAAGACCGACGCCCACGCCCAAGGCACTATTTCCTACACCACCAGCCCGGTGCATACCATCCCGAAATGGGTGGAGCTGGGCCGGATTATCGAGGATATGGGCGCGCACTCCATCTGTATCAAAGACATGGCCGGTTTATTAACGCCCTACGACGCCTACGAACTGGTCAGCAAACTGAAAAAAGCCGTGGCCATTCCCATCCACATGCAATGCCACGCTACCACGGGCTTAAGCGTCGGCACCTATATCAAAGCCGTGGAAGCGGGTCTGGATAACGCCGACACCGCTATTTCATCGCTGAGCATGACTTACGGGCACAGCCCCACCGAATCCATCGTCGCCAGTTTTCAAAATCAGCCTTACGATACCGGCCTGGATTTAAACAAACTGGAAAAAATCGCCGCTTATTTCCGGGAAGTGCGGAAAAAATATGCGCAGTTCGAAGGCAGCTTAAAAGGCGTGGACGGCCGGATTCTGGTTTCTCAGGTTCCCGGCGGCATGCTCACCAATATGGAAAGCCAGCTCAGGGAGCAAGGCGCGGCGGATAAATTCGACGAAGTGTTGCTGGAAATTCCGCGCGTACGTAAAGATTTAGGTTACATACCGCTGGTAACGCCCACTTCGCAAATCGTCGGCACTCAGTCCGTGCTGAATGTACTGGCCGGCGAACGCTATAAAACCATCAGCAAGGAAACCGCCGGCGTATTGAAGGGCGAATACGGCAGTACGCCGGCGCCGGTTAACGTGGAATTGCAGCAGCGGGTGCTGAACGGCGCTGAACCGATTACCTGCCGTCCGGCCGATTTGCTGGCGCCGGAAATGGACAAAATTCTCGAGGAAGTTAAACGTAAAGCGGCGGCGGAAGGCGTTAAACTGTCCCAATATGTAGAAGAAGACGCGCTGATAGACGGCATGTTCGCCCAAGTAGGTTGGAAGTTTCTGCAAAATCGCGGCAATCCGGCTGCGTTTGAGCCGGCGCCGGGCGCGGAGGGGCATTTAGCGGCCCCGGTAGCCGTCGTGCATACCGTGCCGCCGGGGCCGCAGCCGACGGAAGAATATTCTGTTAATGTGGATGGCCGTAACTACCGGGTAGCGGTCGGACCGGTCGGCGCCAGCTTTACCATACAGCCGGCGCCGGCCGCTCCTGTCGGTCCCGATTTGGTCGTGACGCCGCCTATAATCAGCGGCAGCGGCGTAGTCATTTCGCCGCTGGCGGGCGTGATTCTTAAAGTCAACGTTAATGTCGGTTCGCATATCGCCGAAGGCGACGTGGTGTTGGTTATGGAAGCCATGAAAATGGAAACCGAAATCCGCGCCAAAGTAGCCGGTATCGTCAGCGCCGTCAATGTCCGGCAAGGCGATTCGGTGTCGGTCGGCGCCGTGCTGGTGACGCTTTAATTACAGGTTTGACTAAATACCAAGAAACTCCATGGAAAATCTAAGACTATTATGGGAAAGCACCGGCCTGTATAATTTTACCGGCCCGCAAGCCGTGATGATGACGGTCGGCTTTCTGTTGATTTATCTGGCCATAAAAAAAGGTTTCGAGCCTTTGCTGCTGCTGCCTATCGGTTTTGGCGCGGTGCTTAGCAACATTCCCGTGGCCGGCATGATAGACGAAGGCGGGATACTTTACTATCTGTACGGCGGCATCAAGACCGGCTTATTTCCACTGCTGATTTTCATGGGCGTCGGGGCGATGACCGATTTCGGGCCGATGATCGCCAATCCGAAAACGCTGCTACTGGGCGCGGCCGCCCAATTCGGCATTTTCGGCACCTTGTTCGGTGCTTTGGCGCTAAACGCCGTGCCGGGCATCGACTATAGCCTGAAGCAGGCGGCGGCCATCGCCATTATCGGCGGCGCGGACGGCCCCACCGCCATTTACGTGGCCTCGAAGCTGGCGCCGGAGCTGCTGGGCGCGATCGCGGTCTCCGCCTATTCCTATATGGCGCTGGTGCCGTTGATACAGCCGCCCATCATGCGGGCGCTGACCAGCGAACTGGAGCGCGGCATCGAAATGCAGCAATTGCGAGTGGTGGGCAATGGCGAAAAAATCGTATTCCCGTTGATGCTGATTGTGCTGACCGCGTTGCTGCTGCCTTCGGCGGCGCCGTTAATCGGCATGTTTTGCTTCGGCAACCTGATGAACGCCTGCGGCGTGGTCGACCGGTTGAGTAAAACCGCCCAAAACGAACTGATCAACATCGTCACCATATTCCTGGGCCTGTCGGTCGGCTCCAAACTCAGCGCCGAAGCGTTCCTAAAAATGGAAACCCTCGGCATATTGGGTCTAGGCGCTATTGCTTTCTCCATCGGCACCGCCAGCGGCGTACTGATGGCAAAAGTAATGAACCGCTTCAGCAGCACCCCCATCAATCCGCTGATCGGCGCCGCCGGCGTCTCGGCAGTGCCGATGGCCGCGCGCGTCGCCAACAAACTCGGCCTGGAAAGCAACCCGCACAACTTTTTGCTGATGCACGCCATGGGGCCGAACGTGGCCGGCGTTATCGGCTCGGCGGTGGCGGCTGGGGTGTTGTTGAGTCTGGTGCGTTAGTTGCGTTAATTCTGAAAATTAAGGAATTTTTGTGAATTTAGCCGATAAAGTTTATCAAACGAGTTTCCGGATATGGATTTCACACCGCAAGTTCTATAACTTTATCGCCATCAGAAATTTCAACGTCCGCCAAATCAACGGATAGGCAAGCTTCTATAACTTCGGAAAGATTGGCTATAAGCGCTTCATAGCTGTCGCCTTTCGCCTTGGGTAGCGCAGCCTGCAATTGCCGAAACTTCCGCCCTAAATCCGCCTTCTTCCTCCGTATGTATTATAACTTTCAATTTCATGGCAAATAGTTAAAAGCTATCCAAACTGATGCCCTTCGGATTTCAAAAGTGTTTTTGGTATAAGGTTAAAGCCAACACTCCAGATTTTGGAACCGGTAAGTCTGGCGGAGGTTTGAGAGGCATGGATGCCGAACGAAAGCCTATAGGGATATATTCACGGCGTCCTCCGCCGGACTTACCGGTTGCGAAATCGTGATCAGCTAATGGCTTTAATAAATGCCCATAGCCTCCGTATCCGATGAGCAAAAAACCTAAAATATCAGCGAATCGCCGAATAGTTGAACAAGATGCGGCAATCTGGTACGCGACCGATGCGCCTCCTATCGTCGGCGGCATCCTATAAACGCCGACATTATTGATTTTCCAATTCCCCATCCGTCAATAAATCCTGCTCTTTGCGGATCAGCCAGTCCAAAATCAGCGCGTAGCTGGTAGCCAGCAAAGTCGGGCCGATGAAAACGCCGATGAAGCCGAAAGCCAGCAAACCGCCGAATATTCCGAACACAATCAGCACGAAAGGCAGCTCCACTTCCCGGCTGATCAGTATTGGTCTCAGCCAGTTATCGATGGTGCCGACGACCAAGGAAAACCAGATACAAATGAAAATCGCCCAGCCAACCTCGTCTTCAAAAAACAGCCAGACCGCTATCGGCAGCCATAACAGCGTGCCGGCGTTAGGAATAATCATCAAAAAGAACGACACCGCGCCCAGCACAAACGCATATGGCACGCCGGCGATAACCAAGCCGAAAATCGAAGCCAGCGCCTGAATCAGCGCCGTGCCTAAAATGCCGTACACCACGGCGCGTAGGCTGGAGCGGACGATATCCAGGATGCGCTGGGTTTTTTCGCCGGCCAGACGCTGAACCGCAATCACCACATGCTCAGCGACATGTTCACCGTCGCGGTAAAAAAAATACAGAACCAAAATCGCCAAACTCATATGCACCAACTGGCCGCCCAGATTGATGCTCTGTTCAAGCAGCCAACGGCTGATGCTAAGGGCGTATTGGCGGCCTAAATTAACCATACGGCTGGAATCTTCGCCGAATTTATCCCAGGTTTGCGCCGCATAATCGCCGCCCATCGGCAATTTTTTTAGCCAGGCCGGGGCTGCCGGCCAAGAATGCGCGTGGGCGTTAAACCATTGCAAAAGCGCGTTGACGTCATCGGTCAAGCTAAAAAAAGCGGCGACAAAAGGCGCCAGCAACAGAATACTGATAGGCGCCACCATGCAGGTGGCCGCCCAATCCGGGCTCAAATTCAAATCGCGCAGTTTAACGTACCAGGGCCAAGTGACGAAACACAGAATCGCCGCCCAGATAAAATCGAAAATAAACGGTTGTAATACCTCATAACAGGTAAACAGCAAAATACATAGCGCCACGATGCTGGCGAGTTTTTCATAACGGAAGTTTTGCGATAACATGTGTAGTTTTAATTTAATTCTTTTTTACATTTAAGCGATTCAATGTGACGATCCTATGACATTGTTCCAAATAATCCGGCCAGCCGGTATTCGCCGAGCTAAAAAACTGATCCGGACCGAACTACAAGCTTGGCGGCGAAAGACGTTCGGCGCTATTTGCATCGGGAGCGTAATATGGTGACTGAAAACCGGCCGTTTATACCCTTAAACATAGCAGTTTTGACAATTTCCGATACCCGTACCGAGGAAGAAGACGTATCGGGGCAAACGCTGGTCAGCGGATTAACCGCCGCCGGCCATCAATTGTATGCAAAAAAAATTGTCGCCGATGATATTTATCAGATCCGCGCCGTTGTCAGCCTCTGGATAGCCGATGCCGAGGTCAATGCGATCATTACCACCGGCGGCACCGGCGTGACCGGCAGGGACGGCACGCCGGAAGCGATTAAGCCCTTGCTGGACAAGGTCTTGGAAGGTTTCGGCGAAGTTTTCAGGATGATTTCCTATCAAGACATTAAAAGTTCGACCCTGCAATCGCGCGCGCTGGCCGGGGTGGCGAACGCGACCTATATTTTCTGCGTGCCCGGCTCCGCCGGCGCTTGCCGCACCGCCTGGAATAGTTTGATCAAAGAGCAACTGGATTACCGCACCCGCCCTTGTAATCTGGTGCAACTGATGCCGCGCCTGCGGGAGAAATAAGATGCGCTCGCCGTATATTTTTTTAGCCGCTATCACGGCGATGACCGGCGTCGCCATGGGCGCATTCGGCGCGCATGGCTTGAAAAACGTCGTTTCCGAGCATGGCTTGGAAGTTTATAAAACCGCGGTAAGCTATCAAATGTGGCACGCTTTAGCCTTGGGCTTGTTGGGCGCATGGCCGCCGCAACGGATGTACCCCTGGGTGGGCGGATTGTTCATGCTGGGCATCGTGTTGTTTTCCGGCAGCTTGTATTTGCTGGTTATATTGAATATCAATTGGTTGGGTTTCATAACTCCTTTTGGTGGTCTATCCTTATTAGCAGCCTGGGGCATATTAGCCTATACAGCCTTGCAAAAAAATCGGGAGTAACAATGGATAAATCACCTATTAAACCCTCAATGCCTTCGTCCGGCGCGGCCGGTAGAGCCTATGGCCGCACTGGGCGCGATTTAGCCGATATTTATGAAGAGAAATTACCGCCGCCGTCGGAAGACGTCGTCGTAAAGGTTTTGCATAAAATTATTCACTATGCGGTTAAATTTCTGGCGGTATTGATGACCGGCGTCATTTTATGGAGCGTGATAGACGTCGTATCGGTGATTTACCAGCACGCCGTCGCCCGTCCTTTCCTGTTATTAGGCATCACCGATTTATTGGCTATTTTCGGCGCGTTTCTGACGGTGCTGATTGCCATTGAAATATTTGTTAATATTACCCTTTATATCAAACACGACGTATTACCCCTGAAAATGGTGATAGCCACCGCCTTGATGGCGATCTCCAGAAAAGTTATCATGCTGGATTTAAAAGAAACCGAGCCGTTGTATATTTTAGCTATTTCCGCGGTAATCGCCGCTTTAGGGTTGACGTATTGGCTTATTTCATACAAACCCGTCCTCGCCAAACCTATACAAGACCGATAACTCATGCCTGACGCCAGCCCGCAAACCATTTATCTTAAAGATTACACCCCGCCGGAATATTTAATCGACGCCGTGGAGCTGGAGTTTCAGCTAGACGAACGGAATACCCTGGTCAACGCCACGTTAACGGTGCGCCGTAATCCGCGCAGCCAGGCGGGCGGGGCAAGTCTGAGCTTGATGGGCGAAGAGCTGGAGTTGTTATCCCTGGCCGTGGATGGCGCCGCTCTACAAGCCGCCGACTATGCGCTCGGCGCCGAATCGTTAACCATATTTCAGACGCCGCAAGAGCGGCCGTTTACCGTCAGCATCCAAAACCGCATTAATCCGCAAGCCAATACCGCGCTGGAAGGTTTGTATCTTTCGAACGGCATGTTATGCACCCAATGCGAAGCGCAAGGCTTTAGAAAAATTACCTGGTTTCTGGACAGGCCGGATGTGATGTGCCGCTTTAAAACCAAATTGATAGCCGATAAGTCCAAATTCCCGATATTGCTGTCCAACGGCAACCGGTTGGCGAGTGGAGAACTGGACAACAACCGCCATTGGGTCAGCTGGGAAGATCCGTTCGCCAAACCCAGCTATTTATTCGCGCTGGTCGCCGGCCGGTTGGAATGCGTCAAGGACAAATTTGTGACCATGAGCGGCCGCGCGGTCAACCTGCAAATTTATGTGGAGCAGCATAACATTGATAAATGCGCGCACGCCATGCAGTCGCTGAAAAACGCCATGCGCTGGGATGAAACGGCCTATGGCCGCGAATACGATCTGGATTTATACATGATAGTGGCTGTCGATCATTTCAACATGGGCGCCATGGAGAACAAAGGTTTAAACATATTCAACACTAAATTCGTTCTGGCGCGCCCGGATACGGCCACCGATAGCGATTATGAACAGATTGAGGGCGTTATCGGCCATGAATATTTTCATAACTGGACCGGAAACCGCATCACATGCCGCGACTGGTTTCAATTAAGCCTGAAGGAAGGCTTTACCGTATTCCGCGATCAGCAATTCAGCGGCGATCGCGGTTCGCCGGCGGTGAAGCGCATTCAAGACGTAAACGCGCTGAGAACCCGGCAATTCACCGAGGACGCCGGACCGCTGGCGCATCCGGTGCGTCCGGAAGCTTATATCGAGATTAATAATTTTTACACCTTGACGGTTTACGAAAAAGGCGCGGAAGTCGTCAGAATGTTGCATACCCTGTTGGGCGCCGAAGGCTTCCGGCGCGGTAGCGATTTGTATTTCAGCCGCTATGACGGCCAGGCCGTCACCTGCGACGATTTTGTCGCGGTCATGGAGGAGGCCAATAACGCCGATTTAAGCCAATTCAAGCTCTGGTATTCGCAAGCCGGCACGCCGGTGCTGACGGTCAGCCGGGAATATCAAGCCGATACCCGGCAAATGCATGTCACCATCCGCCAAAGCTGCCCGCCGACGCCCGGCCAAACGGTTAAAGCGCCTTTGCATATTCCGGTGAAGCTGGGTTTATTGGCGGCCGACGGTTCGGCTCTGAATGTCGAGTATCAAGGCGGCTGTGAGCGGGAGGTGATTTTAAATCTGACCGAAGCCGAACAAACCTTTAGTTTCGGTAATCTCGACCAGCCGCCGGTGGTGTCGATTTTAAGGGGATTTTCCGCGCCGGTGAACTTAAAAATGCCGCGCGGTTATGCGGAATTGGCGTTTTTGCTTAAATACGACTCGGATACCTTCAACCGTTGGGAATCCGGCCAACAGCTGGCTGTGCAGGTGATTAACGGTCTGATCGAGGATGTGCGGAACCGGCGCCCGTTGCGGATTGAACCGCTGATGGTTGACGCTTGGCGCAGTCTGTTGAATACGGAAAACGGCGACTTATCTTATCAAGCCGTGTTGCTGAGTCTGCCGGACGAAAGCTATCTGGCCGGGCAAATGCAGGAAATCGATGTCGAGGCTATCCATACCGCCCGCGAATTTGTCAGAAAAACCCTGGCCGAACAGTTGCAGGCTGAATTTAAACAATTATACAAAAACCATCACCGCGATGAGTCCGGCAGATTGGACGCCAAATCCATAGGCAGGCGCCGCCTGAAAAATGTCGGCTTGAATTATTTGACCGCTCTTGAATCGGTTGAAGTTCATCAGCTTGCGGAACAGCAGTTTTACAGCGCCGAGACCATGACCGATCAAATCGGCGCGTTGGCGGCGATAGTCAATAGCCGGCATCCGGCCAAAGCCAGAAGCCTGGATAGTTTTTACCACCAATGGCGTAAAGAGGCGCTGGTGATCGATAAATGGTTTAGCCTGCAAGCGACCAGCATCATGCCGAATACATTTACGACCGTGCAAAATTTGTTGAAACATCCGGCGTTCGATTTGAAAACCCCTAACCGGGTCAGAGCATTGGTTGGCGCGTTCAGCCAATCGAATCCGGTGCATTTTCACGCCAAAAACGGCGAAGGCTACCGGTTTTTGGCCGATCAGGTGTTGGCGTTGAATACCCTTAATCCGCAAATCGCCGCCCGCATGGTCGCCGGTCTGGCGCAATGGCGACGATACGACGCACACCGGCAAGGCTTGATTAAACAACAATTAGAGCGTATTGTAGGCGCCGAACATCTATCCAAGGATGTATATGAAATAGCAAGCAAGAGTTTGGCCTAACCGTCATAATCGCGTAAACTAAACCGGGAAATTAACACATTAATCAGGTATGAACCCACGCACTGCTCAGGTTGAGCGCAATACGCTCGAAACTCGGATAAAAATCAGCATTAATCTGGACGGCGACGGTACGGCTTCCTTAGCCACCGGCTTGCCTTTTCTCGATCATATGCTGGATCAGATCGCCCGGCATGGCCTGATCGATTTAAACATTAGCGCGGAAGGCGATTTGCATATAGACGCCCATCACAGCGTCGAAGATATCGGCATTACCTTAGGCCAGGCCGTCAAGCAGGCCGTGGGCGATAAAAAAGGCCTATGCCGTTACGGGCACGCATATGTGCCGTTGGATGAGGCTTTATCGCGAGTAGTGGTGGATTTTTCCGGGCGTCCCGGCCTTTTTTATCAGGTCGAGTTTCCGCGAGCGCTGATCGGCAATTTCGACGCCGATCTGTTTCATGAATTCTTTCAAGGTTTTGTGAATCATGCCGGCGTAACGCTACATATCGATAATCTGAAAGGCGTTAATAGCCACCATATCGCCGAAACCGTTTTTAAAGCTTTTGGCCGTGCGTTGCGCATGGCGATTAGTCACGATAACCGTATGACCGAAATCATACCTTCCACCAAAGGCAGTCTATAATACGCTGCTAATCAATCCAACAACCTTAGTCACACTTTTTTTTCATTTCTATGTCCTCAGTTGTCGTTATCGATTATGGAATGGGTAATCTGCATTCCATCGCCAAAGCGCTGCAACACGCCGATACCGCCGTAACGGTGCAAATCAGCTCGCAACCGCGGGATATTCTGAACGCCGACCGCGTGGTATTTCCGGGCGTAGGGGCCATGCGCGATTGCATGCAAGCGTTACAAGACGCCGGACTGAACGAAATAATCAAACAAGTGTCTGTCAGCAAACCATTACTGGGCATTTGTTTAGGCATGCAAGCATTGTTAACGGATAGCGAAGAGGGCGGTCTAACCGAGGGCCTGAACTTGTTCAAAGGCCATGTCCGGCGCTTTGCCGGCGCTTTGACCGACGCCGCCGGCAACCGCCTGAAAATACCGCATATGGGCTGGAATCAGGTGCATCAGCATGCGCATCCGCTCTGGCGGAATATACCGCAAGATAGCCGTTTTTATTTCGTGCATAGCTATTACGCCATGCCGGATAATCCGGCGGACAGTATCGCCACCAGCGATTATCCGTTGCCTTTTACCTGCGCGCTGGCAAGAGATAACCTGTTCGCCGTGCAATTTCATCCCGAAAAAAGCCAGGCGGCCGGCATGAGTTTATTAAAAAACTTTTTACAATGGGATGGTTCGTCGTAGGGTGTGGATAGTTTTTTTAAATATTAAATCACCGGATTTTTTTAGAAGTAACGATTAACGATTGAGATTGACATATGTTGCTGATACCTGCAATTGATTTGAAAGATGGAAAATGCGTACGCTTGCGGCAAGGTCGTATGGAGGATAACACCATATTTTCCGACGACCCGCTGGCTGTCGCCGAGCGTTGGGTAAACGCGGGCGCCAAGCGTTTGCATTTGGTCGACCTGGACGGCGCTTTTGCCGGTAAGCCCAAAAACGCGGAGGTAATCAAAGCCATTGCGGAAGCTTATCCGCGGGTGCCGGTGCAAATCGGCGGCGGCATACGCGACGAAGACACCATACAGGCTTATCTGGAAGCCGGCGTCCAGTACGTGATTATCGGCACCAAAGCCGTCAGCGAACCGCATTTTGTCAGAGACGTCTCCATCGAATTTCCCGGCCATATCATTATCGGCCTGGACGCCAGGGACGGCAAAGTCGCCATCGACGGCTGGTCGAAACTATCCCGCCACGACGTTATCGACTTGGCCAAAAAATTTGAAGCGAACGGCGTCACCGCGATTATTTATACCGATATCTCCCGCGACGGCATGATGCAGGGCGTTAATGTCGAAGCCACCGCCAACCTGGCCAGAGCCGTGCACATACCCATTATCGCCTCCGGCGGCATAACCAATATGGACGACATCCGCGCCCTGGGCGAAGTCGCCCATGAAGGCATTATGGGCGCAATTACCGGGCGCGCCATTTATGAAGGCACGCTCGATTTTGGCGAAGCCGAAAAACTGGCCGAATCGTTCGGATAAATTATGAGCCTCGCCAAACGCATCATCCCATGCCTGGATGTCGATAACGGCCGCGTCGTCAAGGGCGTTAAATTCGTGGCTATCCGCGACGCCGGCGACCCGGTGGAAATCGCCCGCCGTTACGATCAGGAAGGCGCCGACGAAATCACGTTTCTGGACATCACCGCCACTCACGATAACCGCGACACCATGGCGCACGTCGTGGAGCAGGTGGCCAGCGAAGTGTTTATTCCGCTCACCGTCGGCGGCGGCATCCGTAGTTTGGAGGACATACGCCGCATGCTGAACGCCGGCGCCGACAAAGTCGGCGTTAACAGCGCGGCGGTTTTTAATCCGGAATTCGTTAAACAAGCCGCCGAAAAGTTCGGCTCGCAATGCATAGTCGTCGCCATAGACGCTAAAAAAGTCAGCGCCGATAGAGAGGAAAACCGCTGGGAAATCTTCACCCACGGCGGCCGTAAAGGCACGGGCATGGACGCCGTGGCCTGGGCGGAAAAAATGTACGCATACGGGGCCGGCGAAATATTGCTGACCAGCATGGATCGGGACGGCACCAAATCCGGTTTCGATCTGGCTTTGACCAAAGCCGTCAGCGACGCGGTCAGCATCCCCGTTATCGCTTCCGGCGGCGTCGGCACTCTCGACCATCTCGCCGAAGGCATCCTAATCGGCAAGGCCGATGCGGTGCTGGCCGCCAGCATCTTCCACTTCGCCGAATACACGATAGAGGAAGCAAAACGCCATATGCGCTCCAAAGGCATAGAGGTAAGATTGTGAGCAACACAGCCTGGCTGGATGAAATAAAATGGACGGCGGACGGCCTTGTGCCGGTGATCGCCCAGCAATACGACAGCGGCCGGGTGCTGATGTTCGCCTGGATGAACCGCGAATCGCTGACCCTTAGCGTCAACGAGGGTTTTGCGGTATACTGGTCGAGATCGCGGCAGCGGCTATGGCGAAAAGGCGAAGAATCCGGCCATCGGCAAAAAATTGTCGATATAGAATTGGATTGCGACGCCGACGTTATTTTGCTTAAAATAGACCAGCAAGGCGGCATAGCCTGCCATACCGGGCGGCAAAGCTGTTTCTTCCGCGTCTTGCGGGACGGAGCATGGCAAGCCGTGGAACCCGTTTTAAAAGATCCGCAAACCATATACAAATAAGCCGGTGTAGCTCAGCAGGTAGAGCAGCGCACTCGTAACGCGAAGGTCGTAGGTTCGATTCCTATCTCCGGCACCATTAAAATCGTTATAAATCAATAAGTTATGATTTTACGATTGGGCGATTCTTTTACCCTAAATTACCCAGTGGGTAATTATGATGCCAAGCGCAACATAGTCACTCCTTCCACCTTGGTCAGCTTCTCGACCGCAGCTATCAGTTCACCCACTTCGGCTGGCGAATAATGCACCGTAATGTCGCCATCAATGTGGTGCATCAACGCCTTTCTGGTTTCCAGCGGTACACCGGCAAGGCGAAGACGCCGGGCAAAAGTGTGCCGCAGGTTGTGGGGTCCGGATAGTACCTCCTTGCCTACCGGTAAGCCGGCTCTTAACCAAGCTTTTTTCCATGCCGAGTTATACATACGATCAACCGGCTTCCCCCTGTAACCAAAAACATGCGTGGGAATTTTACCGCGCCGGCTTTCGATAACATTTCGTGCCGTGCTGTTAAGTACCAGCAGGCAAGGTGTCGCATTTTTGGTGAATTCACCAGGGACAAGGAAAATCGATGACTCTATTTCTGGGATTTTAATTTCCCACTCCCAACGTAAATCACCGACTACTTTATCTCTGGCACCCGTATTCACCGCAAACATAGCCATTTCTGCCAAATGAGTCGGCAGTTCTTGAAAGAAACGTCGTTGCTCCTCAATATTCAGCGGATAGGGCTTGGCCGCGTCTCCCCAGTTGGGTAATCTCAGCAGCGGTGCTGTCGGTAGCCAGGGTTGATTGTCTAAATCTCGCCAAACCCGTGAAGCCAGGGTCAATATCCGGCGAACAACGGATAATTCTCTGTTTACCGTACCGCTTTTGATTCCCTGAGACTGCCGATGTTCAATGTACGGTTGTAGCGTACCTTGATGCACCTGATCAATTCTCAAATGCCCAATCCACGGATCCAAGTTTTCTAAACACCTGGCATCACGGCTCAAGCTGGGTTTCATTTCCTCGTTTAAAAATTTCGTTGCCGCTTCTCGAAAGTTTCGCAATTTCGGTGCAGATGCCTCGGTTTTTGCAGTAGCTATTGCTCTGTGGTATTCCGTTTCTGCTTCTGCTTGCGTGCTTGCTGTAAAGCGGTGGCGAACTCTGCCGAGCCCGTCGATGCGTTTGTCGACCGAGCCTTTTCCTGTTTTCTTGTCCCAGTACAATCCTGGGAGTTTGTTTCTTGCCATGATGGTTTCTCCTTTACCCTCACGTTGCGGGTTTTATAATCATCTAAAGCGTGGTCCAGGTCAAGTCGATCAAAGCCTATGCCTTGATTTCCCATCTGAATTTCTGGTAAATGTGGGCGTAGCTCACGATCAAACATAGCGCGACCCATGCCGGTGTAATAATGTGCCTCTGGTAGTCGCAGGATTCGTGGGGGATATTGCGTAGTCATGGTTCGAATTCTGCTACTCTGGACAACTTGTCTTTCAAACTGGTATTGCAGACTACACAGCGTTCGAATTTATTTGTACGAGCATGCAATAGAACAGTAGATTTGCAATGGTGACATGTCGTGATCTCGACCTTTCTGTTTTTTAGATCTTGAGCTATAACCCAGGCACCTGAAAAATCCAATTGGCTATTTGGATGTAATTTTTTGAAGGTATCAAAAGCAATGATGACTTTTTTAATGTCGATACATTCCATTTTTGATATGGCAACCCAGAAACAACCAGCAAATAATATCGCCTCTTTATAAGTTTTGATATTACGAGTTAGACCATTGGTTGATTCCTTCATGCCGCCGCAACTAGCAGAGTGGCCATGAAATTGTTGGTAGGCGTCCCTTAGAAACTGAATCGGCAGACCGGTTTCAGTATGGATAATTTTAATTCGAGCATTTCGCTTTAAAAGTTCAAATGCTAGTGACTGCTGATGATACGTTCTTAACATTGTTAAATACCGACATCAAGACCAGGCATCGAGACTTAAGAGTATATCTACCATGTCATGTTCACCGCTAGTCATGCTCTGAATAAAATTTGCCGAAAATCTGGGCTCGAAACATAAACACCCTGATTGAGCAATAAGCTGTATTTCTTCTACGGATAATCTACTGATGGCTAAGCGCATTTCTTCAGTATTGATACCCATGAATAATTGAGCATGGACAGCATTTTCCCTGCACACTTCTCTAGCCCTTACAAGCCAGGAAAGGTTTAGATCATAGGTATCTTTGTCACAATGCTTGTTATTAATTTTGGCAAGTTTTTCAAAATAATCATCCAAATTATTAAATGCAGAATCCATAATTTCTTGATTATCTTTGCCGACGTTTTTTACCTGTAATTTGCATTTGAGAAATTCCGCTCCAAATTCCGTAACCAAAGGCAGAAAAAATTCTTGAAAAAATCCTTGAGTGATATTTTCCAGACCATCAAAGTCAACCACTAAACCTTGGTTTTTGATAAAGCTATCACGCGCCATATAGGCAAGTTGTTTGCCATGGCAAGGTTGGGGCATTTTTAATTTAGTGAGATTCTTAACGAAGATATACACGCGTTTTCTCCGAACTGGCTATTAAAATTTCCATGATTTAGCTGTGACGTTATCCATTTAATAGACTAAACAGCCTGCTTAGATTTAGGGGTTGCCCAACGACGGCGCCCGGTACGATCAGCCCATATCTCGCAAATTGGACATTGTTGAAACGCGTTGTCATGACTATTGACTCTCAGAAACCGGGATTGGCATTTATCGCAAAGGACCAAGCCGATTTCGTTCGACCTTAATAAATGCGTCAGTTGCCAAGCGCGATTGATATCTAGCAGAATTTGTCGGTCAACATTTGCCTCTAGTTTACTGGGACGTGGATTGTTTGCCACCACATTGCAGTACAATTCATAAGCCGTGATGAACATCAGCGCATATTCATTGTCGTTTTTTTTGATCCCGGACAGATCATAAATAATTCCCAAAAAAATCTATGCATGAACGTTGTTCCCCGAGGTACGAATAACCCATAAGGGATCATAGGGCAGCATGCCTTGTTTGGGGGATTGCTCGTTGATAGCCTTATAAAGCCGGATGGCTGTTTTTTTGCCTAGATGACATAGGGAAATCACCACAGGTGTTCTAGCACCTAATGAGAAAAGCTTCTCAGCAAGAGATACTTCTAGAACGCCTGACCCTGGATGATTCTTCAAAGGAAATATAAACATTTACTGACCTGCAGGAACTGGTGTAATTGGGAGTAGTAAGGCGGTATGAGTACTGAGTGAAATTTCATTGGGTGTGTTCATCGGGATAAGTCGAACCACCGCTCTGGCGACACCGGAAATTTCTTTGATTTTTTCCAGGGAAAACTCAGAGATTTCTTCAATTTGCTGACGGTCCACCCCAAATCGCCAGGCAGCCTCCAGTGGATTACTTCGAGCGCATTCTCGAGCCAGTAGTAAGTATTCAAAATTTAAATTGGCCAAGTCTTGTTCGAGTGTTGACATAGTCATTTCTGCGAGTAATTGGAAATATTGGGCACTATGCTAGGAGGAACAACTGCAAAAATCTCGCACGAAAGGTGACTGTTTTAATACACCTATCGCGAGAGGTTTTGATGGGCCTATCGTTAAGAGGGATGAAAAAATCTGAAAAAACATTGGCTTCTTCCGATAAATGTGAAGCGCATCACATTTTTTAACCCTAAACGCCATATCGATAAGTTCCTTAATTTTTTTAGTTGCTTCAGTTTTTTGAAAACTTACCGCTAAAACACGACGATGGCGTGTGTCGCGATGTGAAACTTCAAACTGCGGTCTAAAATTTGATTCACCGTTCATATGTTCCGTCTTCATTGGCTTTACCTCAAATAATTGTGATGTAGGACACATTTTTATGAATTTAAAATTTGCAAACAAGACCAATACCTCCGGGAACCGGTTAAGGGTGGTTTATGCGTGAAGTGACTGAATGTCTAATTGACTGGCTAAATACAGAACTGAGCGATGAAAAGCCGCATCGCATCATGCGCTCCTTAGCTGACATAACGTTAAACCATGCTGATCTCGAAGAGAGTAAGCGGCGCTTTACGGCGGAAGAAATCGTGGCAAGTGTCGAGGGTTTTCCAAAAAACACCGATGCCAAAAAGTGGATTGATTGGAGTAATTCATTTTCGAAATACTGGGAAATCAGAGAGCCGCAGTTAATTGAATTTGCCCGTACGAAGGGAGTTCAGTGTTATCCCAAATCTGAAAGGTATAGCCCAAAAGGTGGGCGGGGAAATTATGCGACATTTTTTATTAAAGCTATACCCCTGCCGGAAATACACGAGGAATCAAATTCGGAAAATTCTCCGACTGAAGGTGAACCGGAAAAAACAACAGTTCATTATGAAATAGCTGCGAATGGGGAGGTAATACCAAGCTGGTTTTCTAAACCGTTATTCAATAAGGGGCAAATCCAACTAAAAAACTGGCATAGCTGGATCATACTTGGTTGGATATGCTCAATATTGCTATTCACTGTCTCATTCTCTTATATTACCTGGATTACGCTTTCGACACCTCAGCCGATAACAACCCGAGAAATTACGCTGTTTATAAGCACCTTTATTTTTCCATATGTCATTTGGATTTCGATTGCAAGACCCTGGGTACGACTCTTTGATGACAGAATCGTACAGGCGCATGAATTATTTATTAATTTCCATGAAAAAGCGGCGCAGTTTGAATTGTTACGGGATGGCGACTTAAGAATTATCCGCTTAGTTCGTTATTTCGCGCCTTGTCCAATATGCGGAGCGACCATTAACTTAGAGGATGGAGCCCCTGATTTCCGGAGGCGTTTGGTTGGCCGCTGTTATGAAAGCCCGAGAGAGCATGTTTTCAGTTTTGATCGAGTGACACGGCGAGGTCGATTATTGATAACACATTAATTAAACGGCGTAGGTTGTGGCGCTAATTCATGGCTCACGTAGTTTTGAAAACCTGTGGGAGGTTTTGCCGGCGTTCTTACGGTCGTAAATTTATTGATACCATCATAAAGTGGTTGGTGATTCAGTTTGTCGAGGTAACTTCGGGTGCCGGCCCCACTCCGCCCAAGAACCATCATACATAGGTACAACATGTACGCCCATTTCATAAAGTGCCAAAAGTAATAACGCTGCTGAAACCCCAGAGCCGCAACTCGTCACCATAGGTTTGGCTAAATCGACACCCGCCGCAGACAGTAACCGGCTTAGCTTCTCAATGGAAACTAGGCCAGGCTGATTATGGATAACTAAATTTTGATAGGGAATGTTGATGCTGCCAGGAATATGACCGGGAAACAGTCCGATTTCGCTGAGCTGACGCTGCCCATTAAAACTATCTTCTGACCGCGCATCCAAAATTTGTCGGCTAGCTTGCGTTTGAATCACCTGCATTTGTTTCAAGTCGACATACAGTTCCGATTGAAATGCGGCAACGAATTCTTTCGGAACCGGTGTTGTCTTAGCGGCTGTCAACGGAAACGACAGTTGTTTCCATCGGCTTAGGCCCCCATCCACGACTTTGACTTTTTGGTGTCCAAATACGCGAAACATCCACCAAGCACGCGCGGCGGCAAAAAAGTGGTTGTTGTCGTAAATATAAACCCAGGTCTTGGTATCAATGCCTAATTGCCCGGTTTGCTGAGCAAATTGCTCGGCACTGGGAAAAGTATGCGGTAAGGGGCGGCTCGTATCCACAATGACATCAATGTCGAAAAATTGAGCGCCGGGAATATGCGCCGAATTAAACTCGTCTTGGGCATGGCGTTGCTGTCTGGATAAAAAGAAAGTGGCATCCAAAATGACCTGCTGGGGATGAGTCAGATTCTCCCGCAGCCATTCGCAACTGACTAAAGCGCTACTAGAATGCTGTGTCATGTTGTTAAAAAACAGTTTTGGCCATAACGATTCAAAATATAGGACAAAGTTAAAATTCCGGAGTGCTGCTTAATTCCACAACCAAGCAGCACCTCGTACCCCGGAAGAATCACCATGTCGAGGAGGCAGTAGCACGGTATCTACCGTATCAGAGAAAATATATTTTTTCCACAGTTGGGGCACTTCTTCGTACAAGGCCTGTACATTGCTCATGCCGCCGCCGAGAACAATGACGTCAGGGTCGAGAATATTAATCACATAGGCCAGTGCTCGTGCCATACGATCCATATACCGATTCAACGCCGCCACGGCTTTGGCATCTCCGTGCTGAGCAGCAGCAATAATCTCAAGGCTGGAGAGATCCTCTCCCGTGACACAGTGATACTCGGATTTAAAGCCGGTGCCGGAAAGCCAGGTTTCAATGCAGCCCCGGCGACCGCAATAACACAAGGGGCCGGGATATTCGGAAAGGCTCGGTTCGTCGATGAAATAGCCGGAAAGCATACCCTTGCTATTGGGTGCTTCTGTAAAACGCCGCTCCGCCTGACCATAAACGCGTGGATATGGCAGCGGGTTGTGCCCCCATTCACCGCTTATGCCATTTATACCGCGCAAGGACCTACCCTGCACAGCAATGCCGCCGCCGCAACCCGTACCGATGATAACGCCAAAAACCACCGACTTGCCTGCGCCTGCACCATCTGTCGCTTCGGAAACCGCAAAGCAATTGGCGTCATTCTCCACGCGCACAGAACGGATTAAGGCTGTTTCTAAATCTTTATCAAACGCATGCCCGTTTAGCCAGGTGCTA
>JBEKBU010000044.1:0-19463 GCA_050015235.1 Methylomonas sp. | reverse complement strand
CCCGGGGCCGCCGTTTCGGCCGAATACGCGCCAAAAGCCGCAGCAGCGGGTTGTGTAGTAATTGATAATACATCACAATTTAGATATGATGCCGATATCCCTTTAGTAGTTCCGGAAGTTAATCCGGAAAAAATCGCGGAATATAAAAATCGCGGGATTATCGCTAACCCAAATTGTTCCACAATTCAGATGGTTGTGGCGCTTAAGCCTATTTATGACGCTGTCGGAATCACGCGGATAAATGTTGCTACTTATCAGGCGGTTTCAGGTACGGGTAAGGAAGCAATAGAGGAATTGGCGACGCAAACCGCGAATTTATTAAACGCGAAACCGATAGAGGCAAAAGTTTATCCTAAACAAATCGCATTTAATGTCCTGCCGCAGATTGACATATTCATGGATAACGGCTATACAAAGGAAGAGATGAAAATGGTCTGGGAAACCCGTAAAATTTTGGGGGATGACCGGATCATGGTTAATCCGACCGCTGTACGCGTACCAGTGTTCTTTGGGCATTCCGAAGCTCTACATATCGAGACCAAGCAAAAAATTTCCGTACAGCAGGTACGCGAACTATTGGCCAAGGCGCCGGGCGTATGTGTGATGGATGACCGCGTTAACGGCAATTATCCTACAGCGGTGACTGATTCATCCGGTCATGATGATGTCTATGTGGGGCGGATACGAGAGGACATATCTTGTGAAAATGGAATCGATCTTTGGGTGGTGTCCGATAACGTTAGGAAGGGCGCTGCTTTAAATAGTGTTCAAATTGCAGAATTATTAGCAAAAAAATACTTATAGGTTTGCTAGTATTGATATGTATTGAATGCATTTAGCTGTTTAGGTGATGACTAGTGAAGGAAATAAAAGTGGGAAATCTAACTAAATCTTTAGGATTCGTCATGCTGGCGCCCGCTACCGCGTGGGCTCTAAGTATCGGCGATATCCAAGTACATTCTACTTTGAATCAATATCTTGATGCCGAAATCAAACTGCATGTAGAGGCTGGCGAAGATCCGCGGGATGTCACTGTCAGAATGGCGGCGCCCGACAAATTCGACCGCGCCGGGGTTCCCTGGACGTATTATCTTTCCAAAGTCAAGTTTGAAACTATTGTTAAAAATGATAATTCCGTCACTATTAAGCTTTCGTCTTCGGAAACCTTAACCGAACCGTTTTTAGACGTTTTATTGGAAGTTATCGGAACGAATGGCAGCCAATTTAAGGAATTTCCTTTATTATTCGATCCGCCTTCAAGCTACGATCAGCCGGCGACGGCAATTGCCGATAACGGCAATAGGTATCAGGATCATTCAATTACATCCTACGAATCACCGCTGAGAAAATCCCACCCGGTTTCCAGAGGCGGTTACCATTCCCATCCATCCCAGCATCCTCAAGTTGCCGCCGCGGCCAAGGAGTCCAATCCGCAAATTGCGACAAACGGGGAATATGGACCGACCCGAACATCCGAAAATCTGTGGCTAATAGCTAAACAATTGGGTAATCAGCAAGGCGTGCCGGCCAAGGAAATGCTGAATGCGCTTTATCGCGCGAATCCAGCCGCATTTATCGGAAATAACATTAACGCGCTCAAAAAGGGCGTCACCTTGAAAATTCCCGCTATTGACGGCGCCAAATCCGCCGCTAGCGCGAATGTAAATCAGGCCGAGCAAAAACAGCTTTCGACAAGCAACAAACCTTTGCAGTTGCTTTCTCCTTCCGATGGTAGCGCAGTTGACAAAGCGGCGCTGGGCAGTCAGGAAAAAGCCGGTCAATCCGGTAATCAGTCTACGGTTGGCGATACAAACAAGGCGGGTGATGATAAAAGTCTGGAATTACAGACGCGTATCGAAAAACTCGAGCAGCAGCTAAGTTTGATGCAGCAGTTATTGGCGCTGAAAGATCAGCAGCTCTCGGAAGTCCAAAAAGCCGGAAATTCAACTGCTTCAACCTCGACGGGCCTGTTGGCGGCGACGCCGCCTGCCGCGCCGGCCCCGGTTAAAATTGAGCCGCCGCCAACCGTTGTTTCCGCGCCCCCGCAACCGGCGGTAGTCGCCTTGCCGGCCGCGGCGCCAAAACCGCTGCCGGTTGTAAAAACTCCACCGCCTGTTCAAACTGAGGATTTCTTCGCTTCAGACAGTTATTATGTAAGTTTAGCAGGGGTCAGCGTAGCCGTATTCTCCGTGCTTGGTTGGCTGTGGTGGCGTAAACGCAGCATTGATATGCTAACCAGCCGGGAAAGTATGTTCGCCAGCGCCGACCAAATTAGAATACCCGATGTCGATCATAGTCTTTCGATTCCGGTACTGGAGATCGATAACTCCGCGGCGTTTTATGACGTCGGCATGGTTGGGGAAAGTTCTTTCATCAGCGATTTTACGCCGAGTGATTTTGACGCCTTCGATACCGAACAAAATGAAGTTGATCCGCTTTCGGAAGCTGATGTTTATCTGGCCTATGGCCGCTATCAGCAAGCAGAGGATTTAATCCGTCATGCTATTAAACAAGAGCCGGAAAAAGATG
The DNA here is from genome assembly GCA_050015235.1 of Methylomonas sp. Classification (GTDB taxonomy): domain Bacteria; phylum Pseudomonadota; class Gammaproteobacteria; order Methylococcales; family Methylomonadaceae; genus Methylomonas. The sequence goes on along the minus strand of JBEKBU010000044.1, from coordinate 16,934 downwards.
TTTACAAGCTGAAACTTTTAGAAGTTTTTTATGCGGGAGAAAACCGCCAAGGTTTTGCGGACTATGTACAGGAATTGGCGGCCAAAGGCAAACAGGCCGACCAGATTTTCTGGGGTAAAGTCACGGAAATGGCTAAGGAAATTGCGGCCGATCTACCCTTATTTGGCGGAGCGTCCGGTTTTGCGCCGCAAATGAGGTCAGCCGAATCAAATTATGCATCCGATCCCGGAACCAAACAAACCAGCGGCCATTTTGATTCATTAGATTTTGACGCCGTCCCAATGGACATGCAGGGCGCCAATCCAACCGAATCCATGTTTAAGAATATTCCGGTAAAAGATCAAGATTTTTCCGCTGGCCTGAATTATGTTGGCGGCGATTCTTCTAAAGATCATGGTCTGGATTTTAATATCGACAAGCTTGCGGATAATTCGGTCAAAGTAGATAAAATCAATGAATTGGCGAGTTTTGAGTTTGATCTGAGCGACTTGTCGTTTACTGACGCCGTGGAACCCTCCCCGGTTGATCCACAAGACGAATTGGAAAAATTCGAATTTGATTTTGATTTGGAAACTATAAAGCCATACCCGGAAAAAGTGGAGTCCAATCCGGTTTTGGGGCTCAAACAACAACAAGATATGCATATGGAGGATAATTTTTTTGCCGATGATGATTTTTTTGCGCCGGATAACGGGCTTACGCGGCATGGCGCAGAGTCGGCGGATAATAATCCCGGCCTTACGGAGTTTGATTTTAACTTCGATTTCGATATGCCTGTCGTCGATAGCAAGGAATATAACGGCTATGAACTCGGCGCCTCTAATTTAAAGGATACGAACGAATTTGAAACCAAAATAGATTTGGCGAAAGCCTGTCTGGACATGGGCGATAGCGAGGCGGCGAAAAATATCGCTGAAGAAGTATTAAGTAAAGGGACTACGCAGCAACAGACTGTAGCCAAAAACTTATTGGATAAAATGAGATAGGCTTAGCTCTGTTTTTTCTCCGCCGGCTGATAATAACTCAGCACCCGTTCCGCAAAGCGTGAGAACGGCATGCTTTGCACCCAAACAATACCACTACCTTTCAAGGTTGCCAAAAACATTCCTTCCCCGCCGAATAACATGCTCTTTAAGCCGCCGCTTAACGCAATGTCGTAATCGATATCGCCGCAAAACGCCACTAAACAGCCGGGTTCCAAACGCAACGTCTCATTATGTATTTCTTTACGGATAACCGTGCCGCCGGCGTGAATAAAGGCCATACCGTCTCCGCGCAAGCGTTGTAAAATAAAACCTTCTCAGCCGAAAAAACCGCTGCCCAGGCGTTTATTAAATGCAATGTCGACCTGAGTGCCTAGCGCGGCGACTAAAAATGCCGACTTTTGGCAAATGATTTGTTCTCCCAACTCGGCAAGATTCAAAGCGATAATGGCGCCAGGCGTCGGCGCGGCGAAACCTAACCGCCGTTTCTGTTTGCCCTTATTGCTGAAATGAGTGAAAAATACCGACTCGCCTATCAGCAAACGTTTGCCGATACCGAATAATTTATCCATAACGCCGCCGGAGCCATCGCCCATTTGCACCGCAAAATTAATGTCTTGTTCAATATAAGTCATTGAACCGGCTTCGGCGATCACGGATTCATCCGGATCCAGCTCTATTTCAACCATTTGGATGTCATGACCAATAATTTGATAATCGACATGATGGCAACGCATGGGCCGGGTTCCTATTAGTTTAATAAATTGAATAAAATTTGTTCGTAAATTCGGCTTAATTTTTCCAAATCATCCAAGTCTATGTATTCGTTCACTTTGTGAATGCTGGCGTTAATTGGGCCTAATTCGATCACTTGCGCGCCGGTCGGAGCAATAAAGCGTCCGTCGGATGTGCCGCCGCCGGTATCATTTAACGGTGTTATTTGACAAATGGTTTTAACCGCCGCCTGCGCAGCTTCAAGTAAAACGCCCGGTTTCGTCAGAAACGGTTCGCCGGATAAGCGCCATTGCAAATCGTACTTAAAACCGAATTTATCGAGTAGAGCGCGAGTGCGGGATTTAATTACGGCTGCATTCAATTCCGTACTAAAACGTATGTTAAATTGTACTTCAAGTTGGCCGGGGATAATATTTTCCGCGCCGGAGCCGGCTATGATATTGGAAAGCTGTAGACTGCTGGCCGGAAAGAAGTTATTGCCGAGATCCCAGATTTCTTCGGTAAGCGCATGCAAGGCCGGCGCAAACCGGTGGATCGGATTTTCCGCTAATTCAGGATAGGCAACGTGGCCTTGTATGCCGTATACGGTCAGCTTGGCGTTAATGGAACCCCGTCTGCCGACACGGATTATGTCGCCCAAGGCATGCTTGCTGGAAGGTTCGCCGACCAGGCACCAGTCTATTTTTTCCAGACGCTGTTCCAAGACTTCAATCGCTTTGACAACGCCGTGCTGGGCGGGGCCTTCCTCGTCGCTGGTAAGCAGAATCGCCAGCGAACCTTTATGCCGCGGATATTGGGCGATAAAATGTTCAACCGCAATAATAAAAGCGGCGATACTCCCTTTCATATCGGCGGCGCCGCGGCCAAACAATTTGCCGTCACGGATGACAGGTTCGAATGGCGGGCTATCCCAACCGCCGAGTGGGCCGGGGGGCACCACATCCGTATGGCCGAGAAACACAAATAGGGGCGTCTGACGTCCTCGGCGCAGCCAGATATTTTGGGTATCGGCAAAGTTGAGGTATTCAGATTTAAAATCAAGGCCTTGTAGACGCTTGGCTAAAAAAGTCTGGCAACCGGCGTCTTCAGGCGTGACGGATACGCGGCGTATGAGTTCTTCCAAAAGCGTCCGGCAGTCGCTCATAACATTTTCTGGTAATCGTCGGGACTGAAACCGGCAATCAAGTTTTTTCCCGTATCTAGAATGGGGCGTTTAATCAGGGTAGGCGTATTTTGCATTAATTGAATCAGTATTCGATGATCCGACGCCTGTTGCTGTTCAATGCTCAATTGCCGCCAACTTGTGCTGCGTCGGTTCAGGACAACGTCCATTCCCAAAATATCGATAAAGCCTTGCAGCAATTCAGGGTCAAGTCCGTCGGCCCGGAAATCGTGAAAACGATGCTTAATTTGCCGATCATTCAGCCAGGAGCGGGCTTTTTTTACCGTATCGCAGTTATGAATACCGTAAATAATCCACATCGATTAAGCATCGCCGGCCAGTAGTTCGTCCAGATCAGGCAGCGATTGGTCGGATTTGGCGCGGGCTTTGTAAACATCGACAAATTCCATAAAAGCCTGTTCAAGATCCTCTAGAACTTCTTCTTCGTCACTAACGTCATCGTCAGGGATTTCTTCGGATTCCAGATAATCTTTCTGAATGGCAATTTCACCGTTTAAGGACAGCAGGGCAAGAATTAGAGCATTGTTGGAGATATATTCTGACATGTTGAACTCGCGGGTTGATTGTTAAAAAAGAAATATTGGATTGATGGAAAAAAGAAATTAAGCAAACAATCGTAGCTGCCACGACAATAATATTGTAGCGCATTCCATTTTACAAAGTTAATCTCTATAGAATAACATGACTATATATATAAATTGAGGAATTTTCTAAAACGGAAGTCGATTTTATTTCCGGCGTTAAGGCAGTCGCTAAGCTTTGAAGCTAGTGTTGCGCTTCCCTGCGTCAAGCGCGCCATGGATGAGCGCGCTACGTTCCCGTCCGCACCGGCCGCCAGGCGCAAACCTGGCGAGCCTGATAGTTGTTATTGTACTTTAATAAGCTCCACGTCAAAAATCAAAGCAGCGTTAGGGCCTATGTCGCGGCCAGCGCCCCGTTCGCCGTAAGCCAAATTGGATGGAATAAACAGTCTGGACTTGCCGCCTTCTTTCATTAATTGCAAACCTTCGGTCCAACCGGGGATAACCCGATTTAACGGGAAAGTCGCCGGCGCGCCGCGTTTGTAGGAGCTGTCAAATTCTTTGCCTTCTATCGTCGTACCTTGATAGTTTACGGTAACGTTAGATGTCGCGGCGGGCTGTTTTCCGGCCCCTTCATTGATAATTTGGTATTGTAAACCGCTTGCCGTGGTGACAACGCCGGGTTTTTTTCCGTTTTCAAGTAAAAAAGCTTCGCCGGCCGCTTTGTTTTCTTCCGGCGCGCCCGCATGAGCCGGTGATATAACGCCCAATCCAACGAACAAAGCGGTTAAAGTTACGATAATGTTATGTAGAGTGGTTTTCACGGTTTCTCCAGATAATTAATAGTAGTAAAAATCAATTAGTCTATCATTTTTTTGATTCCAGCTCTTGTTTGCAGTTTGATAATTGCTTGTCATAGTTGTTAGCCCGCAGTTGCACTTTAGTCGCAATCTTTAATAACCAGGGTTTTTGAGCGTGGCTGTTACGGCGGAATCCGGTGAGCCCTTCATGGTAGGTAAGATACAAATTGCGGGTATCGGTTAGGTCTATGCCAAGTTTATTATGGCTGACATTGCAATACCAAGCCACAAAGTCGCAACTGTCGGCAAAGCTTTCCCGATCCGCCCAGCTATTGTCGGTATTCTTTCGATAGTCGGCCCATGCTTCGTCTTTAGCTTGAGAGTAACCGTAAGCGCTGCTTGATCGGAACCAAGGGATAAAACCCAAAATTAAAGGTCTTGGCGGTTGGGCGTCGGCGACAAACGCAGATTCTTGATTAATAATCGCCATCTGCACGTTTATTGGAACGCCCCAACGTTGCGAAGAGTTCGAGGCGGCTTCGTACCAATCATTTTTTTCAGCGAAAATTTGGCAAATATTTTCGGTATTTTTCGGTGGTACAGTTGTACATGCCGATAAAAGGGTTAGAATAATGATGACTAAATATTTAGGATGCATATTTATTGATATCTCATCTGGATTTGCGCTTATTTTATTAAATTATGGCTATGATTGATTTACTAACGACTCTCGATAAACGTCCGGTTCGTGAAGCCGTGAACGCCAGCGGCTTACTGAGTTTAGGTTCCGTGGAGCATCGGATCCAATTGCTGAATGTATCGCTGACAGGATTTTTAGCGGAATTGGAGTACGATGATCGGATTCAGGATTTCAACAATATGCTGCAAGCTTTGCGGGCCACGCCGGTTATCGATTTTTATTTCCCGGTTAAGAGACTGGCCGGCGAAGCAAAAGTCGCCAGGGTAGAGGTTATCGAACACGGCTTCCGGATTGGTCTCGAATTTTGTAGCCTGACGTATGATATCGATGAACTTCTCTATAAACGCCGGGCATTCCAAAAGCATATCAGGGCCACGGGAAATGTTTTGTTTAATGGTCATCATTATACCTTTAAAACTGAAAATGTCTCTGTCTACGGTATGGTGATACGGATACTCGACCGTCTTGATTTCGAAACCGGCTCAGTGATGCGTTTTTCATTCGACCAGCTGGAATTACACGGCGAAGTGCAAGTGGTCTGGGGCGATAGGGATTATAACTCCACTTTGCTGGGCGTACAGTTTTTGCATAAGGTGAAATCGGAAACGCTGGCTATTCCGGATTATGAACGCATGCAGGCGTTTGCGGTCTGATTTTTCATAGAAGCCGGATAGTCCTCTGTTCCCATAAACCCGCCGCCATTTCCTGGGCCTGTTGCTGATCGTTTGCTTTACCAAGCAGTTTTAACGCCACGGCGGCGGTGCCAAGAATTGTCGCCAGGGCGTATTCGTCTTGCTGTTCGCCGCGCCAGATCAGTCTTAAATGCAGCGGATTGAGCTCCTCCTCTTTGGGATGCCGCTGCTTGAACAGCGCGGGCCATAATTCATCGCTTAGTTCGCCGTTATGCAAACTTTGCACCAGGCAATCGCTGTCGGGATTGCGTTCGGTTTCCCCGCCTTCGCCTTTTAATACCGCCATATGCGGCATGTTCAGCAATAAATCGGCGTGTTGATGAACGGCCCGGTAATTGGGGTGAAAAATGCCCTGAATGCTAAAACCGGCGTTGAAAGGGTTTAATAATCTGACCAGGGTGTGCACCGGCGAACGCAGTCCCATCAATGGACGCAGATTAATCATGTCATGCAGTTGCGGGCAGAAATATTCAAGCGGCAAGTAGCTGAAATTGGCGCTCTGTAATTGCCGTTCAGCCTCGGCTATGGAGCGGGCATAGGGTATTTCCAGCGCGTCCAGAACTTTTTCGGTATATATGCGGCCTTGGGTATGTCCGCCGGCGCCGTGCATGAAGACTTTAACGCCATTGTCGGCTAACAATAAGGCGGATAGCAGAAACCAGGGCAGATGCCGGCGTTTACCCGCATACGAAGACCAGTCCAGATCGACTTGCGAATTTGGCCCGCAACTAGCGATGGTCTGTTTGGCGGCCTGCACAAAACCGGCCAGTTCCTCGCTGGTTTCTTCCTTGACACGCATCAACATTAAAAACGCGCCTAATTGAATCGCTTCTACTTGACCGGTCAGGATCATTTGCATGGCGCGATAAGCTTCATCCTGAGTAAGCGGGCGGGAGCCTTTTTTGCCCTTGCCGAGTATTTTGATAAATTCGGCGAAAGGATGTTCTTGAATTTGCAAGTTCATGACAATCTGATGGGTAGATAATGGTCTATCAATAAAGCAGTAAAAATCAGGGTCAAATAAATAATCGAATAACCGAAAGTACGCATGGCGGTCTTATTATCCTTGCGGCGCATCATTTGTACGGCAAAATATATAAAGCCTAGGCTCAGTAAAACGGATGGGCATAAGTAAATCAAGCCGCTCATGCCGGTCAAATAGGGCAGCAGGATAGTAATCAACAGCAAGATGGTGTACAACAAAATCTGTAAACGCGTAAATTCCACGCCATGCGTAACCGGCAGCATGGGAATGCCGACTTTGGCGTATTCTTCCCGCCTGGCGATCGCCAGCGCCCAAAAATGCGGCGGCGTCCAAACAAATATGATTAGAAATAGCAAGAGCGCGTGCGGGTGGGCTTCTCCGGTAATCGCAATCCAGCCTAAAAGCGGCGGCGCGGCCCCCGCCGCGCCGCCGATGACTATGTTTTGCGGCGTCATTTTTTTCAGATAGACGGTGTAGATTACCGCATAGCCTATCAAGGACAAAAAAGTCAGGAATGCGGTTAAAACATTGACTTTAGTAATTAAAATGATCATGGATAGCGCGCCGATAATCCCGGCGAACGTCAAGACATGCCGCGAGCTCAATTCGCCCATGGGCAACGGCCTGAAGCGCGTGCGCGCCATTTCGGCGTCGGCTTTCCGGTCTATGTAGTGATTAATCGCGGCCGCGGATGCGGCGGAAAGCGCTATGCCTAGGGAGCCGTATAAAAATTTGTCCAGCGGCGGCATGCCCGGCGTCGATAGCAGCATGCCGACGATGGCCGTGAAAACGATTAATGCGACGACTCTAGGTTTGCAGAGCGCCAGGTAATTTTGCCAGGAATGGATAGTTGATGTATTGGTCATTCAAATTTACATATGGTTTAAGGCTGTTTGGATTTATAGATTTGAGCCGCTAATGGTATAGAATAACAGTGAACCTTTGATAAATAAAATCATCACAGGTTTTCATTTTTTCTACCACGAGGGATTTATGAAATACAGCTTAACGGCATTGCTGCTGCTTGTCCCGTTTCTAACGGTTCAGGCTGAAAACGGTAAGGTTCATGAACATGTTTTAGGCAACGGCTTAAAAATTCTGGTTAAAGAGGATCACCGGGCGCCGGTGGCCGTATCCGAGGTTTGGTATAAAGTCGGCGCCAGTTACGAACCGGGCGGGATTACAGGTATTTCGCATATGCTGGAGCATATGATGTTCAAGGGCACGAAACTTTATCCCGCCGGCGAATTTTCCCGCATTATCGCCGAGAACGGCGGCCAGGAAAATGCGTTTACCGGTAGCGACTATACGGCTTATTTCCAAACCATGGAAAAATCCCGTTTGGAAATCAGTTTCAAGCTGGAAGCGGATCGCATGCGTAACCTGGATCTTAAAGCCGAGGAATTGGTTAAAGAACTTCAGGTGGTTACCGAAGAACGGCGCATGCGCACCGAAGATCAGCCGCGCGCTAAAACCCAGGAACAGTTTAACGCCGTGGCGTTTACCAATAGCCCGTATAAAAATCCGATCATCGGCTGGCCGTCCGATATCGCCAATTACCAGATTTCGGATTTGCAAGCTTGGTACCGGCAATGGTATGCGCCAAATAACGCTACGCTGGTGGTGGTAGGAGATGTTGAGCCGGAACCGGTCATAAAACTTGCCGAGCAATATTTTGCCGATCTGCAACCGAGCGAAATTATACCGGTTAAGCCGCAGGAAGAAACCGCGCAAAAGGGGATACGGAAATTGACCGTCAAAGCGCCGGCCAAATTGCCTTATTTGCTGATGGGGTACAAAACGCCGGTATTAAAATCCGCTAACCCGGAATGGGAAGCTTATGCGCTTGAGGTGTTGGCGGCCATTCTGGATGGCGGCAACAGCGCCAGGTTGCCAGCCCGTTTGATTAGGGGCAAGGAAATAGCCGTTTCGGTCGGCGCTTCCTACGATTTGACCTCGCGAATGCCGGAATTATTTACTTTGGAGGCGACGCCCGCGGAGGGCCGCACGGTGTACGACATGGAATATGCCTTGCTGGACGAAGTCTATCAATTAAAAAACGATTTGGTGAGTAATGAAGAATTATTGCGCGTTAAAGCCCAGGTTTTGGCCAAGGACGTCTATCAGAAAGATTCGAATTTCTATCAGGCCATGGAGTTAGGCATGCTGGAAACCGTTGGCGTCGGCTGGCGAAAAGCGGATGAATACTTAAGTAAAATTAATCAGGTGACCGCCGAACAAGTGCGCGATGTGGCCCGTAAATATCTGCTTGAGGACAATCTCACCGTTGCTTATCTGGATCCGCAACCGATAAGCCAATCCCCGGCGCCAGCCAAAATGATCGGAGGCCATCATGCGTTTTAAGCTCGTTGGATTATTGCTGTTATTTATTAGCCAGCTAAGCTGGGCGACCGTCAAAATCGAACATTGGCAAACGTCGCAGGGCGGCCGCGTATATTATGTGCATGCGCCGGTTTTACCCATGGTCGACGTGCGTGTTACATTTGACGCGGGCAGCGCCAGGGATAATGATCAATTCGGCTTGGCCGCTCTGACTTCCAGCCTATTGGGCAATAGCTCCGGCGATTGGTCGACGGATGAAGTGGCCAATCAATTCGAATCGGTCGGCGCCGCATTTTCCAGCGGCGTTTCCGAAGACATGGCTTGGGTGTCGTTGCGCAGCCTTACGGATCTAGCGTTACTGGATAAAGCCTTGGCCGCCTTTGAAGTGGTGCTGGCTCGTCCGGCGTTCAACGGCGCGGATTTCCAACGCGAAAAAAATCTGACGCTGGCCGGGCTCAAACATCGGGAAGAATCGCCGGCCGCGATTGCCAGTATCGCCTTTCATAAGGCTTTATATAACAATCACCCCTATGCTCATCCGGAAGAGGGGATGCTGCAAACGGTTTCCGGTTTGGAAGTTTCCGATCTGAAAGCGTTTTACAATAAATACTATGTGGCGGCGAATGCGACGGTAGTTATTGTCGGCGGGGTGAGCCGCCAGCATGCCGAACGGATTGCCCAAACATTGCTGGACGGCCTGGCGGTCGGCGAAAAACCCGCCGAGATCCCGCCGGTGACCATGCCTAGCCAGGCGACTAGCCAGCACATCGAATTCCCATCGACGCAAACGCATGTATTAGCCGGAATGCCGGGTACTTATCGCAAAGACCCGGATTATTTCGCATTATATGTGGGTAATTACATATTGGGCGGCGGCAGTCTGGTTTCCAGGCTATTCGATGAAGTGCGCGAAAAAAGGGGGTTGGCGTATACCGCGGCTAGCCAGTTTGCGCCTTTGTACCGGCAAGGCCCTTTTACCATCGGTTTGCAGACCCGTAACGATCAGGCCGGGAAAGCCGTGGAAGTTATGAACGCCACGCTACGCGATTTTATTAATAATGGCCCGACCGATGCTGAATTGAAAGCGGCCAAGCAAAATATTACCGGCGGGTTTGCAATGCGCATCGACACAAACAGCAAATTAACCGATTATGTAACCATGATCGGCTTTTATCAGCAGCCCCTCGACTATCTGGATACATTTTCCGGCAAAGTCGAGGCAGTGACTACCGAGGATATAAAAGACGCTTTTCAACGGCGCGTTCGACCTGAATTGCTGCAAACGGTAACCGTCGGCGGAAAAGGGTGATTAACAAAATCCGGATAATCGGCGGCGAATGGCGCAGCCGGTTGATCGGCTTTGACGATACGCCCGGTTTGCGGCCAACGCCGGACCGGGTTAGGGAGACATTATTTAACTGGCTGCAAAGCGACGTTGCCGGCAGTACCTGTCTGGATTTGTTTTCCGGCAGCGGCGCTTTGGGGTTTGAAGCGGCTTCTAGAGGGGCCAAACGCGTGGTGCAAGTAGAAAATAATCCGATAGCCTGCCAAAAATTGCTCAATAATAAGACAATACTATCAGCCGTCCAGGTCGATTTGATTGCGCAAGACGTCAACCGGTTTTTGCAGACTGTTCCTGAATGTTTCGATCTGGTGTTTCTCGATCCTCCTTTCGGTCAAAATCTAATATCTTCTACTTGCCAACAACTGGAGCAACGCGGCTGGCTGGCCGATTACGCCAAAATTTATGTCGAAGCCGAGCGGCAATTAAATATGCCGGAAATGCCGGCGAATTGGAAAATGCTGAAAAATAAATTAGCCGGCCAGGTCAAGTTTTGCCTGTTTCAGAGGCTAGCCACGCCGGTTGGCTGAACTCAGGAATGGCGTTAACGCATACAGGCCATTGCTTAAGAAATATTTCAATTGCACTGCAACTCAATTAAGTTTTATGTGATAATTCCTGGTTTTGTACGATTTATTACATAATAATTAAAATAGCGGGAGGAGTTTCATGTGTTGGAGTGGCGAAGCGTCAGGCGTATTGGCGGCGGCGGGTTTAGCGACGGCGGTCTTTGTAGCTTATAAGGGCGAGTCGAAGGAACTGTGGATTCCGCTGACCTATTTTGCCTTGATGGAGTTGTTGCAGGCCTTGACTTATGTTTATATTGATCTGTGCGACAATCCTAATAATCAAGTTTTGACCTTGCTGGGTTATCTACATATCGCCTTTCAGCCGTTTTTCGTGAATATGGTGGCCATGTATTTTATTCCGGATAGCGTAAAGTTGAAAATCAGAACCACTATTTATACCTTATGCGCCATTAGTTCCCTGGCCATGTTGATAAAAATGTTTCCATTCGCCTGGGCCGGCCATTGCATTCCGGGGGTAGAAGGCTTTTGCGGGGTGGAAACCTGTTCAATATCCGGCGCCTGGCATATCGCCTGGCATATGCCGTTGAATGGGCTGATGTCGAATCCGGTGAGCTGGTTGCTGGGTTTTAATTTGGGGCTGCATGCTTTTGCTTATATTGTGGCCTCGTTCGTGATGCCGGTCATATACGGCTCCTGGCGTTTTGTAGGGTTTCATTATTTGATTGGCCCGCTAGTTTCGGATATTACAACGGATGATCCGAATGAATATTGCGCCGTATGGTGCTTATTTTCTATTGCATTATGCGTGTCGGTAATCAAAACCCCGATCAGGAAATATTTGCATGTTAAAACTTGGCCGTTTTATCAACGTGAAATTGGGGATAGTCTATAAATGCGGGGTTTGAAGTTTATTGACTCGAAGTAAAGTTTGGAATTAGCGGTGGTTGTATGGGTTGATTACAACCGTAATTAATTCAGTAAACAAATAGCCGGCGCGGAGTCATTCAACGATAAGGGCTGGTGAACCGGCGGCCGGCGTACGGCGGTAAACCGCTCCCGCCAGTAAGGGTGATTTAAGTCGGACATCATTACTTTTCCGGTACGGGAACTGGGCGCGTGAACAAATTTATCGTTACCGACATAAATGCCGACATGCGAAAAAGGTTTGGTATTGATGGTAAAAAATACCAGATCGCCGGGCTGGCGCTGGTTAAGTTGCACGGACGGTAGCCGGTTGGCCTGCGACCAAGTGTCTCTTGGCAAGCTTAATCCTTGTTTTTTATAAACATAATAAACTAATCCGCTACAGTCGAAACCTTCGCTGGGCGATTCGCCTCCCGATACGTAAGGTTGTCCTTGCAATTGCAGCGCTTCGTGCACGATCTTGCTATTTTCCTGCGGCGCAAAAGCCGTGGCGGGTTGAGAAACTTGAGGTTTGTTGAAGGTCGCGCAACCTGATATCAACGCCAAGAAAACCAAATAAGAGAATTGTTTCAATCGACGCAAAAAGGGTCGCGAATATTGCATATTTCTGCTCCGTAAGATACTTAGTTTGGATTTTAGCTTAATTTCAACTTTTTTAAAGAAAAAATGACGCGCGTTTACCAGTTATCCGTCAAATTTGTCTGTATACTTACAAACTTGTGAACGTTGTCGGATTTTTAACGTCTTTGATTTTGGAGATACCTTAGTAATCGTGTGTTTTAAAGCGGTATAAAAATTGCTTTGATTTAATCGACGTCATCGTTGGCGTCAGGAATGCGCATATCGCTGATGTGCGCGGACCGTGCATACTTTAAATATTGTACCGTTTTCGGTTATTCCGGGAGTAGATTATGAATGAAATGTTATTGTTGATGGTGTTGTTGTTTGCAGTCTATATGTTTTTGCCAGAAACTTGGACGGCGGGTTTGTTTTCAAAAATCAAAGCCGGCCGGAATGAATATAAACCGGCGGTTGCTGGCGTACCTGAAGACTCGGTGTTAAGACGCCACTTTATTACGCAGTTGCGCGCGGAGATCGAACAGGAATTATTTCCGAGACCCACCGATTTTAATTTGCAGCGTCATTACGATACTTTGGTTGCGGCGGAGTTGGAAAGCCGTTTATCGGAAAAACTGGCGTTAGCCGCTTGATCTTCATCCTCTCTTAGTCTTCATGGCATGGAGCGCGCTCAAAAAGCGCATCAATCCGTATTGATGCGCTGAAGTATTTCCTCCGCATTTTCAACGTTTGCTTGAAGATGTAAGTCCTTTTTCTTCTCAGGCGCCAATTTTGCCGGTAATTCAGTTTAGGCCTTGAATCCCGCGTGGCCATTACATGCCCACCCTACATAAACTGCTTGGCCTCGGCTGAAAAGCGGCAAATAGGGAAAAATATCCGCTTTCCATTGACTGACCCGCCATCGGCTCCTGAAGCATCATGGGCGCGCATTTCAGAGTATTTTGTAATATTCAGTCATTAACTTTAGGTGTAAAATGGCGGCAACACTTTAAATGCCCAATTTTGGAGAGTTGTTTCTTTTTAATCAGGAATGGTATGGAAAAACAGATAGCATTAATTACAGGCGTAACCGGGCAGGATGGATCATATTTGGCCGAATTTCTTTTGGATAAAGGCTATGAAGTGCACGGCATTAAACGGCGCGCATCTCTTTTCAATACGGAAAGGGTTGATCATATTTATCAGGATCCGCATATTAAAAATCCAAAATTCTATTTGCACTACGGCGATTTAACCGATAGTTCGAATTTGACGCGCATCCTAAGCGAGATAAAACCAACCGAAATATATAATTTAGGCGCAATGAGCCATGTCGCCGTCTCCTTTGAATCGCCCGAATACACGGCGGACGTCGACGCCATAGGCGCCTTGCGCTTATTGGAAGCCGTGCGCTTTCTGGGTATGGAGAAAACCACCCGTTTCTATCAGGCCTCAACTTCCGAACTTTACGGTCTGGTGCAGGAAACTCCGCAGAAAGAGACCACGCCTTTTTATCCCCGCTCCCCTTATGCGGTCGCTAAGTTATACGCCTACTGGATTACCGTGAATTATCGGGAAGCCTACGGCATATATGCTTGCAATGGAATTTTATTCAATCACGAATCGCCGCGGCGTGGCGAAACCTTCGTGACGCGTAAAATTACCCGCGGTTTATGCAACATTGCCCTCGGTTTGGAGCAGTGTTTGTACATGGGCAATTTGGATTCTCTCAGGGACTGGGGGCATGCAAAGGATTACGTGCGTATGCAATGGCTGATGTTGCAGCAGGATGAGCCGGAGGATTATGTGATCGCCACCGGCGTGCAATATTCGGTCCGGCAGTTTATTGAGTTGTCCGCGCTGGAGTTGGGCGTTAGTTTGAGCTGGGAAGGAAAAGGCATAGAGGAAAAAGGCATGGTTTCCGCAATTACTGGGGATAAAACGCCTAGTCTGCAAATCGGGCAAAAGATCGTCGCCATTGATCCCCGCTATTTCAGGCCGTCCGAAGTCGAGACTTTGCTTGGCGATCCGAGTAAGGCAAAAAATAAATTAGGCTGGGAGCCGCAAATTACCTTTCAGGAAATGATTAGCGAAATGGTGGCTTATGATTTGCATCAAGCGCGGAAACATGCGTTGCTACAAAACCAGGGTTACAATATTGCCGTGAGCCGGGAGTAGCTAGATTTCAAAATCCGCATGCTCCGATACGGCGTCGGAATCTTGATCGGATTCCTGGAATTGCATTTTGTGTAATTTTGCATAGGCGCTGTCAAGAGCCAATAGCTCCTGATGGCTGCCGCTCTCGATAATTTGGCCCTTGTCCATGACCAAAATTATGTCGGCGTTTTCTATCGTCGATAGGCGGTGCGCGATAACCAATGTCGTTCTGTTTTGCATCACACGGGTTAACGCGGCTTGAATATAGCGTTCGGATTCGGTATCCAGCGCCGAGGTGGCTTCATCCAGAATTAATATGGGCGCATCTTTTAATAATGCGCGCGCCAAAGCCAGCCGCTGCCGTTGCCCTCCGGAAAGTTTCACGCCGTTTTCGCCGGTTACGGTATCCATGCCTTGCGGCAGATCTTTAATGAAGTCAATTGCATAGGCGTCGGCGGCGGCATTGATTATTTGTTCGCGGCTAGCGTTTTCCAGAGCGCCGTAGGCGATATTGTTCGCGACCGTGGTATTAAAGAGCGTAACGTTTTGCGTTACTAACGCGATTTGTTTTCTTAAGGAGCCGAGCCGGTAACGTTTAAGTTCGACGCCATCGATCAAAATTTCCCCTTCTTCATAATCGTAAAAGCGCGGCAATAAATTAATAAGCGTGCTTTTGCCGCCTCCGGAAGCGCCGACCAAGGCTACGGTTTGACCGGGTTTGATGGTCAGATTTATATTGCGTAAAGCCGGCGTCTCGCTGTTAGGATAATAAAAACTCAGATTTTTAAATTCAATTTTGCCCTGACAGCGGGAAGTCTCGTAATCCCCCCGGTCGGATTCCAGGGGTTCGTCCAAAACTTCAAACAGTGATTCCGCCGCCGCAATGCCGCGCAGAATTTCACTATTGGCGTCGCTTAATTGGCGTATGGGCTTGGGCAGCAGAAACGCGGCGGTAAAAAAACCCACGAACTCGCCCGCGCTGGATGACTTCATCATCACTAGAGCCAGATACATCATGCCGGCCAAGGCAAAAGCGATAACCATTTGCATCAGCGGATTATTTAAGGAGACCGTCATGATGAGTTTACGGTATTGTTTGCGATTCTCCAGGCTGCATTGTCTGAAGCGTTCGCGTTCGTAAATCTCTCCGCCGAAACTTTTAACGATCCGGTTCGCGGTCACCATTTCAGAAGTGATATGCGTCAGGCCGCCAACGGTATCCTGTATATTGCGGCTTAAACGTTTTAATCGTTTGCCCACGTAGCGCACCATTAAAATAACAATGGGCGTGACCGCCAAAAACACCAAGGACAGTTGCAAATTGGTGTAACCTAGATACCAAAGTAAACCAATGGCGGTAAAACCTTCCCGAATGAAGGAGCGGATCGAATCCGAAGTCGCGCGGGTAACTTCGCCAATATTATTGGTTATTCTGGAAATCATGTGTCCGCTATTTTGATTGTCGTAATACTGGACGGACAAGCCGGTATAATGATTAAAAATTTCACAACGTAATTTGTGGATGACATTCCCGGAAATGCGCGCCAGATAGTAATTTCCTAAAAAAGCGCCTAAGCCGCGTAATAAAAAAAGTCCGATAAACAGCAGCGGCAGGTACTCGATATCGGTTTTATTTTCATGGCTGAAACTGTCGATGATGCGTTGAATAATCATCACTACGGCGGGTTCCGTGGCTGCGTAAACGGCAAAACCTATCGTGCTGAGTAGAAACAAACGCCAATAGGGGAGTACAAAACGCATCAGGCGTTTATAAACTTCGCTGTCAGACATGGTTTTACGAGAATTATCCGGTTTGTTCAATGTTAATTACCTATTAGAATATCAAAATTACAATTCCACGCCGTTCAGCTTTATATATGTTAAAACGCCAACCGTCCAATATACAGCCTAAAAGCATTTTAGTGATAACTCTGCGTTATTTAGGCGACGCTTTATTGGTTACGCCTTTAATAAGTTCGTTGAAAGCCGCCTATCCGCAGGCCGGGATAGACGTGTTGCTTCCTTCCGCCAATATCGGCATGCTGGAGGGTAATCCGGATATACGCCGTTTGATTGCAGTCGATCCTAAACCAAGTTTGCCGCGTTTTATAGCTTTGCTGTTTAGTTTGTTCCGGCGCTATGATTTGGCGATTTCCACCCAAGGCGGCGATCGGCCGGCTATTTGCGCTATAGTCGCCGGTAAGCGCCGGATGGGGATGGTTCCGGCCAATACGGCGCAATACAGCTGGAAGCGGCTATTGCTGCATCAGGCGCTGGCGCAAAATGAGCCTCTTACGCATAGCGTGCTGGAAAATCTTAAGTTTTGCGAATATCTGCATATTGAGCCGCGCTATGAGCTAACGCCGCCCGCCGCTAAACAGAATAATTCCAGGTTACGCCATTTGAGCCGATACGCTGTTTTACATATTATGCCGCAATGGCGCTATAAGCAATGGCATGCGCAGGGCTGGACGGCGGTCG
>JBEKBU010000043.1:0-19636 GCA_050015235.1 Methylomonas sp. | reverse complement strand
ACCTACCAAGCCGATCGGATTATTGGAGACGTTATTAACCAACTCAAACACCTCGTGACCTGTGAAGTTACCGCCGCCGGTCGCATCTACATAAATATCGACAATGCCGCCGTTATTGACCAGCTCCACAAAGTTTCCGATATCGGCGCTGTTAGGCTGCTGGCCGGTAAATACATTGCTGAGATTAATGATGTCGCCTTGGCTGTCGGAGTAATCCATGATATAAGCAAAGTCGTCTGCCCCAGGAGTAATGCCTGCGCCAAACACAAAGCTGTTTGCCCCGCCGCCGCCATACATGACGTCATGCCCTACCCCGCTGGTCAATGTGTCGTTGCCGCTGCCGCCGATGAGTTCGTAATTGCTGCTGGTTCCGGTGAGGGTAAGGTTATCGGTTAAGGGTTCGAAGCTGCCGGGGTTTGAGGAGGCTGTGCCGGGAGCCGGTAAGATGTGGGTGCCGGCGATGGCCCCGTCGGAGATGCCCACTTCGGTGCTGGAGCTAGCGTTATTACCGCCGCCGACACTAATGATGGTTCCATTTGCGGACAAGCCGCCTGACAGCGAAACAGGATTAGGATCGCTGCTGTAGGAAAAATTAAAAATGAATTCGCCATTGCCAATTACTTTAACATTGCTGACACCGTTAATAGCGACGCCATTGGCGTCGGTAAATTGAAAGGTTCCGGCCTGGGCGCCGTTGCTGAGATAAGTTGCCTCCCGCCCGGTAACCGCATCCGTAGCTGAAAACAGCACTTCGCCATTGCCGACTGAAATAAACCCGGAGTTGCCTGTATCCAGATCATGACCAGCTGCATCGGTCAATTGCAAAGCTTGGGCTTGAGAACCGTCGCTGACAAAAACCCCGGCGCCGGTGGCGGCGTCATCCGCGGAAAAAATTACGCCGCCATTAGCCAACGAGGTGAATGAAGTGGTATTTTGTAAGGCGTTGCCGCTGGCGTCCGTTAATCCAAATGTACCAGCCTGTGTGCCGTTGCTGATAAAGTCCACAGTACCGTAATTATAATTAATGGCGCCTCCACTAGAAATCTGAGTAGTAAGCCCGTTGGCGGTAAAAATAACAGAGCCGTTGCCCACGGCAGTGAAATTAGCGGCGGAACTCAGCTCATTGCCGTCAACCGTCAACTCCAATGGTACGGACTGTGCGCCGTTACTGACATATACGCCAGTGCCCGTTAATTCAAGGTACGGACTCACAGTCAAATCAGAAGCTGCAAAAATCGTGGCTGCGTTATCTAAGTTTGTAAACCCGGAAGTTGCAGTCAGCGCTTGGCCTTTGCTATCCGTCAACTGAAAGGTTCCTGCCTGGGCGCCATTGCTGGCGTAAATATCATATTGATAACCAGCAAAAATTACCGTGCCGTTACTTAAAGCTGTCTCGTGATTAGGAGCGGCATTTTCAGACGCAAGCTGAAACGTTCCAGCCTTGGAGCCATTACTGATGAAGTATTGGAATTGATTATTTATCGCATCTTGCGCTGTAATTAACTCCAAACCGTTACCTAAGGAAACAAGACTGGGCGAACTAACGGAATTGCCGCCGGAATCTTTTAACTCAAAGGTTCCACTTGGCGTACCATTGCTGATAAAGGTTTGCGGTTGCCACTCAGGATCATTTCCAATTGTAATGATTTCCGAACCACTGACTAAAGCACTGACTGTAAAGAAGCTATCATCGGCGCCGAGCAATTCCAGAGTACCGGCTTGACTACCGTCAGTGATATACAAACCGGTTTGCCGGGTGACGCTATCTTCAGCCATAAACATCACCGAACCATTTATGGCATTAGCTTCGCCAGCGTTTATCAAAGTATTTCCGCTGCTATCCAGCAATTGCGAAGTGGCCGCCTGACTACCGTTACTGATATACAAGCTTACTTGACCGGTTGAGCTATCTATAGCGTTAAAAATAACAGAATTATTTCCCAGCGCTGTATAGTAAGAATAAACATATTCAAGGACATTGCCACTGACGTCGGTTAATTGCAATGCTTTAGCCTGTGAACCGTTATCTATAAATATGCCGTTGATATTACTAACCGGATCATTGGCGGAGAAAATCACTGACCCATTGTGTAAAGCAGCACTTTCATCGGAAGCGCCTAACACATTACCACTGGCGTCCGTTAAGGCAAAAGTTCCCATCCTCGTACCGTTACTAATATAGTTGACCCCGGCAGCGGTACCGTAAGCCAAAAACATCAAGCTGCCGTTAGTCAGATTAGTTACGTTGTAAAGCGGATTATAAATATTGTCGCCACTACCCAATTGAAAGGTATTTGCTTGGCTACCGTTGCTGACGAATTCATAATACAGGCTGTTTAAGGGGTCGTAAACCGTTAAAACTTCAAAACCGTCGCCTGCAATGCCCCCATCCTGCCGCACCTCATTACCGGCGCTATCGATCAACGCAAAAGCCACGGCCGCACCGCCATTAGTGATAAAATTGCCCCAGCTGTTAGTTCCCGTATCAAAAGCATAAAACAGCTCGGCGCCTGACGTCAGCATAGTAAAATCACTGGCGCTTTGCAAGGCATGTCCGGTTGTATCGGTTAATTGCTGATAACCGGCAGTGGTTTGGTTATACAACCAGAGATTATCCTGCGGCGTGTTGACACCGGCGGCATCCAGCAAGATTAGGTTATTATTCAGCGTAAAAGCGCTTGAGTAAGCGAAACCCTCTGCAAACCCGGAATTGATGTCTTTCAGCAGCATCGTGCCCTGCTGCGTGCCGTCCGTCACCCAAACCTGATTGCCGGAAGCAGCGTCACTGGCGTTAAATAACAATTTGCCGGACAAGCTGGTGTCTAAACCTGTAAATTGAATCGGGTTACCAGCCGCGTCGGTTACTTCAAAGGTTCCGGCCTTGGTACCGTTGCTTATCCAGGTTTGCCATTGATTCAACGCCTCATCGAAGGCCGACAGCACCACGCCGCCATTGCTCAGATTGGCTGCCACCGTAACGGAAGACAAGGCATTGCCGCCGGCGTCGGTCAACTCAAAAGTACCTGCTTGCGCGCCATTGCTGATAAATTGATAGGTCAGTCCGGCAACGCTATCTGCTGCTGAAAACAGTTCGACACCGTTGCCCAAGCTGGTAAAGTCGCTAGCGTTATTCACCGCGTTACCGGCGGCGTCGATTAATTGAAAGCTGCCGGCTTGCGTACCGTCGGTGATGAAAAGCAGCGCCGCTCCGCTAACCGCATCCTTAGCGGAGAAAATCTCGGCGTTATTGCCGAAGGCGGTAAAGCCGGAAAGATTTTGAATCGCATTGCCAGCAGCATCAGTCAACTGAAATGTTCCGGCCTGCGCACCGTTGCTGATATACACCCCGCTGATACCGGTTACGGCGTCAGCGGCTGTAAAAATCACGGTATTATTGATCAAGCTGGTAAAGCCGCCGGGATTGACTAAGGCATTGCCCGCGGCATCGGTTAACTGAACAGTCCCGGCTTGAGTACCGTTACTGATATAAACACCATTGATATAGGTAACGGCGTCATATCCCGAAAATATCACTCTATTGTCGGCCAGACTAGTAAAGCCGGAATCAGCAAAAACAGCATTGCCAGCTAAATCGGTTACCTGAAAAGTACCGGTTTGGGATCCGTTGCTGACAAAAACTCCGTTGGCGCCAGTTACCGCATCGGCAGCTGAAAATATCACGGCCTCATTGCCTAGGCTGGTAAAGCCGTACAAATTGCTCAATGGATTGCCGGCGGCATCGGTTAACTCGATGGAGCCGGATTGCTTGCCGTTGTTGACATAGACATCATAACCCGCATTAAAAATGATGTCGCCATTGCCTAACAACGTCAAATTGGCGACATTGGTTAACACATTACCACTGGCGTCAGTCAACTGAAAAGTACCGGCCTGGGTTCCGTCACTCACTACCATGCTATATGGACTGGAATTGCCTGCAAAGAACGCCACCAATCCATTATTCAACACATCAAAACCCGCTGCATATTGAGTTGTATTTTGAAAAGCATTGCCATTGGCGCCAGTTAACTCAAAAGTACCGGCTTGCGCGCCATTGCTGACATAAACACCCCACACTCCCGCGTGAGAGGCCCAGAAAATCACCGAACCGTTCGGCAGTTCGGTAAGCCCTGAAACATCTTGCAATGGATTGCCACTGGCGTCGGTCAACGCCACGGTTCCGGCTTGGGCGCCGTCACTGATATAAACACCGCCAGAGTATGATGAGGAATCAGCCAAAAAGATGGCCGAGCCATTTGCCAGTTGCATTAAACTTGTAACCTTCTCAAACGGATTTCCGCTTGCGTCCGTTAATGCTACGGCGCCTGCTTGGGCGCCATTGCTGATATAAATTTGACCATAATCGCTTTGAGTCAAAAAAATAACCGAGCCATTAGCCATACTCGTTATGTCGGAAACCCCTGTCAAAGGATTGCCATTGCTGTCCACCAAGCTGAAAGTGCCTGCCTGTGCGCCATTGCTGAAAAAATCATAACCTAGACTTTGCGAATAACCGTAAATCGTAAATATCTCGGTTCCGTTATTCAGCTGTTTCAGTATTGCTGCATGATCATAGCTATTAACATCGTACTCGCCCGCCTTATTTGACAATACAAAGGTTCCAGTAGACGTTCCATTGCTCAACAATAAGCTATATTGCGTAGTAGTAGGGTTATAACTGAGAAAAATCCCTTCTCTATTGCCTAAACTGGCAATAAAGCTAAGATTTGGATATGGATTGCCGCTAGGGTCAGTTAACTGGAAAACCCCAGTTTGGCTGCTATTGGCTAAATATTCCTGATACTGATTGAGAACCGGGTCGTAACCATTTAACATCGCGACGCCATTCCACAGTGAATTAATTTCCTCATAACTTGAAAATGAATATGGCGCTTCCAAAGGATTGTCGCTGCTATCGGTAACTTGATAAGTACCCGCCGAGGCGCCGTTGCTGATATAAACGCCAATCCCTGTTGCCGTATCATTAGCAGAGAATATGAAACTACCATTTCCCAACGATATAAAATTGCCGGCTTGTTGCAAAGCATTGCCATTTGCATCCGTCAACAGATAAGTTCCGGCCTCCGTACCATTACTGATATAAGTCCCCGCTTGCCCGGTAACCGCATCCATCGCCGAAAAAACCGCCTGGCCATTACCCAAAGCCGTAAACCCGGAACTCTCAATCAACGGATTCCCCGCCGCATCGGTCAACATTACCGTATTGCCTGAACTGGCGTCTGTGCCGTAAACCAAATTGGAGCCTACCGCGCCGTCATAAGCCGTAAACAACGCGGATTCAGAACTGGCTGGCGGAACGGCGTACACCACGTCGGTATTGGCGGCCGCGGCGCTGGCGGTGTTGCCGGCGGCGTCGGTCACTACCGCGCTGAAATTATGATTGCCTACCGCCAGATCATTGGCGGTATAAGTCCAGTTGCCGTTGCCGGCGGCGGTGGCGTCTCCCAGAAAGTTGCCGTTATCGTAAATGCCGACGCTGGCGATATGATTGCCGCTTACCTGTTCCGCCGTGGCGCTTACGGTAATGACATCGCTGGTGGAGGTGCTGAGGCCGGAAACCGATTCGTTCAAGGCGGCGGTGGGGGTTTGGGTGCTGACTTTGTCTCTAACCACACTGGTGACGCTTGATTCACCATTGGCTTGGGTGATCACCGCGTAAAAATCATGCACGCCGTCTTTTAAATTGCCTAAACTGAAACTCCAGCCGCCATCGGCATTGGCAGTGGCGTCGCCCAGAAATTGCTTGCCGTCGTAAATGGCCACCCGGCTATGTTTGCCGGCGTCACGGCCCAGACTAGTAATGGTCAGCGTTTCGCTGCTGGTGTCGGTTAAGCCGGAAACCGAACCGCTAATGACGAATTCCGGCCCATGATGATGGCCATGATAATCCCGGCTTTGCTGATCCTGGCGGCGGTATCCGTGGTTTTGAGAAGGATTATTAAAAAAACGGGTTTGTGCGGTTTCGGCGGGTGCATTAAAGTCTTGCCCTTGTCCTGCTCTGATAGCCATAACGAATATTCCTTAACTTGGTTGATATCAAATAAATGTTTCAAACTCAAGAGGCAATCCGGCTATCCGTAGGCTACGAATCCTTGGATTTTCCATACATCTAGCCAAGCTAAATGCGTTGGCTTTTTCTCTTTCTATACTCCTAACGCTAAGTCTTTTTTTACCATAGAAATTTGACGGTTTCAAGACAAAGAAAATCATATACTGGCTGCCCACCGCAAAAAAAACAGGCATCTGAACTAACATGGCGGATATGGTTGAAGTAATCGGCATGGCGGTTGTCAATCACACCCGAAGAAAACGGGGTCGGTAAAACGGGTAGAGTAAGAAGCTGGCTTGCACCAACCCCTCCTCATCAAACCGTGCTTGCGGTTTTCCCGCTCACGGATTTCCGATGTTCCTCACATCAAGGCATGCGCCGATTCTTTTCGGCTTGGTCTTAAAAAACAGCCTCCTCTGTAGCGTCCTGATTTCAATTGGGGTGACTAGAAACATGGCAATCCCCTTATCCTCCGCTCATTGGTTGCGAGAACAAAAGTAGAGCCTCTTCCCTCGGCAAAGGTTATGTTGTCCTTTGGCCTCAAACGGTACTATGAGCCCCTCCGACTACTGTATTAAGCCATTTAGATTTCGTTACCTTATACCCAATGGTCGATGGCCTCCCCATCCCTTAATATCAGGTCTCCAGCAATGGATTACAAATCTTCAAGTACATGCCGACCCTACTACCCCGGCAGAACACAAACACCACTTCCGTTATTTAAGTGTTTGAACAACTACCTTCTCCTTCTAACCACAGGGTCGGCTTCTTCGATTTCTTTTACGAGGCTACTTATAGGTTCACTTGCGTTTCGGCCTGCACTTTTGCTGATTGAAAACTCACGACCCTGTGTCACCACAACGCCGCTTTCACATATTACCGTGGCGTACGGACAATTCCACGGACGGGAATTTAACCCGCTGGATTTGCAGTTGTTACTGCATACGGTCGCATCTCTTAACTAATCATTTTTAATATATTGAATTTAAATAAGTAAAAAATGTTTTCATTTGAACGCCTTCCGGCCAAGGTGGGCGGTTATTATGCTAATATTCCAACATTTTTGCTATATTTAAAATCGAAAAAATGGTAATGTTGAATTTTTTTAAAATCATTAAATGTAAAAGAATCAGTTTGATAGGCTTTTTCAGCACCGCCTTAAACTATTACCAAAACTAACAGGTATTAAGTTTTCTGGGTGGCATGGGCGACACCGAAATCCTGGATAACGTGTGTACTGAACCGCAAAACGCAAAGTAATTACCTGACCGACAGCGCGAGCGATATCAACTCTTACAACAACTTCGCTAGAGAAGCTCCCGACGATCTTGCTTTATAAAGGTTGCTTGAAGCTTTTGCAAATAAAACAGATAATCGCTTTACAAACAATAATATCGGCGCGGCTCCGCAAGCAAAGGCAAGTTTTATCATTTCCCATAGATTACGATGAAAACCTTATCCAAACAACCTCATCCAAGCGAACTGCAAAACCTGCAGCGGTTATTTCAAAGCGGCCGGCTACCGGAAGCGGAAACGCAAGCGCTAAAGCTTTTAGCTCGATTTCCAAAGTCCTTGGCTGTCTTGAATTTATTGGGCATGTGCCAACAAGCCCTGGGTAAATTACCCGAGGCCGCCGGCAATTTCCGTAAAATGTTGACTATCGATTCGAGCATCGCCGAAATCCATTTTAATCTGGCGGCGATTCAAACCCAACTGAACGATACAAAAGCCGCGCTTGTCAGTTACCGTAAAACCTTGCAAATCAAGCCCGATTTTACGATGGCTCACTTCAACCTGGGGGCGTTGTTGCAGCAACAAGGGCTGTTTCAGGACGCCGCCATGCATTTTCAGCAAGCGGTGACGCAACAACCCGGATTTTACGAAGCCTGGGTGAATTGGGGGGCGGCGTTGCAATCGCGCGGCGAGTTGCAAGCGGCGGAACAATGCTATCGCAAAGCCCTGGCGCTGCACGCCGACGCCAGCGGCTATTTCAATTTAGGCGCCACTCTATACGGACAAGGAGAGCATCCGCAAGCGATAGCGGCTTTCCGGGAAGCGCTGCGGCTAAACCCGCTGTTTGCCGATGCGTGGAACAATCTGGGCGAAACATACCGCGATCAAGGCGACATGGACGAAGCCGTACGCTGTTACCGAGAAGCCTTAAAGGCCGAACCAATTCACGCCCGCGCCAATTATAACTTGGGCGAATGCTACTCTTTGTCCGGCCAATTAGAGCAATCCATAGCATATTTTGCCGCCTCCGATTTTGCTGATGCTCGGGAGCGCGTATTGCAAAACTTGTATAAAACTCGCCAATTCGATGTTTTCAAACAGCGTTTAGATGAAATCATTGCGCAAAATCCGCATAACTCGGTTTTGTTGGGCAGTTTATCGACCCATTACGCCATTAATTTTCAGCAGGACAATCCTTACGGCTTTTGCCGAACCCCGATGGATTATGTTCAATTGACGCAAATACAAGAACTGTCGACGCCGGACAGTCCGTTTTTGCGGCAGTTATTGGACGATGTCAAGCATTTGTCGATAGCCGAGCGTAAACAAGGGCGGTTGTACTACGGCATTCAATCGGCGGGCAATCTGTTACAACGTTCCGAACCGTCTTTCCAAACACTGGCGGCCTTGATTAGAAGCAAGGTCATGGACTATCAAAAACATTTTTCCGGCAGTGACGAAGCGCTGATCCGTTTGTTTCCCAAGGCGTTGGAGTTCGCCAGTTCCTGGTATTTGCGCATGAAACAAGGGGGTTATCTCACTTCCCATATTCATGAAGAGGGCTGGATCAGCGGCTGTGTCTACCTGCAACTTCCCGACAAGTTGGAGCAGCATGAGGGCAGTTTCGAATACGGCGTCGATGGCGACGGCTATCCCCGCCTGCATGACAACTTTCCAAACCGGATGGTGGATCAAAAAGTCGGGGACTTGGTGTTATTTCCCTCCTCGCTTTTTCATCGCACCATACCTTTCCATTCCGAACAGGAACGGATCTGTATCGCGTTCGATATTAAACCCTAGCGCCGCACCCTTTAATACACGGGCAGGGAGACATAAATTCGGCGACGGCGGATTTTATTTGCTACCTGCATAACCCCTGGATAAACGGCATGTTTAACAACACGTCGTCGTTGTTAAGGAAAGCGGGAGAAATAGACAGTAATTCCGGTGCGTTACCGCCAAGCGGGGAATAACCCGTTTCGCCTTTGACGATTACGACATTACTATTAGCTTCAGTTAAAACAACACCGCCCTCATTCACCGTGACATACAGGCCGGGGGCCACTTTTTGCGCGCCCAATCCGAATTCGCCGTTCATTTCAACTGGCATATTTTCCGGTAAAGGATAAGGGTTGTCTTCCATGGCTTGAGGGAGATCGCCGGTCAGTACCGGCGCTTGATCGGGGCCGGCCACATATGCCGCTTGCCCCGCGGCTAGCATAAGCTCCTGATTACCGGCTTTAATATTGGCTTCCCCTTGGCGCAATTTGACAAACAGTTCGCCGTCGCACTCCGCGTCCTGCTGACGGCCGCAACGGAGATCAAGCGAGGCGCCGCGTAAGCCGACGGTCGCGGCGGCAGTGTTGAATCGCGCTTTATCCGCTGAGTTCTTTGCTATTGAGCCGCTGCTGATCCGAGCCGCGCCCGTAATCAAGTTGATTACCATGCTATCGTTTTGCCGATTGGCTGGATCATATTGGTATTGACTTATTTTTAACGTACCGCCGGCTTGCAGCAATAGCCGCGCTCCATCGATAAAAACCAATAACGCGTATCCGCCGGCGCCCATGTGCAGCTCGTCATGCTCAAATAATGCATCCGCTTTGTTAATGGCCGCATAATTACCGTCCACGCCACGGCTCAATCCACCTTCCAGTTCGGCCACCCGGCCGATTATGCCTGAAATAGACGGCGCAATCCGATGGTATTGGGCTTGTTCGATCTCGCAATCCGCCTCGCATAACCGGGCGGTGTAATCGGTTCCTCTGATGCCCATGGTCGCCGTTGCGGACTCCAAACGGTAAGCATCCCGGTTGCCACGCTTACTGACATAGCCGGTAATGGTGCGCAAACCGCCTTTCAGTAATGAAATCACCAAATTATCTTCGGCGGGCTTGGCTTCTTCATAATGAAACGCCTTAATCAGGAATTCGGATTCCGGCCTAAGCGCAAGCTGCCCCTTATCGGCGAACAGAAGCATCACCGAAGAATCGAGCTCCGTGGTAACGACATCCCCAACACCCACATCCATCTGCTCATAGGCCAGCTTTTCGCCGCCTTGCGCAAACCTGACGTGAACGACGCCGGACAATTTTTGTAAACTCGCCGCCGCTTCGGCCAGCGCCGGATACGGCTGCGCAAATCCGCAAGCGAAGCAAATAATCGCTAAATTACGATATGTTTTTTTATTCTTCGGCATCATTTTTTCATCAAAATATTTGCAATTCATAAGGCTAAACGCTTATTTACAACTACCCGTCCCGGCGGGCGGATTGCGTTCGTAAAAAATAGGCTGAGAGGTGAAGGGTACGGACGAAGCCGTCAGCGGGGCGTTCGCAACGATTACGGGGTTTTGCAAACCGCCTTGTAAAACGGTTTGTACGGTGTTTTCAAGCGCAAAATTATTCATTTGCAACTCCAGATAATCGCTAGCCGCATGGAAGGTCATGCCGGGCCAGGGTAGATTAATACTGGCGAAACTGCCGCTGGAGCTTGTAAAATCCATAAAATAATAATTGCTCCCCGACGGAGGGATAAAAGCCGCATAAGGTTGCACGTTGAGGGCTCCGGCTAAATTGGCGGAACCTTGAACATTAACGAAGTCATAACCCGCGCCTTGTGTAAGTCCGTCTAACAAGATTAAAAGCCGGGAATTCGCGCCCAGGTTTAAATTCCCCGCAATAGTGATGGCGCCTGGGGCGTTTCCGGTAGACACCGCGCTCGAACTAATTGTGGCGTTAGCTATAATCGGAGCGGAACCGGCCAAACTTAAATTTTCATGCATGGGGCCGCTGAAAATTAAATTTCCCGCCGTAGCGACGGCTAGCGGAGAGAATCCTGGAGACACCGTGGCCGCGCCAACAGCGACATTACCTATAATCGAACCGGAACCGGCCAACTCGCCGCCGTCCAAATTGAAATTTCCTTGCATGGCGCCGCCGGCCAGACTGGATAAACCGGACGGCTGCGTTAATCCGTCGGCAAAATCGGCCATACCGGATGAAAAATTCAAATTGCCGTTATTCACTACCGGCAGGTTGAACAGAGCGTTCCCGATAACCGAAACGGTATCCGCGATATTTAGACTGCCGGAGCCGCCATAGACGCCGGCGGCAAAGTTTACGTCGCCGCCCCCCGTTAGGCTGACGTGATTAAAAGTATTGCCGCCGGAAAAATTCAGACTGGCGCCGGAACTTACGTTAATTACCCCCGACTGCACGCTGTTGCTCAGATCGAGCGCGCCTATGTTGACATTCAGATAGCCGGCGTTGTTTATCAATTGCGAAATGGACGCCGTTCCGCCTTGCAGACTCAGCGTTCCGCCAGGCATCAAGCTCACCGGGGCGGCGATTTGGCTATTGTCGAGATTGAGCGTTCCATTAACCGTCAGTCCGTTGATGCCGGAAATAGCGCTATCCGACAAGCTCAGCGTCTGGCCATTTCCAATAACGCCGGCGCCGGCATTGGTCATATTCACGCCATTGATATTGAACGATCCCGCGCCATTCAACGCCAGCACGGTATTATCGAGATTCAGCGTCGCGCCGCCCGTGCCGGTAACGGTTCCGCCGTTGTTAATTTGTAAACCGCCCGTAAAGTTATTGGTATTGGCGGCGATATTAAATGTTCCGCTGTTGACTAATTGCCCGGTAAAATCGCCGCCGTTAAATGTCAAGGAGCCCAGATTGACGATAGCGCTGGCGTAACTCTCCGCGCCGCCGGGCGGGAGACGGAAGTTAATGCCGTTACCTATATCCAATGTGCCTGTCGATAATTGCAAGGGGCCGGAAATCGTCACCGTACCGATACCGTTAAAATTACTATTAGCGAGATTGGTATCGGACTGCAAATTCAAGGCGCTATTATTCGCCAGGTTAATGGCGCCGCCGGAAAAATTGAACGCGCCGGTGCTGGTCAGGGGTTGCGCTATGGTAAAGACGCCGCTGCCGGTCTTTGAAAAAGAACCGGCCGCGACGATATCGCCGGCGCCGATGATGGCGCCGCTGAGAGCGGCGACATTTCCCGACAACGTTAACTCGCCGTTATTGATTAACGTGCCGCCATCGATCGTCAGGTTGCCGCTAAGGGCTGCCGTTCCGCCAGGCAAGGTCAACGAGCCTCCGGTAAGGTCAAAAGTACCGGCCATTTCCAAACTATGCGCGGCCTGGGCGCCGGAAGAAATCATAATGGTCACATCGTCCAGCACGCCGTTCGAACCGTTCAGCACGGAGGCGTCGCTACTGATTACGCTAGCGTTTTCAATAGCGCCAGCCAACTGTAAGCCGTGGGTAAAGCTTAACAAACCGCCATTCAGGGACATTGCGGCGCCTGAAGAAATAAACGAAACGCCCGAATTTCCGGAATTCGAATCGGCCCCAAGCGTAAGATTCAACTTACCGGCGGTAGAGCCGATGCCGGCATCGATATTGATATTGTTGTATGCCGAAAGGGTCAAGGTTGCGTCCGTCCCCGCGCTCTTGAGGATCTGATCATTGACGTTAATATCTCCGGCTTGAGTATTATTGCCGCCTGAACCTGTGGTAATAGTGACGTTGGCGCCCGCATTCAACGCCGCGTCAATGCTGGCGGTAGTGATAATCGAGTTGTCGTTCGTGGAAGTAAAATTGGGCTGGCCGGTGACGTTGGCGTTCTGACCTTGCGCCTGTATGGTGATATTATTCGGGTCAAGCAGCCAGTCGCCGCTTTTGCCATTCGGGGCAAAAAGATCGGGAACGGAGGTAATGTTTAAAAACTGTTTACCGGAGGTTTCCACAAATCCGCCATTGCCGCTAACGGCGCCGCCTCGCGCCGAAATCAGGCCCGCGATTTCGGCGCTATTATCCGCCCAGACTATAATTTTTCCGCCGCCGCCTTCCCGTTCCGCATCGGCCCGGATGCTGGCGCCGCTGCCGACCACGACGCTACTCGCATTAGGCGGAATTGTTCCGGATGGCGTTTCCGTTTGCGATCCGGCATAGCTAGCTAATTGGCTGGTTAATTCCCGGAGTAAAGGCGTCGCTTGCCCGTGTTCGTCGCCCCCTACCAGGACGCGGCCGCCGCCCTGATTGCCCGAGGCGTTCAAGTTAGCGTTATCCGTCAAGCTGATTTGGTTTCCCAGCACCGCGATAGTCCCGCCCTGACTTGCCGGCGGCTGAGCGGCGGACAGCGGAGGCGGCGATTGCAAGCCGGCAGCCTCAACCGCGCCATCGATCCTGGTTGCGCCGCCGGCATTCAGGACTATGGAGCCGCCGCTCGGGCCATCGGCCGTGATAGAGCCGGAGGAAGTCAAATTTTCCTGTGCGTCCAGTATGATCCTGCCGTTTTGGCCGACCACGGCGCTGTCGGCGTCGACGGCGCCGGAATTATTAATTATGCCGCCATAGATGGAAATATTTTTCGCCACCAACTGTCCGATGTTGATGGATTGATTGTTCGCGGCGCTGATTTCGACGCTAATTTCAGGATGATCGAGGTCGATAAGATTCACGCTTTTACCGGCCGCCAAGATGATGTCGCCGTTGGGGGCATTGATGACGCCCGAGTTTTCGACGTTCGGCGCCACCAAAATGATCCGGCCGCCGGCCGTGGCGTTTATGCCGCCTTGATTATTGATGTCGCCGGCCCCCGGTTGGGCATCGAACTTTAACTTACCGGCGAGAAAGTTTTCGTCGCTTAGCTTAAGCGTGGAAACCACGATACCGGCGACATCGACTTGGGCGCCGGCCCCGAAAACGACGCCATTGGGATTAATCAGAAACACCCGGCCGTTGGATTGCAGGCTACCCAAAATCTGACTGGGGTCGCCGCCGGTGACGCGGTTCAAAACCTCGCTGGCGGCGGTTTGCTGAATAAACTGCGTTAACTCTCCCTTGTTGACGGAAAAGCTACTCCAATCGATAATGGCGCCGGGACTGTTGGTGATAGTAAGCGTATGGCCGCTAACGGCGAACGAAGCCGTACCGTTGACTACGCTTCCGCCCATCGGATTTGCATAGACGGCGCTAGAGGCGGCGCAACAGGCGGCCATAACAGCGGACAAGACTGTCTGACGGAAACCCGGCCGGTTCCGGAATGCATGCTGGGGATTTTGAACCTTCAACATATCAATCATTCCTAAACATTAGAAAAGATAAACGAAACTGGCTTGCGCATGCTTTTGGCCGACATTGCTGACGCCGGTAGCGTCCAATACGCAGGATAGATCCAAACGCATTTGGACATTCTGGCTTATATTACCTCTAAAACCCAAGCCTATACTAGAGATATGATTAAAGGTCGCTTCTCCGGGCAAGGCGAAGTTACGCCAGACGTCGCCGGCGTTAAAATAGGTCAGCGCCCGCAATTTCAGCGGAACGGTTTCGACGAACCGTCCAAAGTCCGGCGTATAAATTTCCAAAGCCGCCCGAAATCCCTTATCGTTGGATAGCGTGCGTTCTTGAAAGCCGCGCACCGAGTTAATGCCGCCTATACCGAACTGTTCACCGGAAATAAGCGCGTCATTGGTTTGCTGACCATTGAATTCCGTATGCAGCTGCCAGTTTTTTGGTAAATTTTGTGTAAAATTAAACGCGTACCTGACCAATGTGTAAGCGGCGTCCGCTGTAAGACGCGCGGCATGGATGGCGCTTTCGTCGCCCTTGCCGCCGCCGGGAATATTTTGATATAGCCCCGCGCTAAAACTCAATTGCCGCTCGGGCTGACGAAAGGAACCGGCATAAGTCACGCTCAGGGGATGCACCTCGGTTCCAGGCACTAAACTTGCCTCGGAAAATCCCTGCAAAGTAACGTTATTATCGTAAATGCGGTAATCGAAGCCGATATTTAGGCGTTGATCCCAGTCTAAAAAACGCGGCAACAGATAAATATAGTGCGCGCCGAAGTTATCGCCGCTGCCGCTAATGCCGTAATTGCCGGCCGTCGTATTGACCACCCCGGAGTTGACGCTGGAATGATTCGCGCTTAACTCTAGCTCATCGCCCAAACGATAGAGGGGAATACGGTAATTCATACCAAAAATTTGCACATCGCTCATGCGCTCGGGAGAGGTGACGAATTGAGCAGCCAGTACATGGTCGAGATTGAGTACGTTGGAATGCAGGAAAGCAAAACCCCAGCGCCAGTTACCGGTTTGATCCGTGCCGGTGTTATCCATGCTGGTTGCGGCATGCCAGGGCCGGGCGTCGGCGACATTGACAACCGCATCGACCGTGTGTGGATCGTCGCTCTGACGGAACGTCACCTGAGTCTGTTTGGCGTTGTTCTCGTTGGAAAGGCGTAGTTCGGCCCCAAGATCGTTTACGTTGGGCGTTTCGCCTTCACGTAAACTGGGTGTGGCGTGACGAATATTGTCGGCGTCGAAAAATTTGTTGCCTTTTACGTCTACCTTGCCTAACTTGGCTTCCACCACTTGCAGATAAACGCTGCCGTCATCGATTTCCTGTTTTGGTATGAGAACCCGAACCGCTTCATAACCGGCATTCTTGTAGACGGACTTGATGGCGGATACCGCCGACTGGATGGCGGAGAAACCGCGGTTTTCGCCGATGAAAGGGGCAACGGCCCGTGTAAGGCTTGAACCGTCAACGCGGCTGTTGCCTTCAATGACATAGCGGCGTATCGTAAAATGCGGGCCGTCTTTAGTAGTTTCGGCTAAACAAATGAACGAAGTTAACAGGCAAATGAACCATAATAGAAGCCGGCTGCGGAACGGGGACATGCTGAAGCTGTTTTTCCTTTCACTATCAAGCGCTTATTATTATAGCTATGGGTGAATATATGTGTGGCGGAGGTTAGCCCGGCATTGAGGCCGGGCGAAAGCTAAAACCAATCCGTGTAGGGCGGGTTGTAACCCGCCAAGCCGTTATCTGTTCAAGCGGCCATGGCGGGTTACAACCCGCCCTACAAATAGTTACAGATTAATATTATTACCAACATGTTACATTATCATTACAATTATAAAAACCATGCGCATATGCCGAACCACATTATTTAAAATCTTTAGCCGGCTGCTTAACAGCGCGTTGATTATTTTCTTTCTGGCTCACGCCGGCCATTGGCTGGACGCGCCCCTGCTCGACCGGCTCGAGAACATTGCCTACGACCTGCGGCTACGCGCCACGATGCCGAATTCCGTGGATAATCGCATCGTCATTATCGATATCGATGAGCGCAGTCTGGCCCTGGAAGGACGCTGGCCTTGGCCGCGAAACAAACTGGCGGTGTTATGCGACAGGCTTTTTACGGATTACCGCATCGGTTTGTTAGCCTTTGACGTTGTTTTTTCCGAACCGGATAATTCCTCGGGCGTCAACTGGTTAATGCAGTTGGCTCAAGGCGATTTAGCCAGGGACGAGTTGTACTTGCAAGCGCTGAAAAAACTTCAGCCACGGTTAGCCTATGACGACATTTTCGCCGCCAGCATGAAAAACCGGGCGGTCGTACTCGGCTATTTTAGCCAAAACCAACAGCAACAAAGCCAGGCGGACAACGCCTTGCCGCCACCGCTGGCGGCGTCTCAGCCTTTTGCCAGGTTATTGCCCTTGGCCCGCAGCTTTGGCGCCAATTTACGTGTTTTACAGGAAGCGGCCGGGGCCGGCGGCTACTTTAATAATCCGATGGTGGATCAAGATGGGATATACCGGCGGGTTCCCTTGCTTATCGAATACCAATCGTCCATATACGAATCGCTTTCGCTGGCTATCTACCGCCGTTATATCACCGCGCAAAAAGCCGAGTTTATCACAGGCCAAGCAGAAAGCCAGGAGCAGGCCACCTTGGAAGGCGTCCGCTTGCTCGACTATACCATACCCACCGACCCGCATAGCGCCATTTTAGTCCCCTATCGGGGCAGGCAAGGCAGCTTTAACTATTATTCGGCCACCGATATACTTCAAGGGACGGTCGATCCCGCGCGGCTGGCCGGTAAAATCGCGATTGTCGGCGCCACGGCCGCCGGGTTGATGGATCTGCGCAGCACGCCGGTGCAGAATGTTTACCCAGGAGTGGAAGTTCACGCCAATATCGTGAGCGGGCTACTCGACCAAACCATCAAATCCAAACCCGGCTATATGCCGGGTTTTGAAATGCTGGAGATTTTGCTGCTGGGCGCCTTGGCCGTTTATTTATTTGCGCGAATACCGCCTATCGCGGGATTTTTATTGTTCGCCTTGCTTGCGGCGCTGGTAATCGGCGTTAACTTTGCAATTTGGCGGTTTCTAAATATCGATACGATACTGCTTTCGCCGCTGCTGTTGCTTAGCTTGTTGTTCATAGCGCAAGTCAGTTTCGGTTATTTCCTGGAAACACGCCGGAAAAAACAGCTAAGCAGAAATTTCAGCCAATATGTGCCGCCGGAATTAGTGGATCAAATGGTGCGCTCCGACGACGAATTCAGTTTGGCGGGCGACAGCCGGGAAATGTCCGTGCTGTTCACCGACGTGCGCAACTTTACCGATATCTCGGAAAGTCTGGATCCGCAAGATCTGTCCGATATGATGAACGGGATTTTATCGCCTATCACGCATGTCATCCATCAGCATAACGGCACGATAGATAAATATATGGGCGACGCCGTGATGGCTTTTTGGGGCGCGCCTTTGCATGATAGCGCGCATGCCCGTCACGCCGTTGCGGCGGCGCTGGCCATCATGCCGGCCATCGACGAGATGAACCGGCGGTTTATAGCGAAAGGATGGCCGCGCATCGCCATCGGCGTCGGCATAAACTGCGGGCAAATGAGCGTGGGAAACATGGGCTCCAGTTTTCGGATGGCTTATACCGTGTTGGGCGACGCCGTCAATTTAGGCTCGCGTTTGGAAGGTCTGACCAAACAGTATGGCGTTCCGATTATCGTCAGCGAATCCGTCCGCCAACAAGCTCCGGATTTTCTTTACCGCGAGTTGGATCGGGTGCGGGTTAAGGGCAAGCAGGAGCCGATTACCATTTATGAACCCTTGGAGCGCCTGGACGCCGGCGAAGGCGATCAGCTTGAGCAATTACAAATATGGCGGGACGCCTTGACTCATTACCGGCAATACGCATGGCCGGCGGCGCGCGAATTGATCGCCCGGTTAGCCGAAAATAGTCCGGAGACCTTACTCTATAAGATATATTTGCAAAGAATCGACGGCTTTCTAATCACGCCTCCGCCTGACGATTGGGACGGCGTTTACACGCACGCCAATAAATAAACCCGGACTTTCGATTTAACCGGCAGCCGGCAGCCGGCGCAAGGCCAGCATTGTGCAATCGTCTCCGAGCGCATTATTGCCGGTAAAGCCGACGACTTCCTTTAGTATGCTTTTTAACAGCCCATCGAGCGCTTGATCCGCATAGCGCAAGACGGTCTCGAATAAACGGGATTCGGAAAACTCCTGGCCATCCGGGCTGTGCGCTTCGGGTATGCCGTCGGTGAAGCAGAGGATAGTTTCATCCCCGGCCAAATATATTTCGCGCGTCTGATAGCGGTTATTGGGAATGACCCCGGCTAACGCGCCTTTCGGTAAATTCAGAACCGATACTACGCCGTTTTTCAATATTAACGGCGCACAGTGCCCAGCATTCGAATAAACGAAATGCCCGTTTTTAACATTAAGAAATCCGCAAAACAAGGTAACAAACATATTGGTATGGTTACCTTCGCACAATTGATTATTGATCCGCTCCAAAACGTGATCGGGGCGATAGGTTCCCATCGCGGCGATATGCGTCAAGGCGACGGTTTTGGCCATGAATAACGCGGCCGGTATTCCATGCCCGGAAACATCGCCGATAGTAATAAACAGCACATTTTCATCGACGAAGAAGGCGTCGAACAGATCGCCGCCTATTTCCGAGGCGGGCTCCATGAGTCCCGCGATTTCGAGATCGTTCCGGTCGGGGCACATAGGCTGGTGGAGCGGTAACATACTCGCTTGCAGCTGGCGGGCTATTTCGAGCTCATGTTTTATATATTCCAGAGCTACTTGCTTGCGGATAGCCTCGGCCGTCACCTGATTGCTGCGGCGGATACGCTCGATAAGGGCGATCAGCAAATTCCTGGCCACGCCCGGAATAGGCATCAGCCGGCTCCAAATCGAATCGGGCGGCAGCTGGAGCACGCGCGAGTCTTGAAACGCCAACACCAGCGCCGATACCGGTTTGCCGTCTACCGCCGAAAACTCGCCTATGCACTCGCCCGGCAAGATAGGCAAGGCGTTTTCCGGATTTAACGAGCTGTCCAGGTGCGCCGCCAATTGGCCGGACAACAGTAAATAGATACAATCGTTTTTATCGCCCGGTTTCAGCAGCGCCGCGCCGGCCGGTAAAATCAGCACTTCGCAATCGCCGATCGAA
>JBEKBU010000042.1:0-19792 GCA_050015235.1 Methylomonas sp. | reverse complement strand
GCAAGATGGGTTGGCGACCGCGCTCAGCATTCGCAGGAATCTGGAAAACAAACTTGATACGCTCAAAAAACCTGCGATCATCATTATGGTGACTGCGTTTTCCAAAGCTGAAATGCAAGACCACCCGGACATAAGTTGTGTCGATGGCTTGCTATCCAAACCGGTCACACCATCCGCCCTATACGATACTATTAACAACATCATAAACAATCTGGAAGATCGAGGCGCATTCAGAGCCCTGCCGGTAATTGCCCATGCCTTACGCTTAATGGATTTGAGGGTTTTAGTCGTCGACGACAGCGAAATCAATCGCGAAGTCGCCGAAGGGATACTAGAAGCCGATGGCGCAACGGTTAAGCTGGCTGGCGACGGGCAAGAAGCCATTAATTATTTATCGGCTAATCCGGGTAGCGTGGATATCATTTTGATGGACGTGCAAATGCCTTACATGGACGGCTATACCGCGACCCGTATAATCCGCCAGGATAAGCGCTGGGAAAAAATACCCATCGTCGCGCTGACCGCCGGAGCATTCGAATCCTTGCGTGACGCCGCTTTTGCCGCCGGTATGGATGACTATATCGCCAAGCCATTCAATGTTGAACAATTAATAAGCGTCATTCAGCGCTTAACGCAACATCAAGATAATGCGTCCGAACCGCAAACGCAGCTTATTTCAGCCGCTATTCCCGTTTCCGGCCTTCAACCCGGCGCCGTAAATATCGGCGGCTTGCCGTTACCTGCCATTGATTACGCCTCAGCGCTTGAGCGCTGGAGAACGGCATCCGTTTATCATACCTATTTACGCAAATTCGTCGCGGACTATGCGCATGCCGGTAAAGAAATCGCGGCATTCATGTTGCGGGGCGATATTCAGGCAGCCAAAAACTTGGCTCACAAACTCATCGGCGTAGCGGGCAATCTCGGCCTGCTATCGGTGGAAGCGCAAACCCGAGCAATTTATGCGTTACTGGCGGCTGAAGCTTTTTCGCAGACAACCGCCGCACCATTGCAAACGGCCATAGACGAAGCCTGCGCATCCATCGCCAAATTAGCAATGGATACCCCAATTTATGACGCGCCATCAGGCAAGGAAAAACATAAAAATTGTGATTCAGTCGTTACTTTACTGGAAAACTTACTGAATATACTAGATAAACATGATCCCGATCTGGCAGAATCACAGCTATCGTCCTTGCAAGGCTTAATCGCCGAGCCGTCAATTGCTCAAGTACAGGCTTATTTAGAGGACTTTGATTTTAACGCGGCAAAAGCTGTAATTCGGGCGCTGCTGGATAAACTCCAATAAAAATTAAAATAGGATTGATTGATGCTTCATGGCCCTATACTCATTGTGGATGATGAACCTAATAATCTGGCCATTCTGCGTCAAATTCTAAAACAAGATTATTGCCTGATTTTTGCGCGAACCGGCCATGAAGCGCTGGAATTGGTGGACAAGAGCCATCCCAGTCTAATTTTATTGGACATCCAGATGCCGGAAATGGACGGCTATACGGTATGCCGGAAATTGAAAGAAAACCCGGCTCATGAAGCCATACCGGTCATTTTTGTAACCGCATTATCCGATCTGGGGAATGAAAAAGCCGGATTTTCAGCCGGTTGTGTTGATTATCTGACGAAACCTTTATCCGCCGATATAGTGCGCGCCCGTGTCCGTACGCATTTATCCCTGGTCAAAACGACACAATTGGAGAAAAGCTATCGGGAAGCTATTTTTATGTTGGGCGAGGCGGGACATTACAATGACACGGATACCGGCGTTCATATCTGGCGCATGGCCGCCTATTCCCGCGCCCTGGCGAAAAAAGCCGGCTGGAATTCGGATCGATGCGATTTGCTGGAAATGGCGGCCCCCATGCATGATACCGGCAAAATAGGCATTCCCGATTCCGTACTGCGTAAGCCCGGCAAACTTGATAGCGAAGAGTGGGCCATTATGAAAACCCACTCCCGTATAGGCTATGAGATTTTATCCAAAAGCGATGCGCCATTATTCCGTTTAGCAGCGGAAATTGCGTTGCGGCATCATGAAAAATGGGACGGCAGCGGCTATCCGGATGGTTTGTCCGGATCGGCGATTCCTGAATCGGCGCGCATCGTGGCAATTGCCGATGTGTTTGACGCGCTATCGATGCATCGCCCTTACAAGGAAATTTGGCCTCTGGAAGAAATTCTGGCGTATCTTAAGGATGGCTCCGGACAGCATTTCGATCCAAATTTTGTCCAGCTTTTTATCAATATACTGCCCGAAATCGTGACAATTAAATCGGATTGGGAAGAGCGTGAAACTAAACATTTATTAAATTAATCTCACTATCGAAGAATTCATTTCCGCTAATGCGCAATCTACGTGGAGCCTATTCATTGCGCGGGTTTGGCAGTTAGCAAATATAGGGCGCATGTTCAGCAAATCTTTGCAGGATAGAGATGAAACTACATCTTTTCTCAAGTTTTGAACGAATAAATAGAATTTACCTATGGATATTAGGGATGATAGTTTCGGTATTGCTTACCGCGCCCGTGGTTATAGGAATGGAGCTTTTGCTAAAAGGAGAAGTGACCCCCGATTACCTTTTGACCGGCTTGGTTGCCGCCATGTTCGTAGGCGGTATGGTTGTGGCCTTGACGGACTTTTACTTTGAGCATCTTGCCCAATTGCGGAAA
Source organism: Methylomonas sp. (assembly GCA_050015235.1). Lineage (GTDB taxonomy): Bacteria > Pseudomonadota > Gammaproteobacteria > Methylococcales > Methylomonadaceae > Methylomonas. The sequence continues at coordinate 17,104 of JBEKBU010000042.1, read as the reverse complement.
AACAATGACATCCGCTTTCAAAACATAATCAATAATGCGCTTGACGCCGTGGTGCAAATGGACGCCGAAGGCGTGCTGCTGGACTGGAACCATCAAGCCGAACTGACTTTCGGCTGGACAACAGCCGAAGTTAGAGGCCGATTGCTGCACGACATGATCATACCGGAACGTTTTCGGGAAGCGCATCGGCTTGGATTAAAAAATTTCTTAGTCACGCGCGAAAGCTCAATGCTGAACAAGCGTATCGAGATCATGGCCTTACACCGTGATGGGCGCGAATTTCCCATTGAATTGGCGATTACGTCCAATCAACTTGAGGATAACGTCAAGTTTAGCGCTTTTGTCCGTGATATTTCCCTGCAAAAACAGGCCATACAAACCTTGCAGCGCAGTGAGGAACGCTATCGCGCCTTGTTTAACTCGTCTCGCGACGCCTTAATGACGCTAAGTCCGGTCCGTGGATTTTTATCCGGTAACGCCGCGGCTATCATTCTATTTGCTTGCAAGGACGAGCAAGATTTTTTATCGCAAAATCCAGTATCGTTATCGCCGGAAAGGCAAGCAGACGGCTCTTTATCAAAGGACTCGGCCCGGAAAAAAATCGAACAGGCCTATGCCGAAGGCTCTATTGCCTTTGAATGGCTGCATAGACGCCTGAATGGTGAAATTTTTTCCGCCGAAGTCCAACTTAACCGGGTAGTTATTGAGCATGATACGCTATTGCAAGCCACGGTCCGCGACATAACGGAAAGAAAGCGGTTCCAGGCGGCTTTAATAGAGAGTGAGGCGCGTATCCGTAAAGTCCTGCGCACTATGTCGGATGCGGTGGCGCTGATCGACGCCCAAGGCAAAATCTTATTGGTCAACGATTCGATTATCGATTTATTTGGCTATAGGGAAGATGAATTGCAGGGCCAGAACGTCAAAATATTAATGCCGGAACCCTATTATTCCAAATACGATGGTTATTTAAAACTGCTTGCCGAAACCGAAAAACGCGTCATTATCGGCCGGCGTATCGAGGTGCAAGGCAAGCGTAAGAATGGTCAGCTGGTTCCGATTGAACTCACGGTTAATGAATTACCGGACGATTTTGGTAGCGTCTTTATTGGCGTCATGCGGGATATCAGTCAACGCAAAGCCTTCGAACAGCTCCAGGAAACGGCTCGCCGGGAGGCCGAGCGGCTAGCGCATGCCAAAAGCGAATTTTTGGCCAACATGAGCCATGAAATTCGTACGCCGCTAAACGCGGTTATTGGACTGGCGAAAATGAACGTCCGTACCGACCATGCCCAAAGCTTACGAGAAAATAGCGTCCGTATCCACGAGGCCGCCCTGCATCTTTTGGATATAGTCAACGATATTCTGGATTTTTCAAAAATAGAGGCCGGCAAGATGACGCTGGATTTGCATCCGTTTAAGCTGATGGCGCTGGTTAACGACGTCGTGGGTTTAGTCGAATTGCGCGCCAAGGAAAAGCAATTAAATCTGGTCATAGAACATCCGGAAGGTTTGCCCGAATGGGTGATGGGAGATTCGTTACGTTTGCGGCAAATATTAGTCAATTTGCTGAGCAACGCCATTAAATTTACCGAATACGGACATGTCAGCCTAACCATAACCAGCCTGAATGATACTATTGAATTCAGCGTCGCCGATAGCGGCATCGGCATGTCGGAGGAACAAATCAGCCGGTTATTTACAGCGTTTGAACAAGCCGATAACTCCACCACGCGCAAATTTGGCGGCAGCGGCCTGGGGTTGGCGATCAGCCGGCATCTCGCCCAAATCATGGGCGGCGATATCAGCGTCTACAGCACCTTGGGTTTGGGTAGCCGCTTTGTCCTACGCTTACCGTTGCCGGAAACGAAAGCCGACATTCATCGGCAAAACATCAGCCGGCAAGAAGGCCCCCGATTGCAGGGCATCAGCGTTTTGGTCGCCGAAGATGTGGAACTGAACAGGATAGTGCTGGAAGACCTATTGACCCATGAAGGTGCGCAAGTCGTATTTGCCGAAAACGGCCAACAAGCCCTGGATCGATTGGAAGAAACCGGCTATTCCGAATTCGATTTGGTATTAATGGACATCCAAATGCCGGTAATGGATGGTTATCAGACGACACGGCGGATTTTAAAATACGCGCCCAACTTGCCGATCATCGGACTAACGGCTCACGCCATGCCTGAAGAACGTCAACGCTGTCTGGAAGCCGGCATGCGCGACCGGGTTACTAAACCGATAGACGCCGATATTTTGGTAGCCGCTATTCTGCAAAACACGCTTGCCAAAAGATTGGCGGTAGACATTAATCCGGATAAACAAACACAGGCTATAACGACAGAATACTCTGTTATTTCCGAAGAAAAAGACCGGCAAGCAATAAAACCTATCCGCATGATCGATTGGCCCGCCGTACTGCAACGTTATGGAAAACAGGAAGCTCTTATAGATAAACTGGTCAACAACGCGCTGTCCGGAACCCACCAAGAGAATATCGAAAAACTTCGCCAAGCGGCCGCACAGCGGGATAAGGCCGCCATTAATTTTATCGCTCACAACGTCAAAGGCTTGGCGGGCGCCTTTGGATCGCGCCAATTGCTTGATCAAGTCGAGCAAATCGAGTTGGCGGAGGCGAACAATCAGCAGGAAAACACCGCGTTGCTTGGCGAACAACTGGCCGGAACAATGGAAGGTTTACTTGCCGAATTGCTGGATTATCGGCGCACAAAATATTGAAAGCCAACTCTGGAATTTTTAGCCCAATTACTAACGAATAAATATTGATGGATGCGGCTGAAAATCCAGCAAAGCGCCGCGGACAAAAAAAATCCGGCCACTTTCGCCGGATTAAGAGAAGGGAAGCTTTGGCGCTTTTCAGCGTTGAACTTAGATTACATCCGTCCTAGTACGCTGGGTATTGTCCATATGTCCAATGCGACGATTTGCCGCACCTTGATTTCATGTTGCGCGCAGCAGATATGCAAAAACCGCAATTGCAGGGCTGTTAATGCGAGTAGCGCCTAAAAAAGCGGACGATGGCAAGTAATATCCGGACAAGATCATATTCAAACCTTTAGTGCGTCTTGATATCGAGCCAATCGACATCAGATCGATTTTTTCACCTTTTGTAATTTCCGCAACAACTGCAAACACTCTCGATTAGCGGCTAAATCCAAAGCGCTAAAATCGTCCTGATTGCGTAATTCCGCATCGGCGCCCGCTTGTATTAATTGGGAAACCACGCCGGTTTTTCCGGCCGATGAAGCATACATCAAGGCTGTAGAGCCCGCGCAATTTTGATAGTCGATATCCATACCCGCACGTAATAATAAATCGATACAATCGCCGGCTTCGGCATAACATGCCGCCCACAGCGCGTTATTGCCGTATTGGTCAAGTTGATCAATAGCCTCGCCCTGGGCAATAAAATACCCTAGCACATCGGCTCGCCCCTGCCTAGCGGCCAAAATAATCGCAGGCGTGTTATCGGCGCCGCTGGCATGCGCTTGTAACCAAGAATCGATAGCAGAAAAAGTAGCATTCATAACAGAATTGACTGGATTATTGTTGAAGAATGTTAAATATTGGCATGGCGGCGTCAGGTTTTGCAAGTTGAAATTTCGTTTGGCTTAAAAGCCGTATCAGCTATTGTTAAATGAAAAAAATAAACAGCTGAAGTCATTAAAATTTAAATTGGCTCGGTAGGCTATGGAAAATGAGGCAGGCCGATAAAAGCTGCAACCTAACCTTGTAGCGTAATCAAAAAAGTGCTTACAGGAAGCGCCGTTTAATTTTCTAACTACTTGCAATAAAGTACGTTTAGCCGTACGATTAAATCTTTGAAATCTACCGGGGATTTTGATGCAAACATTAACTGCAAGCGAAGCTCGTGCAAATCTCTACCGTTTAATAGATCAAGCGGCTGAGTCGCACCAACCTGTCACCATTACGGGCAAGCGCGGCAACGCTGTTCTCGTATCCGCCGAAGACTGGTCTGCAATTCAGGAAACACTGTATTTATTAAGCATACCTGGAATGCGCGAGTCCATCATTGAAGGCATGGCGAGCAGTGCTGAAGAATGCGGCAAGGAACTGGATTGGTGAGCTGGGAGCTACTCTATACCAAACAAGCGCAAAAGGACGCAAAAAAACTCGCGGCGGCCGGATTTAAAGACAAAACTCTGCAACGGCTGGAATTGTTAAAGAACGATCCCTTTCAGAATCCACCGCCATTTGAAAAGCTAGTTGGTGATTTAGCTGGTTCATATTCACGCCGAATCAATATTCAGCATCGTCTCGTTTACCAAGTGTTAATCAAGTATAATCAAGTTAAAATATTGCGTATGTGGAGTCGTTATTGTTCTTAGTCAGTGGGAATTGGTTTTTCGGTTAAGTGTGGGAAATGGGGTCAGGTCTTGCTTTTTGCTCATGGGGAAAGGGAAATGGGGTCAGGAAATGGGGTCAGGTCTTGCCTTTTGCCGATTGTGCGAACTGCATCGCGTATATCTCTTACCGACTTCAGGCTTGCGCCGGATATACCCCCAATTCGTTATTTAAGCCGGAAATATATTGAACCGTTACGTTTAACTAAAAGAAACATGCCCTTTTCATCGGCCAGTTTATAAGGCTGTTCCTTAGGTTTAGCGTTCTTGCTAGCGGTGTCTGATAGCGCCATGGGGGTATCTCCTTCTGTAGATAGGTCAGATACCCCTATTTATACCCCCAAGTACCCCCGGATTGCAATACCCCCTATTTGTTACTTCGCTGGACAATAAAAAACCCGCTAAGCCTTGAAACTTGCGGGTTTTTGGATGTCTTTGCATCTCGTTGGATGCTTAATTGGCGGAGAGAAAGGGATTCGAACCCTTGATACGTTGCCGTATACACACTTTCCAGGCGTGCGCCTTCGACCGCTCGGCCATCTCTCCTATTCTGAATCAGCCTTAGGTCAGGCTTAAAGGCTGGAATAATAAACTAAACGGCCAAATTTTGCAATGGCCGGCGCCGCTATCGGCAAATGCGGAAAAATCCGCCCTTGCTGTTTATCATGAAAAATTCCAAGATTAACAAAATTAGTCTATGGTATAAAATAAACAATTAACCATTGCTCATATGATCTTAGGAGTCTCACATGCAAAAAACTATATTGATTACCGGAGCTAACCGCGGCTTGGGGCTTGAGTTTAGCCGTCAATATGCAGAGGCTGGCTGGCGGGTGATAGCTGCTTGCCGCAACCCTTCCGCTGCTCATGAGCTGCAAGTGTTGGCCGAAGAATACGCCGGCCTGCAAATAGAAGCGCTGGAAGTAACGGATTTCGCGCAAATCGACGCCTTATCTCAAAAACTGGCCGAAGAAAGCATCGACGTTTTGCTGAATAACGCCGGCGTGTTTGGCGATGCCCAAGGCCATGATTTTGGCCACCTGGACTATCAGCAATGGACAAAAACGTTAACGATTAACACCATGGCGCCGGTAAAAATGGCGGAAGCCTTTTTACCGCAACTGGAATCCGGGCAAAATAAACTAATTGCCTCCGTCAGCAGTTTGATGGGCAGTATCGCCGACAATACCAGCGGCGGCAGTTTGTTGTACCGCTCCAGCAAGGCCGGTTTGAACGCGGTGATGAAAAGCTTGGCGCTGGATTTGCGCCCGCGTTCGATAGGCGTTTTGATTTTGCATCCGGGCTGGGTCAAAACGGATATGGGCGGCCAAAACGCGCCGATTAACGCCGAAGAAAGCGTAGCCGGCATGTGCAAACAAATCAAGGCTTTTACTTTGGAGCAAACCGGCAGTTTTATACGTTACGATGGCGGCATTGCGCCCTGGTGACAAAATCCGCGCAACTATACAACTCATTTACCGTACGCGGAGCGCCCGCCCGCTCCGCGTTTGTCAGGATTGGTCAATAATTTCCAGGCAGACGTTGACGGCATGGCGGAAGATAAAAAACGTCATCGCCATGACATAAAGCGCGTAATGGCGGGTAATGATAATGCCGATCAGCACAAATACGATGGATGCGCTGATATCGAAACGGATGATTTTGTTTATGTTGCGCAAGTAATCTATGGATTCGCGGTCGAAATAACGGCTTTTTTGAATTAACGCCAACGACACCACCGCGCTTAACAGCGCTAAATACAGCGGATAAAAAATAAACATCGGCGCGTCGGCGTTAAATTGCGGCAGCCAATAACCGTACCACACTAATAGTCCGGAAGTTGCAAAGCCATCGTGCCAATAGATAGCGGCTATTTTTTTTAAATATCCCGCTAACAGGCTGGCCGCCATCAGAGTTAAGTTAATCCCCAAAGCGAGCGGAGTAGTCAGCAGCGGCAGGTATGGGCTTTGATTTACAACCAGCGCCGCCAGTAGCAAACAGAAGACAATAAAAACTATCATAACTAAACCGAATTGTGGGCCTGGCGACTAATTTACCACGAAAATCCCATATCGCTAGATTCCCTACGCCCAGCCGCCGTCCGCCGCCAAAGCCGGCAGAAAAAACTCCGCTACCAGCAAGGGTTGATTGTGTATGGCGTACACGGTGCGCCGCCCCCAGACGGCTTGCATTGCTCCGGATTGCTCTTTTAACGGCGCCGACCAGATCGCCGGGCCGGCATGGCAATATTGGCGCCGCCGTAATTCCAGATCGGGATATGCAAAAATCACTTCTCCCAACGGCCGGACGCCAAGGTGCGACAAGTTACGCCGCGCGACTTTGATGGTTTGCGCCGGTAATATCGAACGGGCTAAAATCAGCGGCTGCTCCCCGCGGGTTAGCATTACTTCGCGGACGAGTTGGTTGCGGGCATAGGGCAAAGCCAATAAACCGGCCTCGTCGGCAAATACGGGTTTCCATTGCTGATACAATACCTTTACGCCGAATTGATCGCCGTAAATACCCCGCAGGCGTTTGGTTAGCGAGCCGGTTTCAGCCAGCCAGGAATACAGCTCGGCCGGCAGAGAATGCGCCATACCGGGCCGCCGGTCTTTCCAGCGCGGCGGCTGAGCGAATAAAAAACTTCGGTGCGGCAATGAATTAAATCTCGGCATAATAGTAAATAGATGCGGCGGGCGGCGTCAGGATTGCGCTATCCCTTCGTTAATTTTATTTTCAACGCCCAGCCAGCGCTGGATCAGTTCCGGTATGGCTTGCGGGTGTCGCCTGCTGATGAATTGCGCGGCCTCCGGCACCGACTCCAGCAAGGCGCTGTCGCGGCTTAAGTCGGCAATTTTAAACTGAATTTGCCCGGTTTGGCGCGTCCCGATCAGCTCGCCCGGTCCGCGCAGCTCCAGATCTTTTTCGGCAATAACAAAACCGTCGTTGCTTTCTTTCAAAATCCCAAGGCGTTGTTTACTTAGCTGCGAAAGCGGCGCTTGATAGAGCAGCAGGCAATAACTATCCAGATCGCCCCGGCCTACCCTGCCGCGCAATTGATGCAGTTGCGACAGGCCCAATCTTTCCGGGTTTTCGATAATCATCAAACCGGCGTTCGGCACGTCCACGCCGACTTCAATAACGGTAGTGGCGACCAGTAAATCGCATTCGCGTTGTTTAAACGCCTGCATAACGCGTTCTTTTTCACTGGCCTTCATGCGCCCGTGCACTAAACCGATACGCACATTGGCTAAAACTTGCGTCAGATAGGCGGCGGTTTTTTCGGCGGCTTCGCACTGCAAGGCGTCCGATTCCTCGATTAACGTACATACCCAATAAACCTGCCGCCGACGGGCTACCCAGTCTTCGATGCGGCTAATTACTTCTTCGCGGCGTTCCGAAGAAATAATCCGGGTGGTCACCGGTTTACGCCCGGGCGGAAGCTCATCGATAATGGAAATGTCCAAATCCGAATAATTCAGCATGGCCAAGGTGCGGGGTATGGGCGTGGCCGTCATGATTAACTGATGCGGCCCCAATCCGGCGCGCCGGCCTTTTTCCCGTATCGCAATACGCTGGTTAACGCCAAAGCGGTGCTGTTCGTCGATAACCACCAATCCCAGTTTATTGAACAGCACTTGCTCCTGAAACAGGGCGTGAGTGCCAATTACAATTTGCATATCGCCGCCGGCCAACGCTTGTAATGCGGATTGCCGCGGTTTGCCCTTTAGTTGGCCGGTCAGACAGCCCACTTGTACGCCGCTATCGGCAAACCATAAACTAAAATTATGAAAATGCTGCTCGGCAAGCAGCTCGGTTGGCGCCATCACCGCCGCCTGATAACCGGAATTGACGGCAGACAAAGCCGCCAAGGCCGCGACAATGGTTTTACCGGAACCGACGTCGCCCTGCACTAAGCGCAGCATGGGTTGATCCAGACTGCAATCTTTTTCGATTTCGGCCGCCACCCTTAGTTGGGCCTGGGTCAATTGAAACGGCAGACGTTGAATAAAGCGCTGTTTTGCCGCCGCGTCTAATGAAAATTGCGGCGCTTGCTGGTTTTTATAAGCCATTTTACCGCGCAGCAAACCCAGATGATGGGCTAGAAACTCTTCGAACGCCAATCGTTTCAATGCCGGCAGATGACCGGACGTTAAGGCGTTGATCGAGATATCCGGCGCTGGATTATGCAAGGTTAATAACGCTTCTTTTAAATCAGGATACTGATAGCGCTGCAAAAGCTCGGCGGGTAAACAGTCGGTTAACGCCGCATTTCCGGCCAGGCATAATTGTATGGCTTGATTAATGGCTTTTCTAAGGCTATTTTGCGTTAATCCTTCGGTAAGCGGATAAACCGGAGTGAGCGTCGCTTCGGTCGCCTGCGCGGCGGACTGGATAATTTTATATTCAGGGTGCGCCATCTCCAGCCCGGAAAATCCGTAACGCGCCTCTCCGAAACAAGCCAGCATTACCCCCGGCTTTAATTGCCTGGTTTGCTGCACGGAAAAATGAAAAAAGCGCAACGACAAAGCGCCGCTCTCGTCTACGATGCGGCAGACCACGCTGGGTCTGCCGCGCAGCAGCGTATCGATAAACTCTACCGTACCGCAGACTAAAGCCGGTAGTCCCGGCTGCAAACGGCTTATGGGCGTTATCCGGCTTCGGTCCTGATAACGCAATGGCAGGTGAAACAGCAGATCCTGTACGGTGCGTACGCCTAATTTTTGCAGCCGAGCCGCCGACTGCGGGCCTATACCGGCCAAACTGCCGACCGGTTGTGCGCCGGGTTGCTGACGGTTCATGCCAACGGAAACCGCCCAAGGTTATCAGTAATATTCGTTACGCAGCACCAGAATCGCGTCCATCTCCACGTCCACGCCTTTAGGTAAGGCGGCGACGCCCACTACCGCGCGGGCCGGATAAGGTTCGCTAAAATAATCGGCCATGATTTGATTAACGATAGGGAAATAGCTGAGATTGGTTAAAAACACATTAAGTTTGACGATGTCGCCCAATTCGCCGCCGGCGGCGGCGGCGACGGCTTTCAGATTATCGAACACCCGGCGGATCTGGGCGTTGATGTCGCCGGTCACCACTTCCATCGTTTCGGGGTCGAGCGCGATTTGCCCGGAAAGATAAACGGTATCATTAACTTTGACGGCCTGGGAATAAGTGCCTATCGCCTGCGGAGCGAACGGTGTCGTGATAATTTCCTTGTTCATGATTATGCCTTGATGCGGGTAATTTTTAATACGATGGAGAGTTTTTTAAGTTTACGGATGATGCCGGCCAAATGTACCCGATCCCTGACCGCCAACGTCAGCAAATCGACGGATACGCGGTTATCCTGACTGACGACGGTGATATTTTCTATATTGGAATCCATGCTGGAAATGGTCGAGGCGATAGTCGCCAAAGAGCCGCGCTGATTCAATAATTCGATACGAATTTCGGCCGGAAATTCTCCGACGGCTTCAGGGCTCCATTCCACATCCAGCCAGGTAGTTTGTTTTTTTCTGACTTCGTTGCTGTTACGGCAGGAGTGATGATGAACGACTATACCCTTACCCGGATTAAAAAAACCGATAATCGAATCGCCCGGAATAGGCCGGCAGCATTTCGCCAGACTGACGACTATGCCTTCCGTGCCTTTTATAATCAGGGGTTTGCTATGGGTCAAATCCCGTTCATTCATATTAAAACTTGCGTTTACATCCGTCTGGGCAATATGTTTGGCGACTAGAAACGGCATTTTATTGCCCAGCCCGATATCTTCCAGCAGTTCATTAAGCGAATGCTTTTTCATCTGCTGCAAAACTTGCAGAATGCGGGTATTACTGATTTGCTCCAATTGAATATTGTAGGAGTTCAGCTCTTTTTCCAACAGACGGCGGCCGAGAGTGATTGCTTCCTGCTGTTTAAAATTCTTTAAAAACGCCCGGATACAACTGCGCGCCTTGGCGGTAATGACAAAGTTTAGCCATAATGGGTTGGGCCGAGCCCAAGAAGCCGTGATGACCTCGATAGTCATGCCGTTTTCCAGTTTGGTTTGCAACGGCACCAATTTTCTGTCGATGCGCGCGGAAATACAGGCATTGCCGACATCGGTATGCACCATATAAGCGAAATCGACTATCGTTGCGCCGCGCGGCAATTTGATAATCTTGCCTTTGGGCGTAAAAACAAATACCTCCTGCGGGAATAGATCGACTTTTAAATTATCGATAAACTCCAGCGAATCGCCCGCCGATTTTTGAATCTCCAATAGATCCCGCAACCATTCATTCGCGCGGGCTTGGATAATTTCGCTTTTATCCTTATCGGATTTATACAGCCAATGTGCGGCGATGCCCGATTCGGACATACGATGCATTTCGTTCGTGCGGATCTGAATTTCGATCGGCACGCCGTAAGGCCCCATCAATATGGTGTGCAAGGATTGATAACCGTTGGCTTTTGGCAGGGCGATATAATCCTTGAACCGGCCCGGAATCGGTTTGAACAAGTTGTGAACGCAGCCTAAGGCGCGGTAACAGTCATCAACTTGTTGGCAGTAAATCCTAAACGCATAAACATCAAAAACATCCGTGAACGATATTTTTTTTACCAGCATTTTTTGATAAATACTGGCGATATTTTTTTCCCGGCCCGCTACAGTACAATCCAGGCATATATCGAGTAATCGCTGCTGAATGGCCCGCTGTATCGTATCGATAATTTCCTTGCTGTTGCCGCGCGATTTTTTAACCGCGTTACTAAGCGTGGCGTAGCGGCGCGGGTACATGGCTTTGAAGCCCAAGGCTTCCAGTTGATGCCGAATTTCATTCATGCCGAGCCGATTGGCGATCGGAGCATAAATTTCCAGTGTTTCTTTAGCAATACGCCGTTTCTTTTCGTTAGGCATGTTGCTCAAGGTTTGCATATTGTGCAGGCGATCAGCCAATTTTACGATAATTACCCGTAGGTCTTTCGCCATCGCCAGGAACATTTTCCTGACATTCTCGGCCTGAGCTTCGGCGCGCGAACGATTATCGATTTGCGAAAGCTTGGTAACGCCATCCACCAATTCCGCAACTTCCGAGTTGAATTTTTCACAAACGACTCGCTTTGTAACCGAGGTATCTTCAATGACATCGTGCAATATGGCGGCCATAATGCCGTTAGCGTCCATATGCATGGTCGCCAGCGTAATCGCCACCGAAACCGGATGGCAAATGTAGGCTTCGCCGCTTTTACGGAACTGGCCGGAATGCGCATCGGCGCTAAAGTGATAAGCCCGGACAATGTCGTTGATTTGCTGCTCGTCAAGATAACCTTTTAAAATGCCGCAGAGCTGATTAAGGAGCTTCTCTTCAGGATGCTCCAAAGTATCATCTATGGGCTTAACGGCTATCTCGGGCATATCAACGTTTAAATCTCTATATGGGTTTCGGAGATGTATCCTCCGGTATGTAAACGGTCAATGTTCTCTTCAGTAACAAAACCGCCGGCAATCTCGCGTAGGGCAAGCACGGTATCCTTATCTTTGCCGCGCGGCACAAACTCGTCCGCGCCTTTTTCCAACTGACGCGCTCTTTTACTGGCAAGAAGCACCAATTTAAAACGGTTATCAATATTTTCTAAACAATCTTCAATTGTAACTCGCGCCATATTTAAACCTATAGAATTTTTTGGAATCAATTATGCCTGTCGGCGTCGCCGACAGGGCCGCTAAAAAATTTTACTAAAGCAAGATTTAAACAAAAATAACAAATATTATCAATTGTTTATTTACTTTTTCTCAAACAAGCTTGGACATATGCATACAAAATTCGACCACGACAGCGCCAAAAAGTTTGTATAAACTGGAATTAGTTTAGAGCTAGCATCCGGAAATACTCGGTTTAGCCGGAAAATCCGGCAAACCTACAATCATGGAGTGTGCTGATTATATGACAATTATAGGCTGTAGCCAATGCTACAGTAATATTTAGTAGGACATTGAATGACCGGCAATAAAAAGCCCGCTATCGCGGGCCCGTCCTGTTGTTATATTTTATTGTTCGGACGCCTGCCATAAAGGCAGTTTAGTAAAGCAGTTACTGTTTTTTATTGTTATTATTAGCCTTAATTACAGGCCGCTCCCCTCCCCCTAAAAGATGATCGACCCGTTGGGATCGAATCTAAATACCCATCAAGGTAGGAGAATTCTAATGAAAAAATTTTGTAATGTCTAGAAAAATTTTCGATCCGACATTTTTTAAATGTCTTATAAAAAAATTACTTTTCCAAAACAAAACGTTACAATTTAATTACCCGCCAACCTGGAAGGGGGCTGACGCAAGGGATGGATAAAAAGTTCAAAATAATTTTTACGCCCATGCTATAGGCGGCATGTAATTAGATTACCGATACATTTTAGTGCTTGTTACGCGCCGGCCATCCATGTATGCCGGTTATTTAGATTAAGTACATGCATCGGTTTAAAATTTTCTGTATGTTTGTTATACAATAAAGATTCGACTGATATCAGCGCTGAATTTGGCGCTAAGCGGAGCTTGGCGCCATACAGTTGCAAGCACTTAACAAAACCGAGGAAAAAATTAATGAAAAAAAACTTGTTACCGATCATTGCCTTGCTGATTTCCAATAGCGCATTCGCCGCTACAGATCACTATATTCTGCGCGACGGCAACCATGTGCAACATTTAAAAATCACCAAAATCGGCAATGACATTTCCGTAACCGCCGACGTGGATTTTGAACCTAACGCCGCCGAAGCCGGCCGTAACGCTTGTTCAGCTCATGTCAGCGGCGATGCGAAAGCGGTTTCCGCCAATGAACTGATTATGAAAAAACATATTGAAGGCGAAGCGCGCATATGTTCAATAAAAGTGACATTAACCGATAATGGCGCCAAATTGGAGCAATCCGAGGAATGTACTTACTTTGCTTCAGGCATTTGCCATTTCAACAGCGAAGGTAAAGAATTATTGAAAATTAAATAAGCGGAGTTTTTAACAAACCGGCAAACCCGACAGAGGAATTTATGTTCATCGGCCGGGCTTGCGGGTTTAAGTCATAAACCGCTTCTATTGTTTCTGCGCCGCATACATCTTAATGTCCGCCCGGGCCTGCAAGGCGTTTAACACCGCATCAAACTGAGCCTTGCCGAAAGCGTCGGCAATGCTTTTCTCAAGCACGGCCTGCTTGGCTTTATCGGCTTCGGTCATTTCACCCTCGGTAACCTTAATGATGCTGACGATTATTTTACCGCCCGCCGGATCGCTCAGCACGATAACGCTGGGCTGTCCGTTTTGCGGTTTCGCCGCTCTGAATACCGCCTGATTCAATTCCGGCGGTAAACCGGGCGCATTACGGCCTACGTCGTTAAGCTTTTTCATGGTTAGATGATAACTTTCCGCCAGTTTGGACATTGATTTACCGGCCATGAGTTCATTCTTAATCTGATCCGCTGTCGCTACGGCTTTTTGCTGCGCCTTTTCATGCTGTAAAGCCTTAATAATCTCAGCCTTAACTTCTTTAAGCTCTTTGTTGACCGATGGAAGATGCGACTGCATACGTAACACCACCAGCTTATCGTTGCCGATTTCCAGCGGCTCGCTATTATTGCCTTTTAAAACGTCTTCAGAAAATGACGCCTGCCTAACTTTCTCATCAGCCGCAATCCCTTCGCCGTGATTACGACCGAACAATGCGGTTTTTTTGATCTCCACGCCTAATAATTTAGCGGCCGCGTTCAGATTGTCCGGATTTTCATAACTGACTTCAGTGACCTTTTCGGCCAGATTATTAAAAGCATTTTCAGCCTGGGCTTTTTGATAAGACTTAATTAGCTCCGGCTTAATCGCCGCATAGGTTTTTACTTCGCCGGGAACCAGTTCGGTTACTTTAATCAGATGGTAACCAAAAGCCGACTTCACCGGGTCGGAAACTTCATTCAATTTGAGTTTGGACGCGACGTCTTCAAAAGCTTTTTCCATAACCCCGACGCTAAACAAGCCTAAATCGCCACCTTTTTTGGCGGAGGCTTTATCGTCGGATATTTCAGCCGCCAGTTTGGCAAAATCTTTATGGCTTAATTCCTGTTTGGCTTGGATAGCTTTCTGTAAAGCCTGTTCGTCAGCCGCCGGATCTTTAGTGAAAGCAAAAAGTATATGGCTAATTCTTCTGCGCTCCTTGGTAGTGAATTGGGCTTTCTGCTCCTCGTAATAACTTTGTAATTGTTCTTCAGTTGGAATAACGTCAGCCGCCAATTTATCCAACGACAATTCTACATAATCAATGGACACCTGCTCTTCGGTTTGATACGCATCTAGATGTTGCTGGTAATAGGCGGAAATTTCATCATCACTCGGCTCTTCCGTGACTTCGGGCAGCGGCATGGTCAAATATTCCAAATCGCGCTTTTGGTTTTGAATTTTAAAAAAACCGTTAACTTCAGCCGCTGTAACAAAACTACTGTCGGTAATAGCGCGCTGAAATTGCTCCATCATGATGGCTTTTTTCATCCGGCTTATTAATTCTTCGGAAGACATGCCTTGTGAATTAAGCAGCGCCCGATACTGGTCTTTATCGAACTTGCCGTCTTTTCGAAAATACTCCAGGTTTTTGAGAACGTCTTTCACGGTTTCGTCACTAACCGCCAACTTTTCATCCCGTACATATTGCCAGAGGACTTCATCCCTGACTAATTTGCCTAAAGCCTGTTTTCGAATAGTCTCTTCATCAAACTTCATACCTGACAAACTTTGGAGATACTGTTGATAGGCGCGATTTACATCGCTTTGAAAAAAATCCTTGTCGCCCACCGACACGATAGGATTTTCCTTGCCTCCGCCCAAATAATTTTGTATCCCCCACAAACCAAACAGAATACAAACCAGCACCAATACGACAGATGCAAATACACCATGCACTTTTTCTCTAATATCTAATAACATACTCTGTCCCTAAACAGATTTAGACCTGATCTCACCAGGCATGAATACAAAAGAACAAAAAAAAACCCCGAACCAAAACGGCCCGAGGTCTCTGTTTGGCGGAGCGGACGGGGCTCGAACCCGCGACCCCCGGCGTGACAGGCCGGTATTCTAACCAACTGAACTACCGCTCCTAAGTCTGGTGGGTGCTGAGGGGTTCGAACCCCCGACCCTCGCCTTGTAAGGGCGATGCTCTCCCAGCTGAGCTAAGCACCCGACTAAAGAGCTGCTAGTTTACAGCATCTTTTAAAGTTTTACCAGCTTTAAAAGATGGAATTTTTGCGGCTTTTATTGTTATTTCTTCACCGGTTTGCGGATTACGGCCTTTGCGTTCCGCTCTTTCTTTAACTTCGAAAGTGCCAAAACCAACTAAAGCAACGGATTCGCCTGCTTTTAAGGCGCTCTACACGGCTTTAATAAACCCGTCCAAAGCACGGCCGGCATCGGTTTTAGTCAATTGTGACGCACCAGCAATAGCATCGATAAGTTCCGATTTATTCATTTATTTACCCTTGGGTTGTAGTTGTAATTGTGCTCATCAATCAAGCAGTTGTTTTTGCCCTGCAACCCGGCAACTCACTTGACCGACTTACAGTCTCTCGATACTGGAAAGAGATGCGGTATTTATAACAATCGCCAACTGTACATGTCAAGCTTGTAAATGACTCTAGCTTAAATTTTTTCAGAATTATGAAATTAATGAGCAGTCAAAATCGGCGTTTTAATTTCATTTTTCCCCACGCCGCTCTCAACGATTTCCGCCGCCGTTTCGAGAGGCGTCGGTTTATATTGCAATGCAATATCAAGCACTTCATCAATCCAGCGCACACAATTTATAGTCAGGTTCTGCTTAATGTTCTCAGGAATTTCGGTCAGGTCTTTTTCGTTTTCCGCCGGAATAATAACAGTATTGATACCGCCGCGATGGGCGGCCAATAATTTTTCTTTTAATCCGCCTATGGGCAAAACTTCACCGCGTAAAGTAATTTCTCCGGTCATCGCCACATCGGCGCGCACAGGTATTTTGGCGAGCGCCGAAATAATCGCGGTACACATGCCTATGCCCGCGCTAGGCCCATCTTTGGGAGTAGCGCCCTCAGGAACATGGATATGTATATCGCTTTTTTGAAAAATTTCATTGTCTATGCCCAAAACATTTGCCCGGCTCCTGACAACGGTAACGGCGGCCTCGATGGACTCTTTCATGACATCGCCCAACTTACCGGTGGTTAATTGTTTACCTTTACCCGGCATCACCGCCGTTTCGATCGTCAACAATTCGCCGCCCACTTCTGTCCAGGCCAAACCGGTTACTTGGCCGATTTGATCCTCGTCTTCCGCTATTCCGTAATTAAAGCGCCGAACGCCCAGATAATCGTTCAAATTGGTTTCCGTGACGTCAACGCAGCCTTTTTCGCTTTTTAACAATAAGCTCTTGACAACCTTCCGGCAAATTTTTGAAATTTCCCGCTCTAATCCCCGCACCCCGGCTTCGCGGCTATAATAGCGAATAATATCTCTAACGGCCGCCTCCGAAATACTGATTTCATTTTTTGACAACCCGTTGTTTTTAATTTGTTTAGGTATTAAAAAGCGCATGGCTATATTAATTTTCTCGTCTTCCGTATATCCGGATAAACGGATAATCTCCATTCTATCCAGTAACGCCGGCGGTATATTCATGGTATTGGCGGTCGCCACAAACATAACATCGGACAAATCGAAATCGACTTCGAG